>NZ_JADGHH010000189.1 GCF_019689535.1 Pigmentiphaga sp.
GGCGCGCCTCGAGCCGCACCACGTGCGGATGGTTGAGCGACAGCTCGGCCGTGTCTTCGACGGTGACCACGCGTTCGGTCTCGGGAATGAAGAAAGCCAGCGCGTTCAGCAGCGAGGTTTTGCCCGAACTCGTGCCTCCGGATACGAGGATGTTGCAGCGCTCGCGCACGGCGAAGCTGAGCAGGCGGTGGATTTCCTCGTTGAACGTACCGAGGGCGAGCAGGTCGGCAGGCTTGAGCGGGTCCTGGCGGAATTTCCGGATGGACACCATGGGGCCATCGACCGCGAGCGGCTCGATCACCACGTTCAATCGCCCGCCATCCGGCAAGCGCGCATCCACCATGGGGCACGACTCGTCCAGGCGCCGGCCGAGCGGCGCCAGGATGCGTCGCACGATGCGCAGCAGGTGCTGATTGTCGGTGAAACGCAAGGTTTCGCGCTGGAGCACGCCGCGACGCGAAACGAAAACGTTGTCATATCCGTTGATCAAGATGTCCTCGACCGAGGGATCGGCAAGGAGATCTTCCAGCGGCCCCAACCCGGCAAGCTCTTTGGTGAGCGATTCGGCAACCAGCCGCAGTTCGGTTTCGTTGATCGGCACGCGCCGCAAACGCACGAAACTGTCGACCTCCACGTTCACGAACTGCTGGATGGCTGCCCTCGACCAGCGCCCGAATTCTGCGCCGAGCTCCTCGATGCGGGACAACAGATGCTCGTGCGCCGCGGCCTTGATGTCCTGGAAGCGCTGGGTGTTGGCAAAGGCCGGACTATCGTCGGCAAACTCGATCGATGCCGTCATGATTACGTTCTCCGCATGCTAATGCGCTCGAATTCAGCCCCTCGGTTCATCGGGCCACCAGTCGCTTCTGCAGGCCCGGCAGCCATTTCGACAGCCATGTCGCACCAACGGGCGCGGGCTGGTCGTAGGCCCCCAGGGAATCCACCAGGAACTGCACCGCCCGGACGTACGGATCGCGGTCGGCCACATCGCACAGCAGCCGGCCTTGGTTGGTGCTGTTCATCAGGGCCAATACGCGGTCAGGCAAAGTGCCGAGCAGCCGCAAGTCGAACCGCTGGGCGATCTGGTCTCCGGTCATGCCATAACGCTCGTCGTAGCGGTTGACCACCAGGCGCAACTTGTCGCGGTCCACGTCCCGGCCGTCCAGGTCACGCAGCATGTCCGCCAGCGACACCAATGCGCCTACGGACTGGTCGGTTACCAGCCAGGCCTGGTCCGCCGCCCTGACGAGCCCGGCCACGAATTCGGGATTCGAAAAGCCGCCGACATCCGCCACGACCAAGCCAAAGTGCTGGCGCAACTTGTCCAGCAGGGCGAGCGAATCCGCATGGGAGACGGTCCGCATCTCGCTTAAGTCGCGCGGCAACGAGATCACTGCCACGCCGTGCGAACTGCGGGTGACCGCCGTATTCACCAGCGTCTCGTCCAGGCGACGCACGTTGCGCACGGCCTCGGCGAAGTGGAAGCTGCCCGACACGTTCAGATAAAGCTGTCCGTCCGCCACCGGCAGGCCAAGGTCGAGGAAGGCGACAGGGCCGCGCAAGCGGCGATTTTTCCCGGTTTCCTCGGAGTCGGCGCCTTGCGCCTGCACCTGCGCCATGGTGCAGAGGTGGGCTGCCAAGGTAGAGGCGCCTACGCCCGCGCGCACGCCGAGCAGCACCACCATTTGCCCGCGCCCGGGCAGGGTGCTCACGGTATTGGAATGCAGCACGCGACGGACAATGTCGCGCACTTCGCCCTCGTTGACGGGATCGATGAAGTCGCTCACGCCCGCGCGCAACGCCGCGACGGCGCCTTGCGGGCGCATCATGCTTCCGACCGCGACCACGGGCAGCGCGGGTGCGATGCGCGCCAACGTGCGCGCGAGCTCCGAGGCATGCGCGAGCTTGCCGGGCTCGCTGTCATCGGCGCCGAAATCCAGCAGCACCATCTGCGGCGCCAACTCCGCCAGGCGCGCCGACAGCCGGTCTGGCATGACGTCCTCCTGGACGACCACGCCGTCGTGGCGCAACACGGCAGCGAGCCGCTGCGCCAAGCTGCTATCGCCGGTAAAGAACAGGAAACGGCGTGTATCCAAGAGACTCGCCAACTCCTTGCTCGGGGCGTTCATAACTCACTCCTGCTGATACTCGCCGCCTCACTTGGAGAAGCCGGGCAACTCGTCGTTGCTCGCTACGCCCAGGAGAAAATGCCCCCATGCATTGGTGGGGGTGTCGCGCTTTTCGTTCTCCCCCGGCATGGGAAGCTTTACTCCCCGCGCCATGGGCTTGACCAGATGCGGCGTCACGACGATCAGCAATTCCTTTTCTTTCTGCGTGTAGGACATGTTCCGGAAGAACGTGCCGATGATGGGCAGGTCGCCCAGGAACGGCAGCTTGTCCAGGTTGGATACGGTCGAACGTGACACCAGCCCGCCGATGACAAAGCTTTCGCCATCGCCCAGCTCGACGGTCGTATCCGCGCGGCGCGTGATGATCGCGGGAATCTGGATGTTGTTGACCGTGACCCCGTTGCTCCAGTCCAGGTCGCTGGCCTCGGGCGCGACCTTGAGCGCAATGCGGTCTTTCGACAATACCGTGGGCGTCAAGGTCAGCCCGATGCCGAACGGCTTATAGGTGACCGTGGTCGTACCCAGGCCTCCGGATTGGGGGACCGGCAGTTCCCCGCCTGCGAGGAACTTGGCGCTCTGGCCGGACAGCGCGGTCAAGGTCGGTTCGGCCAGCACGCGCGCGAGTCCGTTGCTTTCGAGCAGGCGCAGATTGGTATCGAGCAGGAAATTGCCGCGGCTCAATCCCAGCGTCAGGTCAAACGCCTTGCCGGTGGGGGCCAGGTCGCTCGCCAACCCGAAACTGAAACTGCCCCGGCGATTGAATGCCGAAAAATTGAACCCGGCCTCCTTCAGCACTTGCCGGCTGAATTCAACGACCTTGACCTCCACCTGGACCACGCCGCCCGTCTCGATGGTGGAAGCGTCGAACACGTTATCGTTTCCGACCGCATCGGCGGCGGAAGCCAGAGAGCGCCGGTGCGCAAGCAAGGAAGGCGCTTGGCCGTTCAGCACTGCGGCATCCCCGTACACCTGGGCCTTGGCGCCATCGCCTTCGCCTACCAGCGTGGCCAGGTCACCGGTCACGCGCACCAGGTAAGCCTGCGGCGACGCTTCGCCGCGTTGCCAGACCGACACCATGGTGGTGCCGGGCTTCTTGCCGACGACCAGCACCCCGCCCTTGCGATTGCCGCTGCCTTTCTCGATTACGACATCGGCCACATCCGGATCCACGACCGCGACGCGTTCGAGGTTGCCGGGAATGGTCAATTGGTACTGATCGCGCACCGCCACCGATATCTGGCGCGGGCCGGCCTCGTCGGCCGCCCCCGCCGGAATGGCGAACGACAACGTCAATGCCATGGCCAGGGGTGCCAGACGCCGAACGAAACCTTGATGACTTATCTTCATTGACGCTCTACCCGTTAAAACCCGACGACTTCCCGCTTGGTGCCACGCACCACTTCCACCGTATTGGCCGGCGCCCTGGGCGCAGCCGCCGGTTGCCGTGGGCGAGCCGCCGGCACCGGGCGCTTGGCCGTCTCGCCCGACAAGCCGGCAAGCTCCAGGCCCGCATAGGCTTGGTTCTCCGCCTTTTCCAAGGCCTCGCGCTGTTCTTTGGTGAGGCCAGGCTTGGCGGCCAACACCGGGGGCGGCTCGGGGAAGAGGCTGACATCCGGCGCCGTTTCGTCGGTCGGGTGGCGCAGCACGAGCTGCAGCTTGCCATTCTGCGTAGCCAGGAGGAGTCGGTTGACATCGGCGGTGGGCACCGCGAGCACCGCGGTTTTCGCAGGCGCGGGCGGATTATTGCTGCGCGCCACGACAATGCCGTTGTCCTGCTGGACATCCCCACCTGCCGACGCCGAACCGTAGGTCAACACGCGCAGCCGGGACAACAGCAGGCGGGCCTGCGTCTTGGTGATGTCCTGCCCCTGCTTGAGGGTGAAGAAGACGTCGACGAAATCGCCGGGCGACACGCGATTCCCCGCGCCCACGACTTCATCCACCGGCACGGCCACCGCGCGCTCGCCCTCATTGAGCAGCAAGGTCAAGCCCTTGACGAGGCTGCTTTCCGTGACGGGCGTCCCGGGGCCGATGTCGAATTTGGGAATCTTGCCCGCCAAGGCCGAAACGTCCCGATAGCTACCCGCCGGATCAATGGGCAACTCGACGACCTTGAGCGCGGCCGCATCGATGGGCACCCCGCCAGGCAACAGCTTGTCTGCCACGACCACGGGCGTCTTCTTTTCCGACAACGGCACGGGCTCGCTCGCCGGCTTGGCCGGCTCGGGTGGCGGCTTGGTCGCCAAAATGAAGGCATAGCCTCCCAACAGCACCGCCAGCAGCACCAACATGGCAGCAACGATTTTGGTCACGGTGTTCATCAGCTCGTCGCCTCGATACTCAAAAAAAACGCATGAGTCAGACCCGGTTAGGTGCCCGACGGATTCTTACCCAACTGCACGGTCGCCACGGCGGACAAATGCTCCGGCAGCCACGCCGACCCACCCCCGAACAGGGCTTCTAGCCAACGCCCCAAGGGCAATATTTCGGGCATCAACGGATACTTGTAGTAGTCCGAATACGTCACCACCACCGATGCGCATTGCAAATTGGCGGCGTAGGTACACGCCTGCGGCGGCCGCAGCTCGCAGAGCACGGGCCCCTGCCCCAATGCCGCGCGATGGCGCGTCAGCCACTCGACCGAATTGGCCACGGCGCCACAAGCCTCGGCCTGCGAAGGAATGCGGTTGGGCGAGACCAGGGAGGACTGGAGCGCTGCCCGGGCCCCTTCCTCCGCCCCCCGCGACAAAGCCTGCTGGGCGACGAACATGCCGCCGTAGCTGACGATGCCGAACAAAATCACCAGGAAAAGCACGCAGACGAGAGAAAACTCCAGGGCCGCGATGCCCGATTGCGCCCGACGAACGGCCCAGGAAACATAAGCAAGCTTCACGCGCCGCCCCCCCCCGCAGCGAGGCGCAAGACAGCCGGATCTATCGTCACGCTGGCCGCGCCCCGGATCGTGTCCGGGATCAACAACGCGGTACCCGGCAACGAGGGAGCGAGCGGATTGGCGCCATAGGCGTAACTCACCGTCACGCTGACCGAGCATTGTTCGGCCAGTGCGGTGCCACAGGCCACGGAACCTGCCCCCCCACCGCCGCCCAAGGCGATGGAGCAGCGTTGCGAGGTATCGATGGAACCGTCCGCGGCACGGCACGGCCCCTGTATCGCAGCGCTGCACACGGGTGCGACGCCACCTGCGGTGCCGCTGCTCGCCAGCCACGAGGCGCGCTCCTTGGCCACGTCGCAACCATGCTCCAACTGGCCGAGCAGCTGCTGCTCAGTGCTGAAACCGCCCCCCGCCGGTTGGAAATAACGCAAGCTGGCGCGGGCGCCGTCCTCGGCGGCCAACGTGAGCGACTGCTGCACCGTAAAGATGAGGCCAAAGCTCAGCACGCCATAAAACAGCACGAAGAAAACCGGGAACACGAGCGCGAACTCCAGCGCGTAGGCGCCACGCTGCAAGCGCTGCGCGGCCGCGCGCGCGACATGTGCGCAATCGACCGGTCTGTCAGTTTCCACTGCGTCCTCGCGTTCGTACTCAATCCACAAACTTTCATCGCCCCAACACGACAACCACCGCCGCGACAGCGAGGTAGGCTGCATAGGGAATCCCCCGGCGCCCGGCGCGCAGGGCCGAGACCCACTGGCCCGCCCGACGCAGGACTGGAATCCGGGACACAGCGCCTTGTACGGGGGCGAGCTGCAACATCACCCATTCGCCGGTCAGCCCGCTCCTGACGCAATACGCCGCCAAGGCATGTATCCCCGCCAACACGCTGCCGCCCAACCACACCGGCAGTAAACCCGGTAAACCCAACCAAAATCCCAAGACAGCGAAAAACTTGACGTCGCCCGCGCCCATCACGCGAAACACATAAAACGGGAGGAACAATGCCAGGCCGGCGAAAAAACCTAAAGATGCCGTTGACCACTGCTGGGCAAAAACCGAAGCGTCGTGCCCGGCAGTGGCCAACACCAGAACATTGCCAGCAATGCCCACCACCAACAGCCAGTTGAATACCCTGCGGAAAAGCAAGTCGCCCAATGCTACTGCTCCGCAAAATAACAAGAAGAAGAAATCCACTGGCGAAAAAAAATGCATTGCTAGCAAGTTTACCTATCAGGTACTAGGTTTTTCTCCTTTCACCCCGGAGCTGATCTTTCCAAACATGTCCTTCAAATCACCACCCAGGGTATACAGAGCTCCAACGATCGCCACAGCGATCAAACCAGCGATCAAACCATATTCGATGGCGGTAGCACCATCTTCTTCTTTCAAGAACTTGATTATTTGCTTCATTTTTTTACCTCCGC
>NZ_JADGHH010000190.1 GCF_019689535.1 Pigmentiphaga sp.
GCCGTAGGGTGGGCCTGCCTCGAACTTGATGGTCTGCAACGCGATATGCAGCGGGACGTCGAGTACGTCCAGCCACAAGGCGGGCTCGGTGCCGCCGTGATAGTGCTCGTGCCAGGCCATGGACGGCGTGAGGATGAGGTCGCCGAATTCCATGGGACATTCTTTGCCGTTGACGATGGTCACGGCCCCCGAACCCTCGAGCATGAAGCGCAGCGCCTGCATGGTGTGCCGGTGTGGCCGGGCTCGCTCGCCGGGCATCAGGCACTGGATGGCTCCCAGCACTTGGCCGCACGTTGCCTCCCGGCTCCAGTCCGGCAGGTCGGCAGCGAGCAATTGCAGGACGCGCCGTTCCACCATGTCCGTGTCGACTTCGTGCTGCACGTCTACGATGAGCCCGCGCAGGCGTTCCCAGGCCCAATGGCTGGGCAAAGGGGGCGGCGGCGGTGGCTTATGGGCAGTGCGGCTCAACCATAGGGGAAGCACGTTCGCATCGCGCCAGCGCGGCGGTATCGAATCTTTCAGGGAGGGTGCATCGTTGGGAGCCGTCATCTCATTCACCTCCAGGTGCCTGCGCACTGAATTCCGCGAGCACCGCTTCGGTATGTTGTCCGAGCGTGGGTGGCGCGGAGCCGATCGGCGGACGTACTCCGTCGACCAGGACGGGAGTCCGCACTGCGGTATATGAGGTACCGCTGGCGCTCGTGATGTCTTCGAGCGTTCCCAGGTGCTGCAGTTGAGGGTTGTCGGCAATCTCTGCGACGTTGCGGATCGGCGCGTGAGGGAGGTCTGCCGCTTCCAGTACGCTCAGCCAATGAGATAGCGGCCGGGCGCGGAACGCTTCTCCCAGCATTTCGTTGAGCACATAGAAATGAGACGCCCGGCTCGCCGGGCTGGCGAAGCGCGGATCTTGCTGCCATTCCTGACGATCGAGCACCTCCAGCAGCTTGAGCCAGTTATCCTGGCTGGAGGAAAGATGTAGGGCAAGGAGCTGCTCGTCGGCACAGCGCACGGCGTATGCTTGCGAGATGGCGACGCGCGTATGGGGCGTGATCCGCCCCGGAAGATGCCCGGCAATGGCGATGCAATCCGGAATAAAGGCGACGGAGGCGTCGAGCATGTTGATCTCGATGCGGGCGCCTTCCCCCGTCTGGCTGCGTCGGTAGAGCGCGCCCAGAACGCCATAGCAGGCATACATGCCGGTCACGTTGTCGGCGATCGTGGGGCCGCTGAAGAATGGATTCGCCGGATCCACGGTCAAGGCAGCCACGCCCGACAGGGCCAATGCGACGGAATCGTAGGCGGGGCGCTGCGCATAAGGGCCGTCGCGGCCGAAGCCAGTGATGGAGCAACGGACCAGGCGCGGATTGACGGCGCAGAGCGTGGCGTCGTCCAGGCCGAGCCGTGCCAGTACGCCCGGGCGGAAGTTGTCGATGAGCACGTCGGCCGATTCCAGCATGCGCAGCAGTGCCGCGCGACCGGCGGTTTCGCGCAGGTTCAGCGCCACGCTCTCCTTTCCGTGGTTGTATGCGCAGAACTGGGGGCTGTCGTGGCCGGTCGCATGGCGGCGGAAAGGGTCACCTTGCGCGGGGTTTTCGACCTTGATGACGCGCGCGCCCAGGTCGGCGAGCATGCGCCCGGCGAGCGGCGCCGTCACCATGGTGCCGAGCTCCAGGACGGTGACTCCTGCGAGCAGCGGGCTGCGAGAAGCGGATGTACTCGGATTCATGGAAGGGACGCTTGGATTCGGCGGGCCAGCGTGGTCTTGAGGACCTCGGTTGCCCCTTCGGTAATGCGGAAGCTTCGTATCTCGAGCCAAAACCGATGAATGGGCGACTCAATGGAAAGCCCGGTAGCGCCGTGCAATTGCAGGCAGTCGTCGACCACCTTGAAGGCGTGTTCCACGGCAAAGAGCTTGGCCATCAGCGTTTCGTATTGCACGGGGAGGCCGGCATCGGCCTTGGCCGCTGCATCCATGGTCAGCAGGCGGGCCGCATGCAGATTTTGATAGCCGTCGGCAAGCATCCATTGCACCCCCTGGCGCTCTCCGATGGGCGCGCCGAAGGTGCGTCGCTGGCGCACGTATTCCATGGTGAGCTCTAGGCAACGTTCCATCGCGCCGCAGGCCTGGGCCGCATGGCGTATCCGGCCATGGTTGATCGCGTGCTGCGCGAAGGCGAACCCTTCGCCCTCAGCACCTACCAAATTCCGCGCCGGCACCCGTACGTCGTCGAAATGAATCTCGCCCAGGGCATCGCCCATGATCATGTGGTCGGTGCTCCGCGTGATCCCAGGGCTGTCGAGGTCTACGAGGAAACAGGAAATCCCTCCCCGCGCCCGCTTTTCCGGATCGGTCACCGCGAACACCTGGGCAAAGTCTGCATGGTCGGCATGGCTGATGAAGCGCTTGGTGCCGCTCAGGATGTAGACGTCACCTTCCTTGCGGGCGCGGGTCCGCATGGAGGCGGGGTCGGACCCGGCGTCCGGTTCCGTTTGAGCGAAACATGCCTGCTTCTCCCCCGCGAGGACGGGGTCGAGGTAGCGTTGGCGCAGCTCGCCCTGCAGGTTGCACAGGATAGGCCCTGCGACCGGGCCGAAGACGTCGAGGTCGCGCGCGGTCAGTACGGCCGCGCGGGCCACCTCTTCCCAGAAGACCGACATGGCTTCCAGTGAAAGGCCCTGGCTGCCCAGCGACTCTGGAATGTCCAACATCCAGAGTCCGGCCTTGCGTGCTCGCTCGCGCACCGCCGCCTTTTGGACCTTGTCCAGGCGCGGGTGGTGCTTGAGTTCGGCCTCGAGGGGGATCAGCTCGCGTTCGACGAATCTGCGGACCGAGTCGCGAAGTGCATTCAGTTCGGGCTCGCGATGGTAGGGCGCGGGTAGGATATCCATACGAGCTGCTCGTTACGCGGCGGATTGGGCCAGGCCCGGCTGCGTGGGCAGGCGTTCTGCTTCTGTTAGGCGGCGCCATTCCTTGGTCGGTTCACCGTTGCGGAGCTTGTCCAGCTCGCGCCAGAAGAGTTTGCGCAGCGTGACGATGCCCAGGTCGGAGCGGCCCAGCACTTCCTTGGTCCGGTCAACGATGCGGCCTTGCCCGCGAATGGCGAGGTAATCCTGGGCAGCGGTCAGTCCCACGAACATGTCGTCCGGGTTGTTCCACTCGCGCATCGCAAACAGTTCGTCGTGATGGGCGGCGGGATCGTACTTGCCATAGGTGTCGAAATATTGCTCGAACCGCTGCCGCGATTCCTCGCTGCCACCTGGGGGCAGGCTATAGATCATGAAGCGGGTGGTGTTTAGGTCGTCGTTCGGCACCATCCAGACGAATACGTCTATCCACGGGTCCTCGGGCTTGAGGCCGGGAACGGTGATGTGATTGTTGTTGGGGAACGTCCAGTCGCTCACCCGTACGTTGTTGTCGGCGCGACGTCCGATCTGCCGGATGCCGGCGGGGGTTTCCTGGTATTCCAGCTTGGGTACTGCGTTCGTGACGGCGGCACCGAATGGCCCTACCTTCAGCGCGTGGTGCACGAAGCTGACGTGCGTGGCATCCATCGAGTTCTCGATCTGCTGGAACCAGTTGTTGTCCCAACGCTCGACGCCGTTGCGCAGGACGGCGCCTTCCAGCTCGGTCAGCGCCTTCCTGGGTAAATCGAACTCGGGTACGGGGGCTTCTCCCATGTAGGCGAAGATCAGGCCGCCGTACTCGTAAACGGGGTAGCCCGCGATGCGGGTGCGCGGCATGCCGGTATCGACTTCCGCGGGCCGCTCCACGCACGCTCCGCTCGAGTCAAAACGCCAACCATGGTAGATGCATCGCACCGTGTCGCCGTCGACCCAGCCCGTGCTCAGCAGTGTGCGGCGGTGAGCGCATCGTCCGCCGATCAGGTGCGGGGTGCCGGATTGGCTGCGATAGAGCGTGAGTTCTTCGGAGAGGATGGTAATGGTCTTGGCTTCGCCCGGGCCGACGTCGCTGGCAAGTGCCACCGGGTGCCAGAAGCGGCGCAGCAGTTTGCCCATGTCGGTGTCAGGGCCGGTCTTGGTCAGGGCGAGGAATCGTTCGGCGCGTTCGTCGAGCGCCATAGGCGTTACTGTGGTCATGGGGGGTTACTCCGTATTGCGCGGTTGCCCGAAGCGTTCGGTCAGGGGTTCGTTCGGTTCCCCGTATCGGGTAATGAAGGTCTTGCGTACGTAGTCTTGAATGGACAGCGGATGGTGGCGGCCAGGTGTCCAGGTCGGGTACTTGTGGCGCAGTCCGGCGTCCACGGGTATATCGATTCCCGTGATGCACGAGGATTCGTCCGATGCAAGAAACACGGTCGCCCATGCAAGATCCGACGCTCGGGGGAAGCGACGCAGCGGCAGCTGGTCGAGGTACTCCTGGCGCGAATAGAACCCGGTGCGATCCGGAACCTTCCAGTTGGGGTCGAACACTTCGTCCTTCATCAACGTCCAGAGCTGGTGTTCCATCGAACACGGGGTCACCGTATTGACGCGGATTTGGTGATGGGCCAGATCCATTGCGGCAGATCGGGCGAAGTTCAGCAGGGCTGCCTTGGCAGCGCAGTAGGCTGCACCGTCCGCTTCGCCGAAGTGTGCGGCGGTAGAGAGCAGGTGGATGATGCTGCCACCCTGGCCCTGGCGAATCATTTGCCGTGCCGCATATTGCGTGGTGAGGAGGCCGGCCGTGGCGAAACTGCCCACGGCGTCTTGCCAGTCGTCCAGGCGCATGTCGAGCGTATGGGCCCAATGAACACGGCCGGCCATGTTGACGATGACATCCACGCGACCGAAGGTTTCTACCGCGGTGCGGATGGCAGCTTCGACGTCCGCTTCTTCGCGTGCATTGCAGGCCGCCCAGGCCGCCCGCAGGTTCTTGCCCTGGATGAATTCGGCGGTTTCCCGCGCCGCTTCAGCCACGATGTCGGTCACGAGTACCGATGCCCCTTCGCGCGCGAGAAAGTGGGCGATCGTGCCGCCTATGTTCGGACCGGCTCCGAAGACCACGGCAACCTTGTTCTGCAGTCGCATGTCGATGTTCCTCTTATTCCGGGGTAACGCCAATCCGCCGGACCACACTGCCCAGGCGCTCGATGTCCGTCTTGATCACGGCGTCGTATTCCAACGGGGTGCTGCCGACTGCCTCGACCCCGTCCGATTCGAGTTTTCGGACGATCTCGGGGTCACGCGCGGCGGCCGCGAAGAGCTTGTGCAGTCGGTCGATGGTTGCGTCGTCCGTACCCGCCGGTGCAGAAACGCCGAACCAGCTGTCCACGACGACGCCATTGACGTTGCGTTCTGCCAGGGTAGGGATATCGGGCAGCAATTTCATGCGCTTATCGCTCGCCACGGCGAGCACGCGCAGGCGCCCGTCCTCGACGAGCTTGCGTATGGATGAGTACGAGACAAAAAAGAAATCGATGCGGTTGGCCGCGAGGTCCACGATTGCAGGCGCTGCGCCGCGGTAGGGAATGTGAGTCATGGGCTTGCCGGTTGCTTCCGAGAGCATGGCACCCAGCAAATGGCCGCTAGACCCGGTACCCGCCGATCCGTAGGTCAGGTTTTTCTCGCTCGCAAGCTTGATCAGGGAGGCGACGTCCCGGGCTTGGCTTTGGGAAGAGACGGCCAGTACCGAGGGAAATCGCCAGAGCAGGCTGACTGACTTGAAGTCCTTGATTGCGTCATAAGTCAGCCGGTCGCCATAGAGCGAGGGATTGATGCCGTGCGATCCAATGTTCGATTGGTACAGCATCGTCCCTCGTCCCGCCGAGCTTTTCACCGCTTCGGCGCCGATGATGCCGCCGCCCCCGGAGCGGTTCTCGACGATGACTGTTTGTCCGCTTTGTTCGGTGAGCTTTTGCGCAATGGCACGCATGGTGACGTCCGCGCTCGCGCCCGGCGCAAAGGGCACGACCACCGTAATGGGATCAGAGGTACGGGCGAACGTGGGAGGGGTTGCACAGGCAAGGGCACAGAGAATCAGCGCCGACCGGGGAAAAAGCATGCGGGTCTCCTTTGGCTGTTAGTCCAGTGGGATGTAGTTATGGGCGGCGATTATCGAGACAGTGCCGATGCGCGAGCAACGCTAGAATCGCCAACGCTGCTATGCTTGATCCGTATAGCTCGATAATGAATTGCAAAATATGGATATCGAACAGATTCGTCGATTCGTTGCCGTGGCTGATAGCGGCAGCTACATCCATGCCTCGGATTTGTTGGGCGTCGCGCAGCCCACGCTCAGCCGCCAGGTTCGTGCGCTTGAGGTCGAGCTGCGCACCACGCTCTTTCACCGGCATGGACGAGGTGTCGTGTTGACGGAGCCGGGCCGGCGGTTCCTGGAACACGCACGCGGCATCTTGCATAGCGTGGATGCTTCGCTGCGTGCGTTGGATGACGGGGGGGCTGAGG
>NZ_JADGHH010000191.1 GCF_019689535.1 Pigmentiphaga sp.
CGGCACTTAACAACCCCGCGGCCAATAAAGCGCCGGCCAAGAAAGCCGCTGTGAAGAAAACCGCTGCCAAGAAGGCCCCGGCCAAGAAGGCTGCAGTGAAGAAGACCGCGGCCAAGAAGACGACCGCGGCGAAGAAGGCGCCGGCCAAGAAAGCTGCAACCAAGAAGGCTGCAGCCAAAAAGCCTGCTGCCAAGAAGGCTTCCGCCAAGAAGCCCGCAGCCAAGAAGCCTGCCCCTGCACCGTCCACCGCGGCGGCTCCGGGCGCCAAAACGGCCCTCAACCCCGCGGCGGCTTGGCCCTTCCCTACGGGCAGCCGCCCGTAAGCGAACCATCGGAGCGCCTGGCGCTCCGATGTCGCCCCGTCCAGGTGCAAGCTTGGACGGGGTTTTTGCATTGAAGAAGGGTCTCGCTTCCAGGCGACTGTGCGACAATCAGAGCCCGACGTTTTACCGCCTGCGGAACAGGCGCAACCGGAGCCTTCATGTTTGGCGACATTGCCCAATTCCTCCTCAACATCCTCGCGACACTGTACGGCGCGGTGCTCTTGCTGCGGCTATGGCTGCAGTTCGTCCGCATGCCGCCTTACAACCCGATTTCCCGCACCGTGTTCCAGTTCACGGACTGGATCGTCGTGCCACTGCGCAGGGTGATCGGCGGCCGCGGAGGCATAGACTGGGCCTGCGTGGTGGCGGCGTGGGTGACCGCACTGGTTTACCTGGCGGCAGTCATGATGGTGGACGGCATCAATCCCACGTCGCTCTTCCCCGAGGCGCTGTGGATCGCCCTGCTGCTACTGCTCAAGTGGGGAATCAACCTGGTGATGTGGGTAACGCTGCTGATGGTGATCCTGTCGTGGGTGAATCCGCGCGCCCCGGCCATGCCCGCGCTGCACGCGCTCACCGCGCCGCTGCTCGACCCCATCCGCCGCATGCTGCCGGCAATGGGCGGGCTCGATCTTTCGCCGCTCGTCCTGTTCCTGATCACGCAGATCGCGCTGATGGTGTTGTCCCGTATCGGACTACCCGTATTCGGCCTGTAAGGCCGGGCCCAGCCGCCACTGCGCCGGGGCCGGATGCAAACACAGGCCGGTCGGCAGAGATGCCGGCCGGCCTGTCCGTTTCAGTGGGAAACGACCGCTGGCGGTATTGCTTACAAGTGCGTGACGCGGGTCACCCCGGAGCCGCTCAACACCCGCACCCGGTCCCCCACGTAGAACTTTTCGTCGGCTTCCTGCACGATGGAGCGCACTTCCCCGTTCTCGAAGCGGACGGTGATCTCCAACCCGGTGCGCTTGGACAAACCGCCCTCGACGGCCTGCCCCGCGACGCCGCCGGCGATGGCGCCGAGCACGGACGCGATGATCTGCCCGCGGCCGCCGCCTATCGTGCTACCGGCCACTCCGCCGACGATCGCGCCGCCGGCCGTGCCGACGCCGGTCTGCCCGCGATCGATGGTGACTTCCCGGACCGACTCCACCGTGCCCAGGCGCACCACCTGCTCGCGCTGGGCCTGGTTGCGGTCGTAAACGGACGCCGAATTGCTACCCGTCGCGCACCCGGCCAACAAGGCCAGGGCAGACAACGCCGCCGCAACGGCCATGGCGCGGCCACGACCGGCCTTCAGGGGGAAAGACGCAATGAATCGATCCATAAAGCCATCCTGAAAAATCGGATAGGTGCCGCAGCACTATCTCGTCATCAAAAACACGTACAACCCTTCGACTGGATTTATACCCCGCCGGTTCGCCCCCGCGGCCCAGGAGGGCGGCATCCGTCACGCTAGGTTGTTTCAAAGCATAACGAATTGCGGGACGGCCGGGAACCGACGGGCTCAGGCGTGGGGCAGGCTCAGGCCATAGCTCCGGTCGAGCCGGGCCGAGATTTCCTCGCGGCTCAACACGTGGTTCTGCGGCCCCCGGCTGGCAACCTTGATGGACCCCATCAAACTCGCCAACTTGCAGCAATCTTCCCAGTTCCAGCCCAGGGTAATGCCGTAAAGCAGGCCGGCGCGGTAGGCGTCGCCGCAGCCGGTAGGATCGACCACGGCATCGGCCTTGATCGCGTCGATGTGGATTTCCTGGCCGCCGGTAAGCAGCGTGGATCCTTTCTCTCCGCGCGTCACGATGGCGGCCTGTAGGCCGGCCGCGATTTCGGCCATGCTGCGCCCCGTGCGCTGCTCGACGACGCGCGCCTCGTAGTCGTTGACGGTGAGCACCTGCGCCATCGACAGCATGTCGCGCAGATCGTCGCCGTTGAACAGCGGCATGGCCTGGCCGAGGTCGAAGATGAACGGCACCCCGCGGGCATGCAGGCGCCGCGCATGGGCGAACATGCCCTCCTTCGAGTCGGGGGCGACGATGCCCCACACGCCGGGAGCCGCCGTCAGGTCATTCGTGGCAGACGCCGACATCGCGCCGGGGTGGAAGGCGGTAATCTGGTTGTCCACGAGGTCCGTGGTGATGAAACACTGGGCCGTGAACGTCCCCGGCACGACTTTCACCCAGTCGACGTTGATGCCTTGCGCGCGCATCCGCTGCAGGTATTCGCCTGCATCCTCGCCGACCGTGGCCACGGGCACGGGCGTACCGCCCAAGAGCCGCAGGTTGTACGCAATGTTGCCGGCGCAGCCCCCGTACTCCTTGCGCATGGAGGGCACCAGGAACGAGACGCTCAACGCATGGACCTGCTCGGGCAGGATGTGCTCCTGGAATTTGCCCTCGAACACCATGATCGTATCGAACGCGATGGAGCCGCAAATGATGACGGGGGCGGTTTCGGGATGAGCCATGGCGGTCACGGATAAAAAAGAGCGACGCGATAACCGGTGGCATGCGCGTCGATGGTTTCAACGGGAATCCGCAGGGTGCGTTCTTCGAGCGGCCCCAGCGGCTTGGCGAGGTCCTGGGGCGACAGGTACACCGAAGGCAGCAGGACGCGGCGCGCGGCCACCGCATCCGACAAATCCATCAGCGACAGCTCTATGGCCGGCCACGCCTGGGGAAATGCCGCGCGATTGCGCAGCAGGATCCGCAACGCCAGCCGCCTCACGGGCAAGACGACCTGGGCGGGCACCTGGCCGGCATCGAGCAGGGGGTCAGAGATAGGCGGCGCAAACCCGGGGGAATCCGGCGACCACGGCTCGATGGACGAAGATTCGATGACCAGTAATTCTGGCGCGCGCGGATATCCCACCGTGCAATGGAACCGCTGGCACAATTTTTCAAGCAACGGGCGAGCGGCCGGCACGCGGGTGGCAAACTCGGCGCGGAACATCCAAAGCGCCTGCCCTGCCAGGACCACGAGCGCGGCCAGCGCCGCGATGCCCCACAGCCATTGCGCGCGCCGGCGGCGCCGCTTCTCGTCCTGGTCGAAGAAGTCCGGCTCGTCGGCCGGCGGCGCATACGCTGAACGAGGTTCGGCCACGATGCGCGGGATCGGGTCGTCGCCCGCATCGCCTACCACCAGGGCATCGCCGGCAGAATCCTCGACGGCGTCGGTGGCATCCGGCAGAGCTTCAGGCGCCCGCGGAGCCGCCTCGCCTGCGGCCGAAGACCTGCGCGGTCGCAACACGACCGGGATCTCGTCGGACGCGGGCGCGGAAACCCCGGGCTGGGAGGAGGCCGGGTAGCCCGGCTGGGCCATCCCGCCGGCAGGAGAAATGCGGTCGGACGAGGATTCGTCCTCGGGCACCCCTGGCGTCGCCGGGACGCCGGGCACCGCCGCCGGCGACAATCCCTCTCCCCGCTTGCGCACGACACGCGGCTCGGCAGACGGATCGGAATCCGGCGCGGCCTGCAGCGACACGGGCCGCGGCGGCCCGCCGGCCGGGTCCAATTCGAACAAGTACTCGGTGCTGTCGAACGCCTCGTTGCACACGCCGCAGCGGACCCACCCGCCGCGCAGCTTGATCTGGTCCGGCACGACGCGGAACGAAGTGCTGCAATAGGGGCAGTGAGTGGCAAGGACCATGGCGCGGCCCCGTCAGTCCGGACGATGTCCGTGCAAACACACCCAGCCGTCGAGCGCCCGCCAGACGGACAGGGAAAGCCAAGGCGCATAGGCCTGCGCCACTTCGTCGGCCTGGCGCTCGAGCACCCCCGACAAGACCAGATCCCCTCCCGGCAAGACCCGGTCGCACAACATGGGCGCCAGCACTTTGAGGGGGTTCGACAGAATGTTGGCGACCACGACGTCGGCGCGCCATCCCTGGCGAACGTCAGGCAGGCCAGTCAGTACCTCCACGCCGTTGGCGGCGGCGTTGGCCTGGGCCGACTGCACGGCCTGGGGATCGATGTCGATGCCCACGGTTTCGCCCGCCCCTAGCTTGCGCGCGGCAATCGCCAGGATTCCCGAGCCGCATCCGTAATCGAGCACGGTGGCCCCGGGGCGCAGGTGATTCGCCAGCCATGCCAGGCAAAGATGCGTAGTGGGATGGCTGCCGGTGCCAAAGGCCAGCCCGGGATCCAGGCGAATGGAAATCGTGCCGGGCTCGTCGGGCACTTCGTGCCAGGTGGGCACGATCCAAACCTTGCCTTCAACCTCGATGGGTTCGAACTGGGACTGGGTCAGCCTAACCCAGTCGGCATCCGGCACCTCCCGCAATTGCCAGCCCGGCGCTTCGATGCCACACGCTTCGCAGGCCAGCGCCAGCACCTGGGCAGGATCTTCGCCGTCGGGCATCAGCGCCACGATCCTGTTGCGCGACCATGCCTGGGTTTCGGGCTCCAGCCCGGGTTCTCCGAAAAGCGGCTTTTCCGCTTCGGTGCCGAAATCCGCATCCTCCACGGAAACGGACAAGACCCCCGCTTCCAGCAAGGCGTCGGAAAGCGGCTCGGCCATTTGCTCGGCGCAGTCGAACACCAGTTCGCGCATGAGGGGCTCTTATTCCGGGCGCTGTGCCAGGCGCTGCTCCAAATAATGGATATTGGTGCCGCCTTCGATGAAGCGGGCATCCTGCAGCAACTCGCGGTGCAACGCAATGTTGGTAGAAATGCCGTCCACCGCCATCTCCGACAGGGCGATGCGCATCCGGGCCAGCGCCTGCTCCCGCGTATCGCCATAGGCGATGATCTTGGCGATCATCGAGTCGTAATTGGGCGGCACGAAATAGCCATTGTAGACATGCGAATCGACGCGGATGCCGGGACCGCCCGGCACGTGCCAATTGGTGATGCGGCCCGGGCTGGGCGTAAAGCGGAACGGATCCTCGGCGTTGATGCGGCATTCGATGGCATGGCCACGGAACACGATGTCGCGCTGCCGATAGCGCAGCTTCTCGCCCGCGGCGATGCGGATCTGTTCCTGCACCAAGTCTACGCCGGTGATGGCTTCGGTCACCGGATGCTCGACCTGGATACGCGTGTTCATCTCGATGAAGTAGAACTCGCCGTTCTCGTACAGGAACTCGAATGTGCCCGCGCCGCGGTAGCCGATCTTGCGGCAGGCGTCGGCGCAGCGGTCGCCGATGCGGTCGATGAGGCGGCGAGGAATGTGCGGAGCCGGCGCCTCCTCGATGATCTTCTGGTGGCGGCGCTGCATGGAGCAGTCGCGTTCTCCCAGCCAGATTGCGCCGCGCTGCCCGTCGGCCAGCACCTGGATCTCGATGTGACGGGGGTTCTCGAGGAACTTTTCCATGTACACATCGGGATTGTTGAACGCGGCGGCTGCCTCCGAGCGCGTCATGGTCACCGCGTTGAGCAGGGCGGCCTCGGTATGGACCACGCGCATGCCTCGGCCGCCGCCCCCGCCGGCTGCCTTGATGATGACCGGATAACCGATCTTGCGGGCAATTTGGATGATTTCCTTGGGATCTTCGGGCAATGCGCCGTCCGAGCCGGGCACGACCGGCACGCCTGCGGCGATCATGGCCTGCTTGGCGCTGACCTTGTCGCCCATCAGGCGGATGGATTCCGGCTTGGGCCCGATGAACACGAAGCCGCTCTTCTCGACCCGCTCGGCAAAATCCGCGTTCTCCGACAAAAAGCCGTAACCGGGATGGATGGCCTCGGCGTCAGTGACCTCGGCGGCCGAAATGATGGCCGGCATGTTCAGGTAGCTCTCGCGCGAGGACGCGGGCCCGATGCATACCGACTCGTCGGCCAGCTTGACGTACTTGGCCTCGCGATCAGCCTCCGAGTGCACGACCACACTCTTGATCCCCAGTTCGCGGCAGGCGCGCTGGATACGCAGGGCGATTTCCCCGCGATTGGCGATCAGGATCTTTTCAAACATGAACGATTGTCCTGAAAAAGTCGGACGACTGGCCTGGGCTGCGGACTCGGCGGGGCCGCGGTGGAAAGCGTCTTCCCGGCTCCGTCGCGCCGGTCCGGGCGCCCGACTGATGATACGGTGTGAAGCGC
>NZ_JADGHH010000020.1 GCF_019689535.1 Pigmentiphaga sp.
GGCGCGTCCCCTGGGCGAAGGGCGGCGCAGCGGGGCGGGGAGGTATCCCGCAGCGCGCCAATTCCGGCGAGATATGATGCGGCGATCATTGTCGGAGAAGGATGCATATGGATGCGGCGCCTCGTCATATCGGTTTCATCGGGCTCGGCAACATGGGGACGCCCATGGTCCGCCGTCTTCTGGCGGCAGGCCATCGGGTGACGGTCTGGAACCGGACGCCGTCGAAGGCGGCCGCCCTGGAGGCGGAGGGCGCTGGCGTGGCCCAGACGCCCGCTGCCGTGCTCGCTGGCTCCGAACTGGTCGGTATCTGCGTGAAGGACGGAGCGGCCGTCGAGGCGGCCGTTTTCGGTGACGATGGGCTCGCGACCGTGCCGGATGCCACCGGCAAGGTCGTGGTCGATTTTTCCACCATCGCGCCGGACGAGGCCCGTCGAATCGGTGCACGGCTGCGCCAGCGCAATGGCGCAGCGTGGCTGGATGCCCCGGTCTCGGGCGGGGTGCCGGGCGCGGAGCAGGGCACGCTGATCTGTTTCGTAGGCGGAGAGGCTGACGACCTGGCGGCGGCACGCCCGCTGCTGGACGTCGTTGCGAGGCGAGTCACGCACATGGGTCCCGCCGGGGCCGGGCAGACGACCAAGATCTGCAACCAGATGATCGTGGCCGTGAACGTGCTCACGATTGCCGAAACCTACGGGCTGGCGCGCAGAGCAGGGGTGGACGTCAGCCAGCTCGCGCCCGCGCTGGCCGGCGGGTTTGCGGATTCCTTGCCCTTGCAGCTGTTCGGCCCCGGGATGGCAGCGGGCGTGTACGAGCCGGTGCGCACCGCCGTGGAGCTCATGGCCAAGGACATCGGCATCGCCCGGGACATGGCGGGCGAGTTCGGTGCGCGGACCCCCGTCTCGGCGTTCTGCGCCGACCTGTATCGCGCCATCCGGAATGAAGATCCCGAGGTATTCACGGGCGACGTTTCGGGGTTGGCGCGCCGGTACGACTGACGTCGGGCCGCCTCGCGCACGGGCATCCCGTTCAGCCCGCCGTAAGCCATGCGCGATGCGGTTTTCCCAGGCGCGCAAGCCGGGCGTGACGTTTCGGCGGACTCAGGGTTTGCGCTATACTTTCTGTCGGACCAGCATGGGTATGAAACATGCGTGTCCGACAGTTACCGGTAAGACAGTTTTGTTTGGCGCCGACTCGCAAGGCTGAATGAACCCAGCAGTCCGCGCAAAAACATACATCCTTGCATGTAAGTGTGGACTAGCGGTTTGGCATGGCGCCGCCCCGGTTGGGCCCTGCAGGCGGTATCGCTTGCCGTTCATAGCAAGGAAGTCTGGTCCGCTCCTGCCAATTTTGCCAATGACGTTTCGGGCAGCCCCTTGCCTGGGACGTGACTCGAACAGGTTGCCTGATGAATATCGAGAGTTACCTTCCTGTCCTGCTGTTCATCATCGTGGGCAGCGTCATCGGATTCGCGCTGATGTTCCTCGGCTCCGTGCTCGGCCCGCGCCGGCCCGACAGCGAAAAACTCTCGCCGTATGAATGCGGCTTCGAGGCCTTCGAGGATGCCCGCATGAAGTTCGACGTGCGCTACTACCTCGTCGCCATCCTGTTCATCCTCTTTGATCTCGAGATTGCTTTCCTGTTCCCGTGGGCGATGGCCAACGAGCAGGTGGGCCTGCTGGGGTTCAGTGCCGTGGCGGTGTTTCTGGCCGTTCTCGTGGTCGGTTTCGTGTACGAATGGAAAAAGGGCGCGCTCGACTGGGAGTGATCCCAGCGGCCAGCCGAAGGACACCGGGTTTCATCAATGGCTATCGACGGAATTCTCAATCAAGGTTTCATTACCACGACCGCGGACAAGGTCATCAATTGGGCCAAGACCGGCTCGCTGTGGCCCATGACGTTCGGCCTGGCCTGTTGTGCGGTCGAGATGATGCATGCCGGTGCGGCGCGCTATGACCTCGACCGCTTCGGCATCATTTTTCGGCCGAGTCCCCGTCAGTCCGATCTGATGATCGTCGCGGGAACCCTCTGCAACAAAATGGCCCCGGCCTTGCGCAAGGTGTACGACCAGATGCCGGAGCCCCGGTGGGTGGTGTCCATGGGGTCGTGCGCCAACGGCGGCGGCTATTACCACTATTCTTATTCGGTGGTGCGCGGCTGCGACCGCATCGTCCCGGTCGACGTCTACGTCCCGGGCTGTCCTCCCACGGCCGAAGCGCTGGTGTACGGCCTGCTGCAGCTGCAGAACAAGATCCGGCGCACCAACACGATCGCGCGCTGACCTCGATGCCGGTGCACCGACCTTTCATCCATTCCTTCTCGTCCGGACAGGCCGCAGCCTGCCCGGCGTCGTCTTTTGATCCGAGCGCTCATGACCAAGCTTGAAACCCTGCGCCAGAATCTGCTTCGCGCTTTGGGCGAAGACATCCGTCTCACGCTCGCCCTGGGAGAGCTGACGCTCGAGGTTCCCGTCGAACGATACGTCGAGGTTTGCCGGACGCTGCGCGACGATCCCAGCCTGCATTTCGAAACCTGCATCGACTTGTGCGGTGTCGACTACTCGACGTACGGCAATGAAGTGCGCGAGAGCGCGCGCTTTGCCGTGGTGCTGCACTTGACCTCGATCACCCACAACTGGCGGTTGCGCGTGCGCACCTACGCGCCCGACGACGACATGCCCGTCGTCCCGTCGCTCGTCGACATCTGGCCCAGCGTCAATTGGTACGAGCGCGAGGCTTTCGATCTTTTCGGCGTGCTGTTCGAAGGCCACCCCGACCTGCGTCGCATCCTCACCGATTACGGCTTCATCGGCCATCCGTTCCGCAAGGACTTCCCGTTGTCGGGCAACGTCGAAATGCGGTTCGATCCGGAACAAAAGCGGGTCATCTACCAGCCCGTCACCATCGAGCCGCGCGAGCTCATTCCCCGCGTCGTGCGGGAAGAGGGTTACGGGGTGGGTCGATGAGCTCGCCTTGCTTCCCGCTGATGCAGGATCGGATCGTGCAGGCGTCGAAGGCGGCGCGGCCGGCAATGGACTATTGATATGGCAGAGATCAAGAATTACACCCTCAACTTCGGTCCGCAGCACCCGGCCGCGCACGGAGTGTTGCGCCTGGTCCTGGAGCTGGACGGCGAGGTCATCCAGCGCGCCGACCCGCACATCGGGCTGTTGCACCGCGCGACCGAGAAGCTCGCCGAGCACAAGACCTTCCTGCAGGCCTTGCCTTACATGGACCGTCTCGACTACGTGTCCATGATGTGCAACGAGCATGCCTATGTCATGGCGATCGAAAGGCTGCTGGGCATCGAGGTGCCGATCCGGGCGCAGTACATCCGGGTCATGTTCGATGAGATCACCCGCATCCTGAACCACCTGATGTCGCTGGGCTCGCACGCGCTCGACGTCGGGGCGATGGCGGTGTTCCTGTATGCGTTCCGCGAGCGGGAAGACTTGATGGACTGCTACGAGGCAGTCTCGGGCGCGCGCATGCACGCCGCCTACTATCGTCCGGGCGGCGTCTACCGCGACCTGCCAGACCGCATGCCGCAATACCGGCCGAGCAAGCTGCGCAGCGAGAAAGAGCTGAAGAAGCTGAACGAGGATCGCTCCGGTTCTCTGCTCGACTTCATCGAAGCGTTCACCGAGCGCTTCCCCGGTTACGTGGACGAGTACGAAACTCTGCTGACGGATAACCGGATCTGGAAGCAGCGCCTCGTGGACGTCGGCGTCGTAAGCCCCGAGCGTGCCAAAGCACTCGGCTTCACCGGCCCCATGCTGCGCGGTTCCGGCATCGCATGGGACTTGCGCAAGATGCAGCCCTATGAAGTCTATGACCGGCTCGAGTTCGACGTGCCGGTCGGCGTCAATGGCGATTGCTACGATCGTTACCTGGTGCGCGTCGAAGAGATGCGCCAAAGCAATCGCATCATCAAGCAGTGCGTAGACTGGCTGCGCAAGAACCCCGGCCCGGTCATGACGAGCAACCACAAGGTCGCCCCGCCGAGCCGCGCCGAAATGAAGACCAGCATGGAAGAGCTGATCCATCACTTCAAGCTCTTCACCGAAGGTTTTCACGTGCCGCCGGGCGAGGTGTACTCGGCCGTCGAGCATCCGAAGGGCGAATTCGGCATCTATCTGGTGTCCGATGGCGCCAACAAGCCGTATCGGCTGAAGATACGGGCCCCGGGCTTTGCCCACTTGCAATCGCTGGACGAGATGGCGCGCGGTCACATGATCGCCGATGCCGTCACGATTATCGGCACGCAGGACATCGTGTTCGGCGAGATCGACCGCTGAAGCCATGACTGCGTCCCAACCGGATACCACCATGCTGCTTTCCGAACAGGCCCTCAAGAAGATCGACCGCGAAATCGCCAAGTACCCGGCCGACCAGAAACAGTCCGCCGTGATGGCGGCGCTCGCCATTGCGCAGGACGAAAAGGGCTGGCTGTCGCAAGAGGTGATGGAAGAAGTGGCGAAGATCCTCGGCATGCCGCCCATCGCCGTGCAAGAGGTCGCGACCTTCTACAACATGTACAACCTCAGGCCGATGGGCAAGTACAAGATATCGGTCTGCACGAACCTGCCCTGTGCGCTGCGCGACGGCGAGAAGGCCGCGCACTATCTCAAGCAGAAGCTGGGCGTGGATTTCAAGGAAACCACCGCCGACGGCCTGTTTACCGTCATCGAGGGCGAGTGCATGGGAGCCTGCGGCGACGCGCCGGTCCTGCTGGTGAACAACAAGCGTATGTGCATTCAGATGTCCGAAGCCAAGCTCGACGCACTCATCGACGAGCTCAAGGCCGAGGCGAGTGCCGGAGGTGCAAAATGAGCATGGCCGTACCGGTCATCAGCACGGCGTTCCACAACCGCCACATCGACCCGCAGATCATGGCGGGCCTGGACGGCAACAACTGGCGCCTGAAAGATTACGTTGCGCGCGGCGGGTACGAGGCCCTGCGCAAAGTCCTGTCCAGCATGACGCCGGAGCAGGTCATCGCCGAAGTCAAGGCTTCGGGGCTACGCGGACGCGGCGGTGCGGGCTTCCCGACAGGGCTGAAGTGGAGCTTCATGCCGCGGACCTTCCCCGGGCAGAAGTACCTGGTCTGCAACTCCGACGAAGGCGAGCCGGGTACGTTCAAGGACCGGGACATCCTGCGCTACAACCCGCATATCGTGATCGAGGGCATGGCCATCGCCGCCTACGCGATGGGCATCTCCGTGGGATACAACTATATCCACGGCGAAATCTTCGAGGTGTACGAGCGATTCGAGGAAGCGCTGGAAGAGGCCCGCGCGGCCGGGTTCCTGGGCGACGACATCCTGGGCTCGGGCTTCAGCTTCCAGCTGCATGCCCACCACGGCTACGGCGCCTATATCTGCGGCGAGGAAACCGCGCTGCTGGAGTCGTTGGAAGGCAAGAAGGGGCAGCCGCGCTTCAAGCCGCCGTTCCCGGCGAGCTTCGGCCTGTATGGCAAGCCCACCACCATCAACAACACCGAGACGTTTGCCGCGGTGCCGTGGATCATCCGCAATGGCGGCGAGGCCTATTTGCAGGTGGGCAAGCCCAACAACGGCGGCACCAAGCTGTTCTCGGTCTCCGGCGACGTCGAGTATCCCGGTAACTACGAGGTGCCGTTGGGCACGCCATTCTCCAAGCTGCTTGAACTGGCCGGCGGCGTGCGCGGCGGCCGCAAGCTCAAGGCCGTGATTCCCGGCGGGTCGAGTGCCCCGGTCGTGCCCGCGGACATCATGATGGACTGCACGATGGATTACGACTCGATCGCCAAGGCCGGGTCGATGCTGGGCTCGGGCGCAGTCATCGTCATGGACGAGACGCGTTGCATGGTGAAGTCGCTGCTGCGCTTGTCCTACTTCTATTACGAAGAAAGCTGCGGCCAATGCACGCCGTGCCGCGAAGGCACGGGCTGGCTCTATCGCGTGGTCCATCGCATCGAGAGCGGCAAGGGGCGTCCGGAAGACCTGGACCTGCTCGATTCCGTGGCCGGAAATATCATGGGCCGGACGATCTGCGCGCTGGGCGACGCCGCGGCGATGCCGGTGCGCGGATTCCTGAAGCACTATCGCGACGAGTTCATGTACCACATCGAGAACAAGCGTTGCTTGGTGCCTCAGTACCTGTAGCCGGCGGTTTGCCCGTAACGAAAGTATTTACCGAAACGCATACGCCCCGCCCGTAGTGGGGGCAAACGGAAACAAGATGGTTGAAATTACGATCGACGGCAAGAAAGTGGAGGTGGCCGAGGGCAGCATGATCATGCATGCCGCCCAGAAGGTCGGCCTTTACGTGCCGCATTTCTGCTATCACAAGAAGCTGTCGATCGCGGCAAACTGCCGCATGTGTCTGGTCGACGTCGAAAAGGCCCCCAAGCCGTTGCCCGCCTGTGCCACCCCGGTCAGCAACGGCATGGTGGTCCATACTGCTTCCGAAAAGGCCATCAACGCCCAGAAAGGCGTGATGGAGTTCCTGCTGATCAACCACCCGCTGGACTGCCCGATCTGCGATCAGGGCGGCGAGTGCCAGCTGCAAGACTTGGCGGTCGGCTATGGTGGTTCGTCCTCGCGCTACAGCGAGGAGAAGCGCGTGGTGTTCCACAAGAATCTCGGCCCGTTGGTCTCGGCCGAGGAAATGACCCGTTGCATCCACTGCACCCGCTGCGTGCGCTTCGGCCAAGAGATTGCCGGCGTGATGGAGCTGGGCATGCTCAACCGGGGGGAACACTCGGAGATCACGACCTTCGTCGGCCGTGCCGTCGAGTCGGAACTGTCGGGGAACATGATCGACCTGTGCCCGGTCGGCGCACTGACTTCCAAGCCGTTCCGCTACAGCGCGCGGACCTGGGAGCTGGCGCGCCGCAAATCGATCAGCCCGCATGACAGCATCGGCGCCAACCTGATCGTGCAGGTCAAGAACGACCGCGTAATGCGGGTCGTCCCCTTCGAGAACGAAGCCGTCAACGAGTGCTGGATCAGCGACCGCGACCGGTTTTCGTATGAAGGCCTGAACAGCGAGGATCGCCTGACCGCGCCGATGGTGCGGGGCGCGGACGGCCAATGGAAGGAAGTCGAGTGGCCCGAGGCGCTCGATGCCGTCGCGGCCGGCCTGCAGTCGGTGAAGAATAGCTTCGGCGCTGGCCAGATCGGCGCGCTGGCTGCCCAATACTCGACCACCGAAGAATTTGCGCTGCTGGCACGGTTGGTGCGCGGCTTGGGGTCTGACAATATCGACTTCCGCCTGCGCCAGACCGATGTCGGCTTCGATGCCGTTCGCAACGGCACGCCCTGGCTGGGGATGGCGCTGGCCGATGTCGGCAAGCTCGATTGCGCGCTGGTGATCGGTTCGTTCCTACGCAAGGATCACCCGCTCCTGGCGCAACGCCTGCGCCAGGCCGCCAAGGCTGGTACCCAGGTCATCCTGGTCGACGTCGCCGCCGACGATCCGCTGATGCCCGTGGCCGAGCGCATCACGGTGGCACCGGCTGCGTTGCCTTCTGTGCTCGCCGAGATCGCCGTGGCAGTCGCGCGGGCCAAGGAAGCCGTCGTGGCGCCCGAGCTCGCCGACGTCCAACCGGGCGAGGCCGCGACCCGCATCGCTGCTTTGCTGGCCGCATCCGAAAACGGCGCAGTGCTGCTCGGAAACCTGGCCGCCCAGCATCCCCAGGCCAGCACGCTGGCCGCCAATGCGCAGTTGATTGCCGGCTCGATTTCGGCACGCCTGGGCTTTACGGTCGAGGGCGGCAATACCGTCGGCGGCTACCTGGCCGAAGCCGTGCCGGTGCGCGGCGGCAAGACCGCGGCGCAAATGTTCGCCGAACCGCTCAAGGCCTATATCGTGCTTCATGCCGAACCGGCGCTGGACGCAGACAACGGCGTGGCTGCCCTGCAGGCGCTGCGCTCGGCACAGTTCAACGTGGCGCTGACGCCGTACCGTTCGTCTGCCCAGGACTGGGCGCACGTCATGCTGCCCGTCGCCCCCTTCACGGAAACCTCGGGCACCTTCGTCAATGCCGAGGGGCGGGTGCAGAGCTTCAAGGGCACGGTGCGTCCGCTGGGGCTGACCCGTCCCGGCTGGAAAGTGCTGCGCGTGCTGGGCAACGCCCTGGAGCTGCCCGGCTTTGACGACGAAACCTCCGAATCCGTGCGCGATGCGGTGCTCGCCGGCGAGATCGCCCCGCGCCTGTCCAATGCCTTTGCCGCCAAGCCAGGCCTCGGCAAGGCGGTGCAGGGCCTGCAGCGCGTGGCCGACGTGCCGGTGTATTTCAGCGACGCCATCGTCCGGCGCGCGCCTTCGTTGCAGGCTACGCCGGCTGCGGCGGCGCCGACCGCGCGCGTGAATGCGGCGACCCTGGCCGAACTGGGGTTGGCCGACGGCGACCGCGTGCGGGTGAAGTCCGGCACCGGGTCGGTCGAACTCTTCGTATCTTTGGATGACACGGTGCCGGCCGGCGCCGTGCGTGTTGCCGCCGCCCATGCCTCGACCTTCGCACTGGGCAGCGCGTTCGAACAACTCAGCGTGGAGCGTGCCTGATGCAGTGGATCGACGTCCTTCAGGCTCAAGGAACGGAGCTGATCGGGCCGGCGGCCTGGTCGGTGGTGTGGAACATCGTCAAGATCGTCTGCATCGCGATACCCATCATCTTGTGCGTGGCGTACCTCACGTACTGGGAGCGCAAGATGATCGGCTGGATGCACATCCGCCTCGGGCCGAACCGGGTAGGGCCCAAGGGGTTGCTGCAGCCGTTCGCCGACGTGCTGAAGCTGCTGACCAAGGAGGTCATCGTCCCCAGCAACGCCAACAAGGTGCTCTACATCGTGGCGCCCGTGGTGGTGTTGATGCCGGCGCTGGCGGCCTGGGCGGTCATGCCGTTCAGCCCCGAGGTGGTGCTCGCCGACGTCAACGCCGGCCTGCTCTACATCATGGCGATCACTTCGCTGGGCGTTTACGGCGTGATCATCGCCGGCTGGGCGTCCAACTCGAAGTACGCCTTCCTCGGCGCGCTGCGTGCCTCGGCGCAGATGGTGTCTTACGAGCTGGCCATCGGTTTCGTGCTGGTGACGGTGTTGCTGGTTTCCGGCAGCCTGAACATGAGCGAGATCGTCTTGAAGCAGGCCAGTGGCCGCTTCGCCGACATGGGCTTGTCGTTCCTGTCCTGGAACTGGCTGCCGCTGCTGCCCCTGTTCGTCATCTACGTGATCTCGGCCGTGGCGGAAACCAACCGCCACCCATTCGACGTGGTGGAGGGCGAGTCGGAGATCGTCGCCGGGCACATGGTGGAATATTCGGGCATGGCCTTCGCCCTGTTCTTCCTGGGTGAATACGCCAACATGATCCTGCTCTCGGCGCTCGCCTCGATCATGTTCCTGGGGGGCTGGCTGCCTCCGATCGACGTGGCGCCGTTCAACATGGTGCCCGGCATCGTTTGGCTGGCGCTCAAGACGTTCGTCGTGGTGTCCATGTTCATCTGGTTCCGCGCGTCTTTCCCGCGCTACCGCTATGACCAAATCATGCGCCTGGGCTGGAAGGTCTTCATTCCGCTGACGCTGGTCTGGCTGCTCGTGGTGGCGGTCTGGATGCAGACGCCCTGGAACATCTGGAAGTAAGCGCCCGCCGAGTGCGAGCCAAGAATAGGCAGAACTGAAACATGCAAGCGATCAAGGAATTCTTCGGCAGCCTCATGCTGACCGAGCTCCTCAAGGGATTGCGCCTGACGGGGCGATACATGTTCGCCCGCAAGATCACGGTGCAGTATCCCGAGGAGAAGACACCGATGTCTCCGCGCTTTCGTGGCCTGCATGCCTTGCGCCGCTATCCCAACGGGGAAGAGCGGTGCATCGCTTGCAAACTGTGCGAGGCAGTCTGCCCGGCGGTGGCCATCACGATCGAGTCGGCGCCGCGTGCAGACGGCACGCGTCGCACCACCCGCTACGACATCGATCTGACCAAGTGCATTTTCTGCGGCTTCTGTGAGGAAAGCTGCCCGGTCGACTCCATCGTCGAGACGCACATCCACGAGTATCACGGCGAAAAGCGGGGCGATCTGTATTTCACGAAGGAAATGCTGCTGGCGGTCGGCGACCGCTATGAAGCCGAAATCGCGCAGAATCGCGCGCAGGATGCGAAATACCGGTAACCGAAACCATGACCGCCATACTGTTCTATATCTTCGCCGCGATCCTCGTCGTGGCCGCCTGCCGGGTGATCATCGCGCGCAGCCCCGTGACTGCCGTCATGCACCTGGTGCTGTCGTTCTTTACGGCGTCCATGATCTGGATGCTGTTGAAGGCCGAGTTCCTCGCCATCTTGCTGGTCCTCGTTTACGTTGGGGCGGTGATGGTGCTGTTCCTGTTCGTGGTGATGATGCTGGACATCGACTCGGCCAAGCTGCGGGAAGGGTTCCGGGCACACCTGCCGCTGGGCATGATCGTCGGCGCGATCATGGTGGCCGAAATGGCCTTCGTGCTGGCGAGCGCGTACTGGGATCCGAGCGTGGCGCAGGCGCCGGCTGATTTCAACAACACGCGTGCCATAGGCGTGGCGATGTACACCGAGTACATCTACGCCGTGGAGATCGCCGCGGTCATCCTGCTCGTTGGCATGGTTGCCGCCATTGCGCTGACGCTGCGTCGCCGTACCGACGTCAAGGTAACGCGTCCGTCCGAGCAGATCCGGGTGCGCCGCCAAGACCGCGTGCGCCTGGTTAAGATTCCGTCGCAATCCGTAAGTTCCCAGGAAGGCGAGAGCGCTGCCGCGTCCGCCCCCTCCGACTCCAAGGGAAGCCAACTATGACCTTGACTCTCGGCCACTTCCTCGTGCTGGGGGCGATCCTGTTCGCCATCAGCGTCGTCGGCATCTTCCTCAACCGCAGGAACATCATCGTCCTCCTCATGGCGATCGAACTGATGTTGCTGGCGGTGAACATGAATTTTGTCGCCTTTTCGAGCTGGATGGGCGACCTGAGCGGACAGGTGTTCGTGTTCTTCATTCTGACCGTGGCAGCCGCGGAGTCCGCCATCGGCCTGGCGATTCTGGTTGTGTTGTTCCGCAACCTGAACACGATCAACGTTGATGAACTTGACCGGCTGAAGGGCTGACGGTCTGGGCTACGAGAATATCAAGACATGTCGGTACCTAAGCTCTATCTCCTCATCGCATTCGCCCCGCTCGTCGGGTCCATCATTGCTGGCTTGTTTGGCACCGGATTCCTCGGCCGGTGGGTGAGCCGGGCGGGCGCCCATTGGGCGACCATCCTCGGCGTGCTGGTGTCGGCCGTCGGCTCGGTCATCGTGCTGAACGACGTGCTGGCGGGGAACACCTTCAACGGCGCGCTCTACACCTGGAGCGCGATCGGCGGCGTCAAGCTGGAAATCGGCTTCATGATCGACACGCTGTCGGCCATGATGATGGTCGTGGTCACGTCCGTGTCGCTGATGGTGCATATCTACACCATCGGCTACATGCAGGACGATCCCGGCTACCAGCGCTTCTTCGCGTACATCTCGCTGTTCACCTTCTCGATGCTGATGCTGGTCACGTCCAACAACATGCTCCAGCTGTTCTTTGGCTGGGAGGCGGTGGGCCTGGTGTCGTACCTGCTGATCGGCTTCTGGTATACCCGTCCGACCGCCATCTTCGCCAACATGAAGGCCTTCCTGGTGAACCGGGTGGGCGACTTCGGTTTCGTGCTGGGCATCGGCCTGTTGTTCGCCTATGCCGGATCGATGAACTACACCGAGGTGTTCGCGCAGTCGGACAAGCTCGCGGGCATGGTCTTCCCGGGTACGGACTGGATGCTGCTGACGGTGGCCTGCATCGCCTTGTTCGTGGGCGCCATGGGCAAGTCGGCGCAGTTCCCGCTGCATGTCTGGCTGCCTGACTCGATGGAGGGCCCGACGCCCATCTCGGCCCTGATCCACGCCGCGACCATGGTGACCGCGGGCATTTTCATGGTGGCGCGCTTCTCGCCGTTGTACGAGCTGTCGAGCACGGCGCTGTCGTTCATCATCGTGATCGGTTCGATCACTGCGCTGTTCATGGGCTTCCTGGGCATCATCCAGAACGACATCAAGCGCGTCGTCGCGTATTCGACGCTGTCCCAGCTCGGCTACATGACCGTGGCCTTGGGCGCGTCTGCCTATTCGGTGGCAATCTTCCACCTGATGACCCACGCCTTCTTCAAGGCGCTGCTGTTCCTGGCGGCGGGATCCGTGATCATCGGCATGCACCACGACCAGGACATCCGCAACATGGGCGGCCTGCGCAAGTACATGCCCATCACTTGGCTGACGTTCCTGCTCGGCTCGCTGGCCCTGATCGGCACGCCGTTCTTCGCCGGCTTCTATTCCAAGGAAAACATCATCGAGGCCGCCAAGCTCTCCAACGTTTGGGGATCGGGCTTTGCCTACTTCGCGACCTTGGCCGGCGTGTTCGTGACCGCCTTCTATTCATTCCGCCTCTACTTCCTGGTGTTCCACGGCAAGGAGCGGTTTGATGCGTCCGGCGAGCACGGCCACGGCCATGGCCACGACGACCACGGCCACCATGGCGGCGTACCGCACGAGTCTCCTGCGGTGGTCACGGTCCCGCTGATGCTGCTGGCAATTCCCTCGGTCATCATCGGCGCCATTGCCATCGAGCCCATGCTGTTCGGCGACTTCTTCAAGGGAGTCATCTTCAATTCGCCCGAGCACCCCGTCATGGCGCAACTGGCCGAGCATTTCCACGGCTGGGTCGCATACGGCCTGCACGCCTTCGGCACCGCGCCTTTCTGGCTGATGGTGGCAGGCGTGGTGGTTGCTTGGTACTTCTACATGGTCAATCCGGCCATTCCAGCTGCCATCAAGGCTCGCGCAGGCTGGCTGTACAACCTGCTCGAGAACAAGTACTTCATGGACAAGATCAATGAAGCCGTCTTCGCGCGCGGTGCCCGTGCGCTGGGCGGCGGCCTGTGGAAAGTTGGCGACCGCTCGCTGATCGACGGCCTCGTGGTCAACGGCAGCGCCCGCCTGGTGGGTTGGTTCGCCGGCGTAGTCCGCCATCTGCAATCGGGCTACATCTATCACTATGCCTTCGCCATGATCGTCGGCATCATGGCCTTGGTTACCTTCTTTGTCCTGCTGAACAATTGATGGCAAGCGATATGGCTCAAACTTCTTTTCCGTGGCTCTCGCTTGCGATCTTCACCCCGATCGTGTTCGGCGCGCTGGTGCTGGCGGTGGGCCGCGACAGCAATCCTCAGTTGGCGCGGATCCTGTCCCTGATCGGTGCGATCGCTGGCTTCTTGGTGACGCTGCCCTTGTATACGGGGTTCGACCCATCCACGGCGGACATGCAGTTCGTCGAAAGGGCGACCTGGATCGCCGACTACGGCGTCTCCTATTACCTCGGCATCGACGGCATCTCGCTCTGGTTCGTGCTCTTGACGGCCTTCATCACCATCATCGTGGTGCTGGCCGGCTGGGAGGTCATCACAAGCCGGGTCGCCCAGTACATGGGGGCGTTCCTGATCCTGTCGGGCCTCATGATCGGCGTGTTTGCCGCGCTCGACGGCCTGCTGTTCTACGTGTTCTTCGAAGCCACCCTGATCCCGATGTACATCATCATCGGCGTCTGGGGCGGCCCGAACCGGGTCTATGCCGCGTTCAAGTTCTTCCTCTATACGCTGCTGGGCTCGCTGCTGACGCTGATTGCCTTCATCTACCTGTGGTATTCGGCGGGCGGCTCCTTCGACATCCTTGCCTGGCACAAGCTGCCGCTGGGACAGACCGAACAGGTGCTGATTTTCCTGGCATTCCTGATGGCATTTGCGGTGAAGGTGCCGATGTGGCCGGTGCACACCTGGCTTCCCGACGCACACGTCGAGGCACCCACCGGCGGTTCGGTAGTGCTGGCGGCGATCATGCTGAAACTGGGGGCGTACGGTTTCCTGCGCTTCTCCCTGCCCATCGTGCCTGATGCCGCGCACAGCCTGGCCGGCCTGATGATCGCGCTGTCGCTGATCGCCGTGATCTACATCGGCCTGGTGGCGCTGGTGCAGGACGACATGAAGAAGCTGGTTGCCTATTCGTCCGTGGCGCACATGGGCTTCGTTACGCTGGGGTTCTTCATCTTCAATACGGCGGGCGTCGAAGGCGCCATCGTGCAAATGGTGTCGCACGGTTTCGTCTCGGGCGCGATGTTCCTGTGCATCGGCGTGCTGTACGACCGCGTGCATTCGCGCCGCATTGCCGATTACGGCGGCGTGGTCAATACCATGCCGAAGTTCGCGACGTTCTTCGTCTTGTTCTCGATGGCAAACAGCGGGCTGCCTGCCACCAGCGGCTTCGTGGGCGAATTCTTCGTCATCATGGGGTCGGTCGAGTACAACTTCTGGATCGGCTTGCTGGCTGCGACGGCGCTCATCCTCGGCGCAGCCTATTCGCTGTGGATGGTCAAGCGCGTGGTCTTTGGCGACATCACGCATCAGCACGTGCGCGAACTGTCGGACTTGAGCGCTCGCGAGTTTTTCATCCTGGGCGTGATGGCCATCGCCGTGTTGTACATGGGTGTTTATCCCGCGCCCTTTACCGACGTGATGCACGTCTCGGTCGATGCGCTGCTCAAGCACGTCGCCATTTCGAAACTGTAAGACGCCGGACGTTAAGCAATGGAATTTGCCAATTTGAATTTGTCCCTGGTCGCGCCGGAAGTCACGCTGCTGGTGCTGACGTCCGCCATCTTGCTGATCGATTTGTTCGTCAAGGATGATGGCCGCGCGCTCACGCACATCCTGTCCCTGCTGACGCTGGTGCTGTTGAGCTGGATGAGCTTGTCAGCCCTGGCCACGGGCGTGCAAGGCGTTGCGTTCGACGGCATGTACGTGACCGACGGCCTCGCGCACGTGCTCAAGGTGTGCTCGTACATCGCTGTCGGCGTGACGCTGATCTACGGCAAGGGTTATGCCAAGGATCGCGGCATGTTGCGAGGCGGTGAGTTCTACGTGCTGTCGCTGTTGGCGCTGCTCGGCCAGATGGTCATGATTTCCGCGGGCAACCTGCTGACGATCTACCTCGGCCTGGAGCTCATGTCGCTGTCGTTCTACGCGCTGATCGGCCTGCGCCGCGACCATACGGTTTCCACCGAAGCGGCGATGAAGTACTTCGTGCTGGGCGCCTTGGCCTCGGGGCTGCTGCTCTACGGCATGTCGATGATCTACGGCGCCGCCGGCAGCTTGAACCTCGCCGACATCTCCCTGGCCACCACGGATGCGGGCGATCACCGCATGATCCTGGTCTTTGGCCTGGTGTTCCTGGTCGCGGGAGTCGCGTTCAAGCTCGGCGTCGTGCCGTTCCACATGTGGGTGCCCGACGTCTACCAAGGGGCGCCCACCGCTGTGACGCTGCTGCTGGGCGGCGCGCCGAAGCTGGCGGCCTTCGCCATGGTGCTGCGCCTGCTGGTGGATGGCTTGTTCGGCCTGGCCGCGGATTGGCAGCCCATGCTGGCGATCATGGCGGTACTGTCGCTGATGATCGGCAACCTGGCCGCCATCATGCAGACCAACATCAAGCGCATGTTGGCCTATTCGACCATTTCCCACATGGGCTTCGTGTTGCTGGGCCTGATGTCTGGCGTGGTCGAAGACAGCGCCTTCAACGCGCAGAACGCGTATACGTCGGCGATGTTCTACGTCATCGTCTACGTGCTGACCACGCTCAGCTCTTTCGGCGTGTTGATGCTGCTCTCGCGCGCAGGCTTTGACTGCGAGAACATTGACGACCTCAAGGGCTTGAACCGCCGCAACCCCTGGTTCGCGGGGGTCATGCTGCTGCAGATGTTCTCGCTGGCGGGCATCCCGCCCACGGTCGGGTTCTATTCCAAGCTGGCGGTCTTGCAATCGCTGGTCCAGGCCAACCATATCGTGCTGGCCGTGATTGCCGTGCTGTTCTCCCTGATCGGCGCCTTCTACTACCTGCGCGTGGTCAAGGTCGTGTACTTCGACGAACCCGCGGACCAGGCGCCGCTGCAAGGTTCCGCCGGTTTCCGTACCGTGCTGTCGGTCAACGGCATCCTGCTGCTGGTTCTCGGCGTGTTCCCCGCACCGCTGGTCGCCGTGTGCGCCCAAGCCATCGCCAGTTCGCTCGCCCTCTGATCGCCGGGCGGTAGCCGCCGCGGCCTTCGGGCCGCCGTCGTCCCAGGCCGGGTTTGTCGCGCAGGAATACCGACTTGAAACAAACCGTCGCTATTTACGTCCTGATCCTGCTGGCATTGGTCACGGCTAATCTGCCGTTCCTGTCGGAACGCATTTTCGGCGTCATCGCCTATCGCCGGGACGGCGCGGCAGCGACCAAGCCCTTTTGGCTTCGCCTCGGGGAAGTGCTGGTCTTCTACCTGGTGGTCGGCGCAATCGGGTTCGCCTTCGAGGCTAGCCTGGGGAACGTCTTTCCGCAGGGCTGGCAGTTCTACGTGGTCACGCTGACGCTTTACCTCGTGCTGGCCTATCCTGGTTTCGTTTATCGTTACCTGTTCAGACGGAGTGCGCGATGAGTGCCTACGACCACGCCTTGGAAGAGCTGGCGCGCAGTTCCGAGCGGCTGCGCGAGGAGCCGTTGGCCAGCGAGACAGTATTCAAGGGCAAGCTGCTGGACGTCCGGCGCGACATCGTCCGGCTGCCTGATGGCACGACGTCTACGCGCGAATACATCGTGCATCCGGGGGCGGCCATGATCGTGCCGGTCTTGCCCGACGGGCAAGTCATATTGCTGCGCCAATACCGGTATCCGGTCCATCGCGCCTTCATCGAATTTCCCGCCGGCAAGATCGATGCGGGCGAATCACCGCTCGCGACCGCCCAGCGCGAACTGACCGAGGAAACCGGCTACCGCGCCAGCAAGTGGACCGAATTGACCACTATCCACAATGCGATCGGATACGCCGACGAGCGCATCGTGCTCTACATGGCCGAAGGCCTGGAGCGCGGCACGCAGAAGCTGGACGACAACGAATTCGTCGAAGTATTCAGCGCCCCGCTCGAGCGTTTGCTGGCGTGGATCGAGGCGGGCCAGGTCACCGACGTCAAGACGGTGATCGGGGCATTCTTCGTCGAGCGGCGCAGGAAAGGGGCCGCTGCGGTATCCGGCTAGCCAGGCGAAGGTTTTTCGTACGCCGGAACATGCGAGCGGCCCGCAGGGCCGCATGATGTCCGCCTCGCAGCGGGCACCCCGGGCCCGCTGCCGGAACGGCGGTGTCATTCGAGCGACACGTTGGCCTTCTGGATCAGCTTCTGATAAGTCTGGGACTTGAGCGTGGTTTGGCGGCGGATTTCTTCCGGCGACCAGCTGATGACCTGGAAAGCGAATCCGTCCAGGCGATTCTTGACTTCGGGATCGGCCACGGCCTTGGCTACTTCCGCATTGATCTGGTCGCGGATCGCAGGCGGAATTCCCTTGGGGGCCAAGAGCACGACAAAGGAATTGACGTCGAGGCCGGCGGGGCCGGCGCTTTCGGCTACGGTCGGCACGTCTGGCATTTGGGATATGCGCTTGGGCGCCGCGACCGCGATGTAACGCAGTTTGCCCGCCTGGTACGGACCTTGGCTCGAGGCGATGGTAGCCATGCTCCAGTTCACATCCCCGTTGCTCACGGCCGCGTATAGCTGTCCGACTTCCTTGTACGGCACGTGCTGCATGGAGACGTTCGCATCACTCTCGAGGGCGATGCCGCCAAGGTGGCCCGGGCTGCCAATGCCCCAGGAGCCGTAAGTGACCTGCCCGGGCTTGGCTTTGGCCGAGGCGATGAGGTCGGAAACGGACTTCCACGGCGATTGGGTGGAAACCGACACGAGGAAGGGCGTAATGAAGAGCGTGGCGACCGGATCGAAGATTTGGTCCGGGTCGTAGTTCCGGCTCTTGTACAAGTGCGGCAGGGCGGCCAGCTGCTCACTATCCAGCTGAAGCAGCGTGTAACCGTCCGGCGCCGCGCGCTTGACGGCATCGATGGCGATGAAGCCGGCGCCCCCGGGGCGGTTTTCCACGATGACGCGTTGGCTCCACGCCTTGCCGAGGCGGTCGGCTACCAGGCGCAGCACGGTGTCCGGTCCGCTTCCCACCGAGAACGATGTGACGAGCGTGACCGGTTTCGACGGGTAGGCGTCCGTTGCCAGGGCGGTGGTCGAGAAGGCCGAGCCCGAGATGGCAGCAAGGCAGAGCGCAAGGAGGTTGCGGCGCCAGTGAAAAGCCTGGGCGCGAGAAGCCGGGACGGACATGTGTTTGTCTCCTTATGGTCTTGGATAGCCCATGTAGGATAAGTGGTCCGCCGCCGCGCAGTCAAAGTCGCTTGCCTGCACGGTTGCCCTCGCCGGAAGCCTGCGGCCGGTATGTCGCGGCCAGGATGCGGACGGCAGCAGGCCGCCGTCCGCTGCGTGCCTCAGCGCCCGCGGGCCTTGCGTTTGGCGCGGTACGCGTGCAGCAACGGTTCGGTGTACCCGTTGGGCTGCACGCGGCCTTCGAATATCAAGGCCGAAGCGGCTTGGAAGGCGAGCGAAGTTTCCTCGTTGCCAGACATGGGTTCGTAGTTCGGGTCGCCGGCGTTCTGTTGATCGACGACCTTGGCCATGCGTTTGAGCACTTCGCGCACCTGCGTCTCGGTGGTGATGCCGTGGCGCAGCCAGTTGGCGATGTGCTGGCTGGATATGCGCAGCGTCGCGCGATCTTCCATCAAGCCGATGTTGTGGATGTCGGGCACTTTCGAGCAGCCTATCCCCTGGTCGATCCAGCGCACGACGTAGCCGAGGATGCCCTGGACGTTGTTTTCCAGTTCCTGCCGGATGTCGTCCTGCGACCAGGCGGACGGGTCGCCCACCGGCACGGTGAGCAGTCCTTGCAGCAATTCTTCCTGGACGCTTGCCAGGGGGATTTTCTCCAGCTCTTGCTGCACGGCTTGGACGTCGACCTGGTGGTAGTGGAGGGCGTGCAGGGTGGCCGCGGTCGGAGAGGGGACCCACGCGGTGTTGGCGCCGGCCTTGGGGTGGGCGATTTTCTGTTCGAGCATCGCCGCCATCATGTCGGGCATGGCCCACATGCCTTTGCCGATTTGCGCCCGGCCGCGCAGGCCGGCGTCCAGCCCGATCAGCACGTTGCTGCGCTCATAGGCCGCGATCCAGCCCGAGGACTTCATGTCGCCCTTGCGCAGCATGGGGCCGGCTTCCATGGCCGTGTGGATTTCATCGCCGGTGCGATCGAGGAAGCCCGTGTTGATGAAGACGACGCGGGCGCTGGCGGCGGCGATGCAGGCCTTGAGGTTGACGCTGGTGCGCCGTTCTTCGTCCATGATGCCCATCTTGAGCGTATGGCGCGGCAGCTGGAGCAGGTCTTCCACTCGGTCGAACAGCTCATTGGCGAAGGCCACTTCGGCAGGGCCGTGCATCTTGGGCTTGACGATGTAGAACGACCCTTTGCGTGAGTTGCGCTTGAGTGTGAGGTCGGGCATGGACACCAGCGTGGCCACGACGGCGTCCATGATGCCTTCGGGGATTTCGTTGCCGTCCCGGTCCAGGATGGCTGGCGTAGTCATGAGGTGGCCGACGTGCCGCACGAACATCAGCGAGCGCCCAGGCAGGGTGAGCTTGGACCCGTCGGCGGCCGTGTATTCGCGGTCGGGGTTCAGGCGCCGGGTGAAGGTCTTGCCGTTCTTGGTGACTTCTTCCGTCAAGTCACCCTTGTTCAGCCCGAACCAGTTGCGGTAGACCTTGACTTTGTCTTCGGTATCCACTGCGGCGACGGAGTCCTCGCAGTCCATGATGGTGGTGATCGCCGCTTCCAGCACGACGTCTTTCACCCCGGCCGCGTCGCTGGCGCCGATCTCGCTCGCTCGGTCGATGTGGATCTCGAAGTGCAGGCCATGGTTTTTCAGCAGGATGACCGATGGCGACTCCGGGCGGCCCTGGTAGCCGATGAACTGCTCCGGCCGTGCCAGGCTGGTTTCGCCTTGGGCGAGGCCCACGATGAGCTTGCCGTCGCGAACCGAGTAGCCCGTTGCGTCGGCATGCGAACCTTGGGCGAGCGGGGCAGCCTGGTCGAGGAAGGCCCGGGCGCGGGCAATGACGGCGCGTCCGCGGACCGGGTTATATCCCGCGCCGCGTTCGGCACCGTCCGCCTCGGGCAGTGCGTCCGTGCCGTACAGGGCGTCATAGAGGCTGCCCCAGCGGGCATTGGCGGCGTTCAGCGCGTAGCGCTGGTTGGAAACGGGAACCACAAGCTGCGGGCCGGCCTGTTCGGAGATTTCCGTATCGACGTTCTCGGTGGTGACGCGTACGTGCTCGGGCTGGGGCAGGAGATAGCCGATGCGCTCCAGGAAGGCGCGGTAGCCGGCCTGGTCGCGGATGGGGCCGGGGTTGGCACGGTGCCAGGCGTCGATTTCCGCCTGCAGACGGTCGCGTTCGGCCAGCAACGCGCGGTTCTTCGGTGCGAGGTCATGCACGATATCCGAAAAGCCCCGCCAGAAGGCATCGCTGCCAACGCCGGTGCTGGGCAGCGCCTCGTCTTCGATGAAGCGGTCGAGCTGGTACGCCACTTGCAGGCCGTGGCGATTGATGCGTTCCGTCATGAGGTTCTCCTGACATTGCCTATGATGATGGCGGTCTTGCGGACCGATCACGGGGATGTGCCGATGATAAACGGGCGCGCGCCGCCCGGGCGGGCGGATAACGCATGCCCCAGTCAAAATTGTTTTGCGCAGGAGGAGCGAATAATCTCCGCAGGGTGCAGGGTGCCAGCCGGCAGACGGGCCGGGCGCGGGGCATAACGGGACATAACATTGAGGGTGGGCTTTTTTCATGATTATTCTAGGCGACGCTCCATGACGACCCAAGGCTTCACCCAGCTCTCGCTGGCTCTTCGCTTGAAAACGGAAACCGCGGCGCTGCACGAGAGGCTCGACAAGCTGGTGACTGCGCTCGATCCGTTCGGCAGTCGCGCCAACTACGGCCGATTCGTGGCCGCCCAGTACCTGTTCCAGCGCGATGTCGAGCCGTTGTACGCCAGCGGGCCTTATGCCGCGCTCATTCCCGATCTCGCGGGCCGGTCCCGCCTGGCCGCAGCGGAAGCGGACCTCCGCGACCTGGGCGTGCCCCTGCCTGTGCCGCAGGATGCGTCGCAAGGCCCAGGCCTGCCGCTGCCCGAAGGCCTGGGCTGGCTTTACGTGTCGGAGGGGTCGAAGTTGGGTGCGGCGTTTCTCCTCAAGGAAGCGGGGCAAAGGTTGGGCTTGGACGAGCATTTCGGCGCGCGCAGCCTGGCCTCGCCTGCGGACGGCCGGGGCGCGGCATGGAAGCGTTTCGTGCAGGCGCTGGACGGCAGCGGCATGGCGGAGGAGGAACAGGACAGGGTCGTGGCCGGGGCCAGGGCGGCCTTCCAGCGTTTCGCGGTGCTGCTCGCGCGCAGCTATGATCTGGACGGCGAGCCTTCGCTCGCATGAGGAAAAAGATGGAGATGTCGAAGATGCGCGACGCTCATGTCGGGCCTGGCGCCGGACTTCACCTGTCGCAAGCGGTCGAACGTCCGTGCGAAGCGCCGCTGGCATGAACGCTTCCCTTGCGTCGGCTTGGGCCCGCGCGCGGGTTGGGCGCATGCCCGCTGGCTGGCTGCTCGCGCTCTTGACCGTCGTTCTCGGGGGCCTGGTCGTCGTCGCTGCGGGCAGGGGGGCGTATCCCATTTCCGCCTCGAATGTGGCGTCCATCCTGCTGTACAAGGCAGGGCTGGCCGAGGGTGGGTTCGAGCCACAGCAATTGGGCGTGCTGTGGAGCATTCGCCTGCCTCGGGTCATGTTGGGAGTCGGGGTGGGCGCCTTGCTGGGCGCGGCGGGGGCCACGCTTCAGGGCCTGTTTCGCAATCCGCTCGCCGATCCGGGCCTGATCGGCATCTCGAGCGGCGCGGCGCTTTGCGTGGCATTGGCCATCGTCTTCGGCGACCTGTGGTGGCCGGAGCTTTCGCACACATTGGGCCTGGCTCTGCTGCCGGCGGCAGCGTTCAGCGGCGGCGTCCTCGCGACGCTGCTCGTCTACCGGATTGGCCGCACGTCCTTGGGCGTGTCCGTTGCCGCCATGTTGCTGGCGGGAATCGCCATGAACGCCATCGCCTTGGCCCTCATCGGCGTGTCCAGCTATGTCGCGACGGATGAGCAGCTGCGCAACCTGACCTTCTGGAACCTGGGCAGCCTTGCGTCGGCGTCCTGGCCGGTCGTGGGCGTGGTATTCGCGGGAGGTGTGGTGGCGCTGGCGGGCATGTGGCGCCTACGCACGGGGCTCAACGCCATGGCCCTCGGCGAGCCCGAGGCCCGCCACCTGGGCATTGCCGTGGAGCGCCTGAAAGCCATGGCCATCATTTTCAGCGCGCTGGGGGTGGGTGTGGCCGTGGCGTTTTGCGGCATCATCGGCTTCTTGGGGTTGGTGGCGCCGCATTGCATACGGCTGGTGGCCGGACCGGACGTCCGGATCGTCCTGCCCGGGGCGGCGCTGTTGGGCGCGGTCCTCACGGTCGGCGCGGATCTCGTGGCCCGGACCGCCATTGCCCCGGCCGAGATGCCCATCGGCGTCCTGACGGCATTGGTCGGCGCGCCGTTTTTCCTGTTCCTGTTGCTCCGGGCCAAGGCGCGGATGTTCGAGGGCTGAGTGCGATGCTCGAGGTGCGCTCGCTGAGGGTCGCGCGCAGGCAGGCCATGCAGCCGGCCCGGACGGTGCTGGACGACATCGATTGCCGGATCGGCGCGGGCGAGGTCGTGATGTTGATCGGGCCCAACGGCGCGGGCAAGTCGACCCTGTTGGCGGCCATGGCCGGAGACCTCGCGCCGGCGGCCGGGCAGGTGCTGTTCAAGGGGAAGCCCTTGCCCGCCTGGGCAGCGGGGGAGTTGGCACGGCACCGTGCGGTGCTGCCCCAGCGTGCAGGGCTGAGCTTGCCGTTTACCGTCGAGGAGGTCGTGTACCTGGGATGCCTGGCACGCAGCGAGTCCCGGCGCCAGCTGAGGGACGTCGTCCAGGCGGCGCTCAAGGCCCTGGGCGTGGCGCACCTCGCGCAGCGGCCCATGCCGGTCCTGTCAGGCGGCGAGCAGGCGCGGGTGCACCTGGCTCGGGTCCTCGCCCAGGTTTGGCCGGCGCAGGTGGATGATGGGATCGGCTCGCGGCTGCTGCTGCTGGACGAGCCGTGCGCCAGCCTTGATCCCCACCACCAGCACTCGGTATGCATGGCCATCCGCGATTTCGCGCATCGCATCGGGGCGGCCGCCATCGTGACCATGCACGACATGAACCTCGCCGCGCAGTACGGCGATCGCATCCTGGCGCTGAGAGAAGGAAAGCTCGTCGCGGACGGCCTGCCCCAGGCGGTGCTGACGAGGGAGTTCGTGCGCAGGTGCTTTGCGGTTGATGCGTCCCACTGGCGGGTAGGCCAAGATTTCCTGGTCGCCACGCGTCCGCTGCAGGATTGAGCTGCAACGAGGCGGTAGCCACGCCTGGCGGGCAAGGACCGCCTGCGCGGTGCGTTTGCGGCTGCGAGGCGGACGCCGCGCCCGCGGCCTTACATTTCGTTGTAAACAGGCCCTTCGCCTCCTTGCGGGGTCACCCAGACGATGTTTTGCGTCGGATCCTTGATGTCGCAGGTCTTGCAGTGCACGCAGTTCTGCGCGTTGATCTGCAGGCGGTCGGCGCCATGCTCGTCCTTGACGAATTCATAAACGCCGGCGGGGCAGTAGCGGCTTTCTGGACCGGCATAGCGCGCCAGGTTGACGCCCACTGGCACGGTCGGATCCTTGAGCGTGAGGTGAATCGGCTCGTTCTCCTCGTGATTGGTGTTGGAGATGAACACCGAGCTCAGGCGGTCGAACGTCAGCTTGCCGTCCGGCTTGGGATATTCGATGCGCGGGCAGGCGTCGGCCGGCTTCAGGCAAGCGTGGTCCGGCTTGTCGCGGTGAATGGTCCAGGGGAAATTGCCCCGCAGCAGCCATTGTTCGATACCCGTCATCAAGGTGCCGACGGTGCGTCCTTTCTTAAACCATTGCTTGAAGTTACGCGATTTGTTCAGTTCTTCATAAAGCCAGGACGACTCGAACGCCTGGGGATAGCTCGCCAATTCATCCCGGCTGCGGCCTGCTTCCAGCGCGGCAAAGGCCGCCTCGGCCGCCAGCATCCCGCTCTTGATTGCGGCATGGCTGCCCTTGATGCGCGAGGCGTTGAGAAAGCCGGCCTCGCATCCCACCAGCGCTCCGCCCGGAAACACGAGCTTGGGCAGTGACAGCAGTCCGCCCGCGGTGATCGAACGCGCGCCGTAGGCGATGCGCTTTCCACCCTCCAGGAAACCGCGGATGGACGGATGGGTCTTGAATCGCTGGAATTCCTCGAAAGGCGAAAGCCACGGGTTGCTGTAGTCGAGCCCGACGATCAGCCCCACGGCGACTTTGTTGTCTTCCAGGTGGTAGAGGAAGGACCCGCCGTAAGTGTCCGGGTCGAGCGGCCAGCCGGCGGTGTGGACCACCAGGCCCGGCTGGTGCTTGGCAGGGTCGATCTCCCACAGTTCCTTGATACCGATGCCATAGCTTTGCGGATCTTTGCCGGCGCTTAGTTGGAATTTCTCGTTCAGCTGGCGGCCGAGGTGGCCGCGCGAACCTTCGGCGAATATGGTGTAGCGGGCATGCAGCTCCATGCCGGGCTGGTATTGCGCCGTGGGCTGGCCGTCGCGGCCGACCCCCATGTCGCCGGTGGCCACGCCTTTGACGGCGCCGTTCTCGTCATAGAGGATCTCGGCCGCCGCGAAGCCGGGGAAGAGGTCCACGCCCAGCGCTTCGGCCTGCTCGCCAAGCCAGCGCGTGACCTTGCCCAGGCTGACGACGTAGTTGCCTTGGTTGTGGAAACAGGGGGGCAGCAGCCAGCCCGGGGTGGCCTTGGCCCCCGTCTCGGAGAGGAACAGGAAGCGGTCTTCGCTCACCGGCGTGTTCAGCGGCGCGCCTTTCTCCTTCCAGTCGGGGATCAGCTCGGTAAGCGCACGCGGGTCCATGACGGCGCCCGAGAGGATGTGGGCACCGATCTCGCTGCCTTTTTCAAGCAGGCAGACGCCGATCTCGCGGCCTTTTTCTGCCGCAAGCTGTTTGAGGCGGATCGCGGTGGACAGCCCGGCGGGACCGCCTCCGACGATCACCACGTCGTATTCCATAGACTCGCGTTCGGTGCCTTGCATGTACAGAGTTCCTCCGGGAGGTGCGGGGGCGGGCGGTGTCGCCGTCAAGCCAGTTCGAAGTATGATCTTGGATTGTATTTCATGCGGTCACGGCCACAGGCCAACATGTAAAGCGAGGAAGACAGATGAACAAGGTCTATGCCAGCGCCAGGGAGGCGCTAGCTGACATCGTGCGGGACGGACAAACGTTGGCAGTGGGCGGGTTCGGTCTGTGCGGTATCCCCGAAGCGCTGATCACCGCGCTGCGGGACATCGGCGTCAAGAATCTGACTTGCATCAGCAATAACGCGGGCATCGACGGCGTAGGGCTCGGCCAATTGCTGGAGACGCGGCAGATCCGCAAAATGATTTCCTCCTACGTCGGCGAAAACAAAGAGTTCGAACGCCAATACCTCGCCGGCGAACTAGAGGTCGAATTCACGCCTCAAGGCACGCTGGCCGAGAAGCTGCGCGCAGGTGGCGCGGGCATTCCGGCCTTTTTCACGCCTACGGGTGTCGGCACCCAGGTGGCCGAAGGCAAGGAAATCCGCGAGTTCGACGGCAAGAAATACGTGCTGGAGCGAGCCCTGGTCCCGGACGTGTCGCTGGTCAAGGCGATGGTTGCCGACAAGGCCGGCAACCTGATCTTCAACAAGACCGCGCGCAACTTCAATCCCAACGTCGCGATGGCCGGCAAGATCACGGTGGCCGAAGTCGAACGCATCGTCGAGAACGGCGAGCTGGATCCCGACCACATCCACCTGCCGGGCATCTATGTGCACCGCCTGGTGTTGAACCCGAACCCGGAAAAGCGCATCGAGCAGCGTACGGTGAGGGCGTCGAAATAATGCCGCGAACGGGCCGCGGTGCCTCGCACGGCGGTGTGTCGGCGGACGTCATGGCGCACGGTAAAGGATATTGAGGAGAGATCAGATGGCATGGACTCGCGATGAAATGGCGGCGCGGGCAGCGCGTGAACTGCAGGACGGCTTTTACGTCAACCTCGGAATTGGGTTGCCCACGTTGGTGGCCAACCATGTGCCACCTGGAATCGAGGTCTGGCTGCAGTCCGAGAACGGGTTGCTGGGCATCGGGCCGTTCCCCACGGAAGACGAGGTCGATCCGGACCTCATCAACGCCGGGAAGCAGACGGTCACCACGCTGCCCGGCTCGTCCATTTTCTCGTCGGCCGATTCATTCGGGATGATCCGCGGCGGGAAGATCAATCTCGCCATCCTGGGCGCGATGCAGGTGTCCGAGAAGGGCGACCTGGCCAACTGGATGATCCCGGGCAAAATGATCAAAGGCATGGGCGGCGCGATGGACCTCGTCGCCGGCGTGGGCCGCGTCGTGATCCTGATGGAGCACGTGGCCCGCAAGAAAGACGGGACGGTAGACCTGAAGATCCTGCCCGAATGCACGCTGCCGTTGACGGGCGTGGGTGTCGTGGACCGCATCATCACTGACCTGGCGGTGATCGACGTGACTCCGGACGGGCTGAAGCTGGTCGAATTGGCGCCGGGGGTCTCCGTGCAGGAGGTCGTGGACAAGACCGCCGCCAAGTTGGACACCTCTGCCGTTGCTGCCGCGGCTTGACGGACTGCGGGGGTTCCTGCCGGCAGTCCTGGCGTTCCTGCTGGCCGCCTTCGGCCCGGCGGTGAGAGGCGAGGCAGCCGGTCCCTACATACCCGCCGCGCTGGCCATTCCCGCCCTCGCTTCCCGGGCCGAGGCTTTCGTTCCCGACGGATTCGAACTCGAGCGGGAAGTCGAGGGGGATTTCGGCGCAGAGGGCGTGGGGGTGGCCCAGGTCTACCGCAATGCCCAGGGGCGGCGCGCCTTGCTGCTGGGGGTGCGCAGCGCCAGGGGGTTCGAAGCCACGGGCTGGGGGTTTCTCGTGCCCTGCGCGGCCTGTGG
>NZ_JADGHH010000192.1 GCF_019689535.1 Pigmentiphaga sp.
GCCAGCAGCAGGAACCCACCGAAGCGACTCAGGGGCGGCTCAATGCCGCTCCTGAGCGCCGTAGGAATCTCCGACCTTCAGGCCGGGGAGGATGTCAATCGGCCAAGAGACCGGGAAATCAGTCCTCGGTTTTTTCCTTCTCTTTCTCTTTTTTCTTCTCTTCCTTGACGCGGTAGACCAGCACCGCTACGTGGGCCAGCGACAGCACCTTGGCCGTGACGCTGCCCAGCAGCAGGCGCGAGAGGCCGCTGCGCCCGTGGCTGCCGATGAAGATGAGGTCGCAGCCGGTCTCGGCCGCAGCCTGGACGATGCCGTCGGCCACGTTGAAATTGGACACCGACAGCGCCGTGCTCTTGACGCCCGCCGTGTCGGCGCGGCTGGTGACGGCATCGAGGTATTTTGCGGCTTGCTCGGCCGACGCCTTTTCATAGGCATCGTCGGTGATCGCATACGCGGCGGCCATGCCGTCGAAGCCTATGGTGGCGGCAAAGGGCTGGGTCACGTGCAGGGCCACGATTTCCGCGTTGACCGACCGCGCAAAGCTGACGCCCGCGTTGGCGGCCTGGGCGGACAGCGGCGAGCCATCGGTGGGGATCAGGATTTTCTTGAACATGGCGTGTGCTCCTTGAAGATCACGAAGATGACCGCTGGAACCCCGGCTCGGCGGCGCGGCCGTTGTTATCGATGAATGCAGTACACCATATATCGGGCCGGGATGTCTTGATCGGCATCAAGCGAGTGTCCTGCGCAGGAATGCCGAGATGTCGGCCACTTCCGGCGCGCACACGGAGTGCGGCATCGGATAGGCGTGCCATTCCACCTCGTAGCCGAGTCGTTCAAGTGTATCGCGCGAAGCAATTGCCTTGTCCATCGCGACGATGGGATCTGCCGTGCCGTGGCCCATGAAGATGGGCGTGCGTGCATTGGCGGGATGGCGCTCGGCAGCGAAGCTGGCCGCCAGAGGCAAATAGCCCGAGAGCGCGACGAGGCCGGCCAGCCTTGCCGCATGGCGCAGCCCAGTGTGCAGCGTCATCGCGCAGCCTTGCGAGAATCCGGCCAGCACGATGTGTTCGGTCGGGATCCCCCTCTCATTCTCGCGTGCGAGGAGGTGTTCGATGCGGCGCTGGGAGGCCCGGATGCCCGCTTCGTCTTCGCGGCGGACGAGATCGCTGACGATGATGTCGTACCAAGCGCGCATGGCCATGCCGCCGTTGATGGTGACCGGCTGCACGGGGGCATGCGGAAAGACGAAGCGGATGGGCGGCAGGCCGCTCAAGTCCAGCTCGGGGACGATGGGCTCGAAGTCATGGCCGTCCGCGCCCAAGCCGTGCAGCCAGATCACGGCGCGGGTCGGATTCGGTCCGGTTTCGACCTCGACGCATTCGAGCAAGGTATCGCTCATGGGGCATTCTCCGGGAGGTGGGGGGCGTCAAGTGGCGCTGCGGATCGCGGCCTTGGGGCGGAACGCCTTGCACACCGACTCGTTGGTCTCGATATACGGACCGCCGATGAGCTGGATGCAATACGGTACGGCAGCGAAGATGCCGGGCACTTGCAGGGTTCCGTCGGTGTTCCTCAGCCCTTCGAGGGTTTCGCGTATGGCCTTGGGCTGGCCGGGAAGATTGATGATGAGCGCGGCGCCGTCTTCGGCCGACGTGCCGCGTTCCCGGATCACGGCCACTTGGCGGGACAGGATGGCAGTGGGCACGAAGCGCAGCGAGATCTGGCGCATCTGTTCGCCGAAGCCGGGCATTTCCTTGGTCGCCACCGCGAGCGTGGCTTCGGGCGTAACGTCGCGCCGCGCTGGCCCCGTGCCGCCCGTGGTCAGGATCAGGTCGCACCCGAGTTCATCGCACAATTCGACCAGCGTGGCAGAGATCGTATCGGCGTCGTCCGCGATCAGCCGCTCGGCATACTGGACCGGCGTGCGCAGTGCGCCGTCCAGCCACGTCTTGAGCGCGGGGATGCCCTCGTCGGCATAAACCCCAGCGGAGGCGCGATCGCTGATGGATACCAGGCCGCATAGCAATTCGTCGGGATGATTGCGCGCCAGGCGCTTGGCAGAAGTCGTCATGGCTGAATTCCTTCAGGCAGCGTGTCTGTCATCGGTTATTCGTCGTCCGCATCGCCGGGCGCCGGGGTTGCCCCGGCCTGCGCCTGCAGGCGCTTGATTTCCTGGAACAGCGCCCGGTAGTGCTTGCGCTGCGGCTCGCGGCCGGGCAGCAACGCAGCGTTGGCGGCCCGTTCCTTGCGCGCCGCGCGTATCAAGGCGCGCAGCGGCTGCGCTTCGGCGTGGGGATACAGGTTCATGAAGGCGGTGAAGTGCTCGTCATCGTCGATGAGGCGGTCGCGCCACAGCTCGAGCTGGTGGAAAGCCGCGATCTGTTCCATCGAATCGCCGTCCCACTCGGCCAGTTTGGCCTGGATCGGCTCCACGTGCGCTTCGCGCATCAACTTGCCCACGTATTGCAGCTGGCGCCGCTTGCCTTCGTGCGAGGTGATGCGCTGGGCCTCGCGTATGGCGTCGTAAAGCCGCTCGGCCAGCGGCAGTTGCCGGAGCTTGACGTCGGGCAGTGCGACCAGCCGTTCTCCGAGTTCTTGCAGCGCTGCCATTTGTCGCTTGAGCTGCGATTTGCTGGGTCGCCGATCGTCCTCTTGACCGGCTTCTTGGTCGGCCGCGAGGGGCGAAGCGAAATATTTGGAACGAGACATAAGCGTAAAGAGTTGCGCCGGGGCGAGGCGCCGGCAGCGCTTGGGGGATCCATTATCATAAAGCCTCGCCGTCCTCCGGACCGCCTAATCCCTATCGAAATCATCCATGGCCATTTCCCGTCCCCGCAAGCAATCGTCGTCCACCGCTGCCGTTCGTCCCGCGCTCGCAGACCGAGCCACGTTCCGCCAGTTGATCGAGCGAGTGCTGGAGGAAGCGAAGCGGGCGGGCGCGACCGATGCCGCAGCGGAGGTCTCGGAGAGCCAGGGGCTGGCCGTCACGGTCCGCAAGCGCTCGCTGGAGACGGTCGAACAGACGCGGGATCGCTCGTTGGACATCACCGTATACGTGGGGCAGCGCCGCGGGTCGGCCTCGACCTCGGATTTCTCCGACCAAGCCTTGCGCGATACCGTGCAGGCCGCCTATCACATCGCCCGGCATACCGCCGAGGATCCGGCCGCAGGCCTGCCCGAAGCCGACCTCTTGGCGACCGAATTCCCCGACCTGGACCTCTACCATCCCTGGCCGCTGTCGCCCGAGGAAGCCGCCGAACTGGCCTTGCAGGCCGAGGACGCCGCACTGTCCACCGACAAAGGCATCACCAACTCGGACGGTGCATCGGTCTCGTCCTATGAAGGTCACTTCGTCATGGGGAACACGCGCGGATTCCTGGGCGGCTACCCCTATTCGCGCCATTCGCTGTCGGTTTCTCCCATCGCGGGCCGCGGCGACAACATGCAGCGCGACGATTGGTACACCAGCGACCGGAACTGGCGCAAGCTGGCCGACCCGGCGCAGGTCGGCCGCTATGCCGCGGAGCGGGCCCTGTCCCGCCTGTCCGCCCGCCGCATTCCCACGGGCCGGTATCCCGTGCTGTTCGAGGCGCCCCTTGCGTGCGGGCTGCTGGGTTCGCTCACTCAGGCGTTGAGCGGCGGCGCGCTCTATCGCAAATCGAGTTTCCTCGTCGATAGCCTGGGGCGGCAGGTTTTCCCCGAGCACATCGACGTGCTCGAAGACCCATTCATCCGGGGCGCCCAGGGCAGCGCCGCGTTCGACGACGAAGGCGTGCGCACGCAGGCGCGCAAGGTGGTCGAGGCCGGCGTCATCCAAGGCTATTTCCTCTCCAGCTATACCGCGCGCAAACTGGGCATGGTCACCACAGGGAACGCTGGGGGGTCGCACAACCTGATCCTCACTTCGCGCCATACCCGCCCGTCGGACGATTTTCGCGAAATGCTGCGCAAGCTCGGCACGGGATTGCTCGTCACAGAGCTGATCGGGCAAGGCATCAATTACGTCACCGGCGATTATTCGCGTGGTGCATTCGGATACTGGGTAGAAAACGGCGAGATCCAGCACGCCGTCCAAGAGATCACCATCGCCGGCAACCTGCGGGATATGTTCGGCAGCGTAGCTGCCGTGGGCGCGGACACCTTGACCCGCGGCACCAAGACCACCGGATCGATCCTGTTGCCGGAAATGTCGATCGCCGGCCTCTAGGTTCGCCTGCGGGCGGCGGGCACGCCGGCTGCTGAGGCAAGGGGTGGCACAAGCGGCCCGGCGTGCGCGCCGGCCATAGGGGGCATCCATGAAGTCAGCGGCAGTGCATCGGATCGTGATCGCGGGCGGTGGCGCGGGAGGGCTGGAATTGGCAGTTCGCCTGGGCAAGCGCCACGGCCCCGAGCATGTCACCCTTGTCGACGCGGCGCCCTTTCATATCTGGAAGCCGTCGTTGCACGAGGTTGCCGCCGGCACGGTGGACATCCATCGCGACGGGTTGTCTTATGCCATGCTCGCGCATGACAACGGCTTTCGCTTCGTCCTGGGCGAAATCGTCTCGGTCGACCGCCAGGCGAAGGAACTGCGCGTGGCCGCGCTGCGCGATGCCGAAGGCGAGGTCATCCTGCCCGAACGCGCCATCCCCTATGAAACACTCGTGCTCGCGGTTGGCAGCCTAGGCAATTTCTTCAACACCCCCGGCGCCGACCAGCATGCGATCTCGTTGGACACGACCGAGGCCGCCGAACGTTTCCGCCTCGAACTGCTCAAGGCCATGGCCCGGGCGTCTGCCCGCACCGACACGATCACGCCTGGGGGGGTGAACGTCGTGATCGTCGGCGGCGGCGCGACTGGCGTCGAGCTGGCTGCGGAGCTGCACGAGGCCGGACGCACGATCTCCGCGTATGGGTTGCCGGGCATGACGCCGGACAAGCTGCGCATCACCCTCATCGAAGGTGGGCCCCGCATCCTCGGGCCGCTGCCCGAGCGGGTGGCGCGGGCGGCCGAAGCGCTGCTGGTCGAGCGCGGCGTACAGGTCGTGGCCGATTGCCGGGTATCGGAGGTCAGGCCGGATGCCGTGGTCGCGCAGGACCATGTGTTCGAAGCAGACCTGTGCGTCTGGGCGGCCGGCATCAAGGCGCCTTCGCTGATCAGTTCTTTGGGGCTCGAGATGAACCCCATGCAGCAGGTCAAGGTGGACGAGACGCTGCGCACCTCCGATGAAAACATCTACGCCATGGGCGACTGCGCCGCCGCGCCGTGGCTGGGAACGGACAAGACGGTGCCGGCCCGGGCCCAGGCCGCGCACCAGCAGGCCTCCTATCTGGTCCCGCTCCTGTCGGCCCGCATGCGTGGGGAAGTGCCGCCGGCGCAGCCTTTCCGTTTCCGGGATTTCGGGTCGCTCGTCTCGATCGGGCACGGCGAAGGCGTGGGCAGCCTGATGGGCAGCCTCACTGGCCGCAAGCTCTTGGTCGAGGGGTGGATGGCCCGGCTGATGTACGCCGTCACCCACTGGTCTCACTACGCGGCAGTGCTGGGCCTGTGGGGCGCGACCGTGCGTTCCCTGAGCCGGGCGCTGAGCCGTCGCTCACAGCCTCGCGTCAAGCTGCATTAGCGGGGCGGCGCGGCGAGCTGCGAAAAGCCCCCCTGGTCGGGGGTGCGCCGGGTGCGCCATGAAGGCGCGGCCTACAATGGGCTCGCCATCCACCCTCACGGACTCCAGCATGGAACGACACGCCGCATCGCGCGGGCACCCGGGCCCGCTCAACCTCATCACGGACGTCGAAGGATTGCGCGTCGGGCAGGCCGATGATGCGCAGGCCTGCACCGGCGTGACAGTCATTCTTCCTGACGACCGGGTTGCCGCGGCCGTCGATGTCAGGGGAGGCGGGCCGGGGACGCGGGACACCGACGCGCTCGGTGCATCCTGCCTCGTCCGCTCTGTCGACGCAGTGGTCCTGTCGGGCGGATCGGTGTACGGACTGGCCGCCGGAGACGGCGTGGCCGCTTGGTTGGGGGCGCGGGACCGTGGCTTTACGCTGTTGCGCCAGCCAGGCGTTCCGCCATCGCCCATCGTGCCGACAGCGGTGCTTTACGACTTGGCCAACGGCGGGGACAAGCGCTGGGGCGAGACACCCCCGTACCGGGAACTCGCGCTACGGGCGGCCACTCATGCGGACAAGCACTTCCCGCTGGGAACCTGTGGCGCGGGTTTCGGGGCGGCGGCGGGTGCGCTCAAGGGCGGGCTGGGCTCGGCGTCCTACGTCACCCATGACGGCATGACCGTGGGGGCCAT
>NZ_JADGHH010000021.1 GCF_019689535.1 Pigmentiphaga sp.
CCGATGTAGAGCGCCCAAGCCACGGACCAGGCATTGACCAAGTGGTGGTGGATCTCGGCAGTGGCCATCGCGCCTATAACGGAATGGTGTGCTTCTTGTGGCGGACCTTGGCTTCGAGATAGCGCCGGTTGTTCGGATTCAAATAGACCCCGGTCGGAATGATGCTTTCGATCTCGATGCCGTGCGCTTCGAGCTGGCTCGCCTTGTCGGGGTTGTTGGTCAGGAGGCGGATGCGTTCGACTCCAAGCGCCTTGAGCATTTGCGCGGCTGGTTCGAAGCTGCGGGCGTCTTCCGGCAGATTCAGGTGGCGGTTGGCCTCGAAGGTGTCCAGGCCCTTTTTCTGCAACGCGTAGGCCGACAGCTTGGCATAGAGGCCGATGCCCCGGCCTTCCTGGCGCAGGTACAGCAGGATGCCTCCCTCGCGCGCGAAGCATGACAAGGCTTCGTGCAGCTGCGGCCCGCAATCGCACAGCTGGGAGCCGAACACATCGCCGGTGAGGCATTCCGAATGGACGCGGACCAGCGGTGGCAGATTGCCAGGCTTGAGCTGCTGGAAGACGACGGCGACGTGTTCTTCCGCAAACCCGTTGAAAGTGACGAATTCCGGCGGCGTTCCTCCTTCTTCGAGGGGGATGACGACGCGGTTCTTGATGGTAACCATGGTTGTTCCGATCAGACCAGCATCCACAGGATGATGACCAGTCCCAGGGCGATACGATACCAGCCGAATACCCGGTAGGAGTGATTCGCGACGAATCGCATCAATGCCCGAACCACCAACAGCGCGGCGACGAACGCCGCCAGGAAACCGACGGCGATGGCAGTGACGTCGTTGTTGGTCAGCGATTCGTGGTTCTTCCAGGCATCGTAGACGGACGCTCCCAGCATCGTCGGCATCGCGAGGAAAAACGAGAACTCGGTGGCTGTGGTGCGTTTGAGGCCTGCCGCCATCCCGCCAATGATGGTGGCACCCGAGCGGGATGTCCCGGGAATCATGGCGACGCATTGCGCAAGGCCGACCATCAGGGCTTGGAACCAGGTGATTTCGCTGATGTTGGGCGTTTTCACCTCCGATTGCGGCTTGCGTTCCACCCACAGGATGATGAAGCCGCCGATGATGAGGGCGGTGGCGACCACCAGCGGATTGAACAAGACCGTCTTGATCTCCTTCAGGAACGTCACGCCGATGACGGCAGCAGGCAGGAAGGCGATCAAGATGTTGCGGGCGAACTTCAGCGAAAACCGGTCTCCCGTGAGGATTCCGCCCAGGATGTGCGCGACTTTGGCCCGGAATATCCAAATCACCGCGAGGATGGCGCCGAACTGGATGACGACCTCGAAGACTTTCGCATCCCCGGAGAAGAACTCGATCCACTTCCCGACGAGGATCAGGTGCCCAGTGCTGGAAACGGGCAGGAACTCGGTCAGGCCCTCGATGATGCCGAGGAAAAAGGCTTTGATCAGGTAAAGCGAATGTTCGGTCATGAGTATCGGCGTCCGCGGGGCGGACGGTGTTGACGGGAGCAGCTCGCGGGCGCGCCGGCCAGGACCGGCCCGCGCAGGGGTGCGCGGCGCCGGTGCCATTGTAGAGCTAACGGGAGGGTGCTTCGGCGCAGGAGGTCAGTCGCGGGCTTCTTTGAGCGGCTCGAGCATGCTCAGCAGTTGCGGGAAGACCTTCGGCGTGGCGGCGACGACCTCGCCACTCTGCATCCATCCCTGCTCCCCGTCGAAATCGCCGATGAGGCCTCCCGCTTCCAGTACGAGGAGGCTTGCGGCGGCGAGGTCCCAGGGCTTGAGGCCGCTACCGTAGTATCCGTCGAGCCGGCCGGCGGCGACGTTGGCCAGCTCCAGTACAGAAGAGCCCTGGCGCCGGACGCCGGCGGTCGACGCCGAGATCTGTCCGAAAGTCTTGGTCCAGAGGGCGAGCCGCTTGCCGCTCGTGTCGGGCGCGAAACTCGTGCCGATCAGGGTTTCGGGCATGCGGGTGCGGCGCGACACCCGTATGCGCCGGTCGTTCAGGAACGCGCCGGCGCCGCGGGTCGCGGTGAATAACTCGTTGCGGGACGGGTCGAAAATGCACGCCTGGGTGATTTGGCCGCGCTGCATCAGCGCGATCGATACGGCGTAGGTCGGCAAGCCGTGGATGAAGTTGGTCGTGCCGTCCAGGGGATCGATGATCCAGAGGTTTTCTTGCTGACCTTTGGCATCGGCCACGCCCAGGGTTTCGCCGGACTCTTCAGCTAGAATGCCGTGTTCGGGGTAGGCTGTCTTCAAAATGTCCACGATGGCCGCTTCTGCGGCCTTGTCGACTTCGGTCACGAAATCGCCCGGTCCCTTTTGAGACACCTTGACCAGATCCAGGTCCAGGCTAGCGCGATTGATGATGGCGCCTGCGCGCCGGGCCGCCTTGACAGCGGTGTTGAGCATGGGATGCATAAGGAGGCCGATGGGCTAGGAATATGGTGAAACCCCTCTAGTTTAAAGGACACATGCTATCCCGAGTCAGTTTCATCATGGTCGAGCCCAGCCACCCCGGAAATGTGGGCTCGGCGGCCAGGGCCCTCAAGACGATGGGCTTCTCGCGCCTGGTGCTCGTGAATCCCCGCGTGGCCGACGCCGTGAATCATCCCGATGCCCAGGCGCTGGCCAGCGGCGCGACCGACGTCCTGGCCTCGGCGCAGGTGTGCGCCACGCTCGAAGAAGCCTTGGCACCCGTGACCCTGGCTTTTGCCATGACGGCGCGCCAGCGGGACCTGGGCCCGCCGGCCTGCGACATGCGGCGTGCGGCGGAACACATTCGCGATCATTTGGCGGCGCATGCCGATGGCGGCGCGCATGCCGCCGTGGTGCTCGGCACCGAGCGCTCAGGCCTGACCAATGAGCAGGTGGCCCTATGCCACCGGATTTGCCACATCCCGGCCAATCCGGAATATTCGTCGCTCAATGTTGCCCAGGCGCTGCAATTGGCGGCCTACGAACTGCGTTATGCGTTGCTCGGCGCCCAGCAGTTGGCCGTCCCCGGTCCCCGGGCCGAGCCCGCTCCGGGCGAGGCGGTCGAAGCCTTGCTCGCCCACTGGGAGGAGGCCCTCATCGCCGTGGGCTATCTCGATCCCCGGCATCCCAAGAAACTCATGCCGCGCATGCGATATCTCTTTGCGCGCGCAGGCTTGACCCGAGAAGAAACTGACTTGTTGCGCGGTGTTTGCACCGCAATGATCGCCCAGTCCCGAAAGATTTCCCATGGCAGTTCTTAAGATTCCCGCTGTCTATATGCGCGGCGGAACCAGTAAGGGCGTTTTTTTCAATGCCCGCGACCTGCCGCGCGATCCGGAGCTGCGAGACCGGATCCTGCTGCGCGTGCTGGGTAGTCCCGACCCCTATTCGCGCCAGGCCGATGGCATGGGAGGCGCCAGCCATTCCACCAGCAAGGTGGTGGTGGTGGACGCTTCCGCACGCGATGACTGCGACGTGGAATACCGCTGTGGCCAGGTGGCGATAGACCGGCCGCTCATTGACTGGACGGCCAGCGGCGACAGCCTGGCGGTGGCAGTGGGACCGTATGCCATCCAGCAGGGCTTGGTGGCCGCCAGGGAAGGCACGACAGTCGTCCGGATCTGGCAGCCCCACCCCGGCCGGTTTCTCGAGGCGCATGTCGAGGTGCGCAATGGCGAAGTGCTGGAGGATGGTTTATTCACCGAGGACGGGGTGCCCTTCCCAGCGGCCGAGGTGAGGCTGGAGTTCATCGACGAGGGGGCGACCGACTTGCTGCCGACGGGCCGGGTGCAGGACGTATTGCAGATAGAGGGCGTAGGCGAGCTGCCGGTTAGCCTCATCCGCACCGACGAAGTCTCTATCTTCGTGCGCGCGGCGGACCTCGGCCTGAACGGCCGCGAAAAAGCGGATGCGTTCAACCGCGATGCCAAGACCCTGGCCCGGCTGGAGATGGTGCGCAGGGAGGGCGCAGTCGCCATGGGGCTCATGTCCCGCGCGCGGGCGGAAAAGCCCGGGGCGTCGCTGCCCAGGCTGGTGTGGGTCGCCCCGCCTATGTCCTATAAGAGCGTCAGCGGCATGGATGTTCCCAAAGACAGCATCGACGTGCTCGCGCGCGCCATGGCCGACGGACGCATGCAGCGCGGCTTCGGTACCCGCAGCGCCATTTCGTTGGCGGTTGCCGCCGCGGTGCCGGGTTCGATCGTGTCGCAAGTGGCGCGTACGCTACCTGGCGTTGCCACCCGCATCGGTCATGCAAGCGGGGTCCAGGCCGCGTGGGCAACGGTGGTACGCAAGGGGTCCGGCTGGGCGTTGGAGCGCGCCACGGTCTCGCGCACGGCACGTTGCCTGATGAGTGGGTGGGTCCACGTGCCCACCGGTCCGGGTCGTTTGTGCGGATTGTGAAGATCCGGCCCCGGGGCGGGGTTCAGCGTTCTGGCGCGATGTCGTGGTAAGCGGGGCCGTCGCGGTCGATTTCCAGCCAGCCTCCGCGCGGATCCGCCGGGTCGTCCAGGTCCCAGTCGGGTAGCACCCATCGTTCGCAGCGCCGGCCATCCATTTCGAACACGTCCCGGCCAGGCCGATGGGTGTGGCCGTGGATCATGCGCGTCACGCCATGGGCGCGCAACGCCGCTTCCACGGCTTGCTGGTTCACGTCCATGATGTCGGCAGCCTTGCGGCTTTTCTCTGCCATGCTGCGCTCGCGGAGTTGGCGCGCCATGGCCTGTCGCGCCGCGAGCGGCTGGGCCAGGAATTGGGCCTGCCATTGGGGGTCGCGGACCATGGCACGAAATTGCTGGTATTCCACGTCGTCCGTGCACAGCTCGTCGCCGTGAGAAAGGAGGAACTTGCCCGCGTCGGTGGCGATCAGCGCTGGGGCCGGCAGCCTGTGCGTGCCCGTGGCTTCGGCCAAGCGGCCGCCCATCAGGAAATCCCGGTTGCCGCCTGCGAGGTACACGGGAATGCGCGCCCCGGCGGCGCGCAGGCCGGCAACGACTTCCTGCAGCCACGGTGCGGGGGCGTCGAGCTCGTCGTCGCCCACCCAGGCGTCGAAGACATCGCCGGGCAGCAGCAAGGCGGAGGCGCCCTCCGCAGCGCCTTGCAGGAAAGCGAGGAACGCTTCAAGCGTGGCAGGGCCGTTTGGGCCCAAGTGCATGTCGGAGGCCACCCATACCGGGCCGTTGAAGGTGAGCGTGATGAGGGAACCGGGCACGTAAATCCTCGAAGAATGCGTGGAATGCGGGCTTCTCCCGGCCGGGCGCGAGTGGCCGGCCGGGAGAAGCCTGCCGTTTACTGAACGAGTTCAGCCTTGGTGATGACGACGTCTTCGACGGGGACGTCCTGATGGCCGGCACGATTGCCGGTCTTGACGGCTTTGATTTTGTCCACGACGTCTGCGCCTTCCACGACCTTGCCGAAGACCGCGTAGCCCCAGCCCTGGGGCGTCGGCGAAGTGAAGTTGAGGAAGTCGTTGTCGGCGACGTTGATGAAGAACTGCGCCGTGGCCGAGTGCGGGGCGCTGGTGCGGGCCATGGCGATGGTATAGCGCTTGTTCTGCAGTCCGTTTGCGGCTTCATTCTCGATCGGCGCCTTGGTGGGCTTTTGCGACATGCCGGGTTCGAAGCCGCCGCCTTGGATCATGAAGCCGTTAATGACGCGGTGGAAAATCGTGTTGTCGTAATGGCCGCTCGTTACGTAGGAAACGAAGTTCTCGACGGTCTTGGGCGCCTTTTCGGCGTCCAGTTCCAAGCCGATCAGGCCCTGGGTGGTATGCAGGTTGACGCGGGTTGTCATTTGCTCAAAACCTCTGCTTTTTCGATCACGATGGGTTGGACGGGGACGTTCTCATGAGGGCCCCGCGTGGTGGTGGGCGTGGTCTTGATCTGGTCGACCACTTCTTTGCCCTGGATGACCTTGCCGAAAACCGCATAGCCCCAGCCCCTGGCCGTGGGGCCGCGATGGTTCAGAAAGTCGTTGTCGGCAACGTTGATGAAGAACTGGGCCGTGGCCGAATGCGGATCCGGGGTACGGGCCATGCTTACCGTATAGGCGGTGTTTTTCAAGCCATTTGAGGCTTCGTTACGTATCGGGGCGCGGGTGGGTTTCTCCCGCATGTCTGCGGTGTACCCTCCGCCCTGGATCATGAATCCGTTAATGACGCGATGGAAAATGGTGCCGTTGTAGTGTCCATCGCGCACGTATTGCAGGAAGTTGGCGACGGTAGCCGGCGCCCGGGCATCGTCGAGTTCGAGCACGATGCGGCCCGCGGTAGTTTGGAGCGCGACTTGGGGCGCGGCGAGTACGGCTGGCGAGGCCAGGGTGCACGCCAGCGCCAGGCTTGAAAACAGCAGTTTCATCAGGGCGTCCGGGATTGGGGTTGGGAAGGGCGCGACGGTTCCAGCAATTTCCTGGTTTCGGCGCCTTTCTGGCGGGTGCCGTCGCTGGGGTCGAGTTTGCTGGCGGCGTCATAGGAGCGCGCCGCCAGCATGATATACAAATCCCCCAGGTTCTCGCGTGCCACGGCGTAGTCCGGGGCGGTGCGTATCGCCATCTCGAGCGCCGTCCTGGCCTCGTCGAGCCGGCCGTCGGCGGCTTCCAGCACCGCCAGGTTGTTCCAGGGCTCGGGCAGCTCCGGGAAGCGCTGCGTCATGTCGCGGTAGATGTCCTTGGCTTCTTCCCGCCGGTTCAGTTGGTTGAGTGCCGCGGCCTTCAGGAATAGCAGCTGCGCGTTGACGGTGTGGGGGGATTTTTGCCGATCTTCGTCCAAGCGCTCGTCGATTTCCGCCAAGGTGTCGGCCGCATCAGTGCCCTGGGCGAGCTGGCGCTCGAGCCGTTCGACCATGGCCCGGGTCGATTCGGGCAGGCTGGTGTCGACGCCGGGTTTGAGCCGGTCCAGGAAATTGCTGAGCCATGGGATGTCGCCGGAGGAGGAGGGGGCCAGCGCGGGCGGCGTAGCCGTGGTAGTCTGGGCGGGCAGTGAGCCGGGCGCCAGGGATGCGAGCGTCGCGAGCGCGGCGAGGAATACCAGCCGGCCTCGGCGGGTTCCGCTCGAGGCGGACGAGATAGCTTGGTTCTTGGCCAAACGGTTCTGCCTGAAGGTAGGGAGACATGCCGTCCAGCCGGACCGGCATCCTCGGTTGATATAATCACCCCGATTTTAGCCCCGGTAGTGGTCATTCCAGCCGGGGCTTACCGTTTTCAGCCTGTAACGCGCTCATGCTCCATATCTACAATACGCTCGCCCGTGACAAGCAACCCTTCCAGCCCGTGGAGCCTGGGTGCGTGCGCATGTACGTCTGCGGCATGACGGTGTACGACTACTGCCATCTCGGCCATGCCCGGATGCTGATCAGCTTTGACGTGGTCCAGCGCTGGCTGCGCGCCAGCGGTTATCGCGTCACCTACGTGCGCAACATCACGGATATCGACGACAAGATCATCCGCAAGGCGGTGGAAACGGGCAAGCGCATCTCCGAGGTGACCGATTTCTTCATCCAGGCCATGCACGAGGATGAAAAGGCCCTCGGCGTCCAGCCTCCGGATTTCGAGCCGCGCGCGACGCAGCACGTGGGCAAGATGCTCGAGATCGTGCGCTTGCTGGAGCAGAAGGGGCTGGCCTACCGCTCCGATGACGGAGACGTCAATTTCGCGGTGCGTCGCTTCCCCGGCTATGGCAAGTTGTCGGGCAAGTCGCTCGATGATTTGCGGGCGGGCGAGCGGGTGCAGGTGGACGCCTCCAAGCGGGATCCCCTCGATTTCGTGCTGTGGAAGGCGGCCAAGCCCATTGAGCCTCCCGAGTCGCGCTGGGATTCCGAATATGGCCCCGGTCGGCCGGGCTGGCACATCGAATGCTCGGCCATGAGCCACGAATTGCTGGGCATGCCCCTCGATATCCACGGCGGCGGCCCCGACCTGAAATTTCCGCACCACGAGAACGAGATCGCCCAGAGCGAGGGCGCCTACGGCGGCACGCTGGCCAATACATGGATGCACTGCGGCCCCCTGATGGTGGATGCCGAGAAGATGTCCAAGTCGCTCGGCAACTTCTTTACCGTCCGCGACACGCTCAAGCACTACGATGCCGAAGTGATCCGTTTCTTCGTGGTCCGCAGCCACTATCGCAGCCCGCAGAACTACGCGGCGGATAACCTGGCCGACGCCCGGGCGGCGCTGACACGGCTCTACACGGCGCTGGGCAATGCTCAGCCCGATGAGGCGGGCATCGACTGGGACGATCCGTCGGGCCAAGCCTTCAAGGCCGCGATGGACGACGACTTCAACACCCCCGAGGCCATCGCCGTGCTGTTCGATCTCGCCGCGGCGGTCAACAAGACCGGCTCGGCGCGGGCCGCGGGCCAGTTGAAGGCGTTGGGCGGGCTGCTGGGGCTATTGCAGCAGGAGCCCCGGGCATTCCTGCAGGGCAGGGAGTCGGGCGACGATGCGGCCCGTATCGAGGCGCGCATTGCCGAACGGGCACAGGCCAAGAAGAACAAGGACTTCGCGACGGCTGACCGCATTCGTGCGGAATTGTTGAGCGAGGGCATCGTCCTCGAGGACAAGCCGGGTGGCGTGACGCTCTGGCGTCGCGCTTGAGCGCGGTTTACGCTGAACATCTGATGAAGTCCGAAGTCATGGCCGAGACCGGCGAGCACACGTCCGCGGCGCCGCTCGACGGTGCCGAGAAACCTGCCTACTGGGATGCGGCGGTGGCGCACCTGGTCAAGCGGGATCGCATCTTGCGAAAACTGATCCCGCAGCATCCGGAAGTGCACCTGTCGACCCAAGATGAGCCCTTCGTCACGTTGGCGCGGGCCATCATCGGCCAACAGACGTCCACCCGCGCGACGGCCGATGCACTGTGGGAGCGTTGCCTGGCGGCATGCGGCCGCCGCGTGACGCCGGCCGTGGTCGCCAAGCTAGGCCTGGAAGGGTTGCGCGCGGCGGGTTTGTCGCAGCGAAAATCCGAGTATTTGGTGGATTTGGCCCTGCATTTCCAGGAACGCCGGGTGCATCCGGCGAAATGGGCGCACATGGACGACGAAGCCGTCATAGGCGAACTGACCTCTATCCGGGGAATAGGACGCTGGACAGCAGAGATGTTCCTGATTTTTAATCTGCGGCGGCCGGACATCCTGCCGCTGGACGACCCGGGCCTGTTGCGTGCGATTTCATTGCACTATTTCAGCGGCGAGCCCGTTTCGCGATTCGAGGCACGGGAAGTCGCGCAGGCCTGGAAGCCTTGGTGCACGGTTGCGACATGGTACTTGTGGCGGAGCCTCGCCCCCCGGTAACCGTAGGCTCTGGGCCGAATAAATGGGCGTTGCGGCATGCCGCGGCGTGATGGAGTAATTGAATTGTTGATGAAACGAGCCGAACGCCTCGCGTTCATTGCCCCTTGGGAGGCCTGATGCGCAACGCATTTCTCGAATTTGAACAACCGCTGGCCGACCTCGAAGGCAAAATCGAGGAATTGCGCTTCGTCCAAGCCGATTCCGCAGTCGACATTTCCGAGGAAATCAGCCGGTTGCAGCAAAAGAGCCAGGCGCTGGCCAAGGAAATCTATTCCAAGCTGACGCCTTGGCAGACCGCCCTCGTGGCGCGTCATCCCCAGCGGCCTTATACGCTGGACTACGTGCGCGAGATTTTTACCGATTTCCATGAGTTGCACGGCGACCGCATGTTTGCCGACGACCGGTCCATCGTCGGCGGCCTGGCGCGGTTCAACGGCACGCCATGCATGGTGATCGGCCACCAGAAAGGCCGGGATACCAAGGAGCGCGCCGCACGCAATTTCGGGATGCCCCGCCCCGAAGGCTATCGCAAGGCCTTGCGCCTGATGCGACTGGCGGAGAAATTCGGACTGCCCGTGTTCACCTTTGTCGACACGCCCGGGGCGTACCCGGGAATCGACGCCGAGGCGCGGGGGCAGTCGGAGGCCATCGGCCGCAATTTGTACGCCATGGCGGAGTTGCAGGTGCCCATCATCAGCACCATCATCGGCGAGGGCGGCTCGGGCGGCGCGCTCGCCATCGCCGTGGCCGATTGCGTGCTCATGCTCCAGTACGCGACGTATTCCGTCATCTCGCCCGAGGGTTGCGCATCCATCCTATGGCGCAGCCAGGAGAAGGCGGCCGAGGCCGCCGAAGTCTTGGGCATCACCGCCCACCGCTTGAAGGCGCTCGGCCTGATCGACAAGATCGTCAACGAGCCGGTCGGCGGCGCCCATCGCGATCCGAAGCATATGGCCCAGCTGCTTCGCCGTGCCTTGGCGGATGCACTGCGCCAGTTCCAGGGCGTCAAGCCGAGCGATCTGGTCGCCACGCGGCTCGAACGGATCATGGCCTATGGCCGGTTCAAGGAAACCGTCCAGGGCTGACTCGGGCGCGGACGTCGCAACATTGCATGCGTCCGAGCTCCTGAGCCGGGCGCTGGACGACCTGCCGCCGGTGGAGGGTAGCGCGGGCGTCGCTTTTAGCGCTGGGCCCGATTCGGCCGCGTTGGCCGTCATGGCCGCCGAGTGGGCGCGGCGGCGCGGCCTGCGCCTGTGGTTGTTCCACGTCCATCACGGTTTACATCAGGACGCCGATGCGTGGACCGATCGTGCCGCGGACCTTGCCCGGCGGCTGGATTTGCCGCTCCTGGTGCGCCGGGTGAAAGTCGATTCCGACGATCCGGCAGGTATCGAGGCCGCAGCCCGCGAGGCGCGCTACGGCGCGCTCGCCGACATGGCGGCCGAGGCAGGAGTCGCTACCATTCTTCTCGCCCACCACCTGGACGACCAAGCGGAGACCGTGCTCCTGCGACTGTTGCGCGGAGCCGGGCCGGATGGCATGGGCGCCATGGGCCGGGAAACCTGGAAGGAAGGCATTCGCTACCTGCGGCCTTGGCTAGCCGTGCCCAGAATTCGGATACTTGCGTTCATGCAAGCCTATTCGGCGCGCTCCGGATTCGAGGCCGTCCTGGATCCCAGCAACCTCGACACCCGCTATGCCCGCGGTATTCTCCGTGCGCAGGTGTTGCCGGCCATCGAGCGCCATTGGCCGGGATATCGGTCTACACTCGAACGGTTTGCACGCCGGTCCGCCGAAGTGGCGGCCCTGTTGAAGGAGGTGGCGCAGGCCGACCTGGAGATGATCCAGGAACCGAGGCCGCCCTATGGCAACGCGCTGCGCTTGTCGGCGTTGAACCGGCTGGCGCCGGCGCGCCGGGCAATGGTGCTGCGGCTTTGGCTGGCCGGGCATGGGATGGCCGCGCCGCCTGAAGCGCGCCTGCGGGAGATGATCAGGCAGCTGCAGGACGCGGCGCAGGACAGACAGTTGTTGCTGCGTCACGGCGACATGCAAGTGCGCCGCTATCGGGATCATGTGATCGTGGACAGCAGGGACTCCAGGCCGCCCGCCGCCCGGGCGGCGAGCGTTGAATTCCGGTGGGATGGGGAGCCTTCCGTGCGGCTGGATGCGATGGAGGGAACTCTCTTGTTCCTGATCGAGGAATCCGGCATCGATCCGGCATGGCTGCGCAATACCGGCTTGACGATGCGCCGGCGGCGGGGTCGCGAGCGGCTGCAAGTGTCGCCGCAGACTCCCAGCAGGAGCTTGAAGAACCTCTACCAGGAGCGCGGCATCCCTAGCTGGGAGCGCGAACGCCTGCCGCTACTTTACCGCGGCGACGTCCTGGTCTATGCCGCAGGCTTGGGTCCCGACGCCCGCACTCCCCGGGCCTCGCCCGGCGTCCGGCTCGAATGGCGTCCGGATCACCCCGGCGCAACAGTGATGTTTTGACCGCATCGGCTGGCTGGTGCCGCAGCGCTGCGGTGCACTTGCGATTTTTCGCCCGCTGGAGCAGGGGGCAATTTTGCGCGCTCCGGAAAGGTGCGGTAGCATTTATGGTTAGCCTTTTTTCCGGGGCTTGGCATTTCCTCGCCGGATCTTCCGGGGCCTTCGGGCCTATAACCAGCGACAAGATAATGGCACTAATCGTTCACAAGTATGGCGGTACGTCGATGGGCTCGGTCGAGCGCATCAAGAACGTGGCGCGGCGCGTGGCCAAATGGCACGCCGCCGGCCACCAGATCGTGGTGGTTCCCTCGGCCATGTCGGGCGAAACCAACCGGCTGATCGCCCTAGCCAAAGAAATCCAGGATCAGCCCGACCCGCGCGAGCTCGACATGATCGCCTCCACCGGCGAGCAGGTCAGCGTGGGCCTGCTCGCTCTCGCGCTCCAGTCCTTGGGCGTGGATGCGCGCAGCTATGCCGGCTGGCAGGTGCCGGTGCGCACCGATTCCGCCTACACCAAGGCCCGCATCACCTCCATCGACGACAAGCGCATACGTGCTGACCTGGACGCCGGGCGCGTGGTGATCGTCACGGGCTTCCAAGGGGTGGACGACGAAGGCAATATCACCACCCTCGGCCGCGGCGGCTCCGACACCTCGGCCGTGGCCGTCGCTGCGGCGCTGAAGGCTGCGGAGTGCCTGATCTACACTGACGTCGACGGCGTTTACACCACCGACCCCCGGGTGGTCCCCGAGGCTCGCCGGCTCAATGTCGTGTCGTTCGAAGAAATGCTGGAAATGGCCTCGCTGGGTTCCAAGGTCCTGCAGATCCGCTCGGTCGAGTTCGCCGGCAAGTACCGCGTGCCCACCCGCGTACTATCTTCGCTGACCGACCCGATGATTCCGCTCGATGAAGAAATGAAGTCGGGCACCCTGATTACTTTTGAGGAAGACGAGAAAATGGAAGCCGCCGTTGTTTCCGGCATCGCATTCAGCCGGGACGAAGCCAAGATCACCGTCGTGGCCGTGCCGGACAAGCCGGGCATCGCCTTCTCCATCCTGGGGCCGGTGGCCGATGCCAATATCGACGTCGACATGATCGTCCAGAACCAGTCCGTCGATGGCACGACCGATTTCTCCTTCACGGTTCACCGCAACGAATTCAAGAAGGCGCTCGACGTCCTCAACAACCAGGTCGTCAAGGCCGTCGGTGCCCGCGAGGTCGTGTCCGACGACAAAGTATGCAAGGTGTCCATCGTGGGCATCGGCATGCGTTCGCACGCCGGCATCGCCAGCCAGATGTTCAAGGCGCTGGCGGAAGAGGGCATCAACATCCAAATGATCAGCACCAGCGAGATCAAGACCTCGGTCGTCATCCAGGACAAATACATGGAGCTGGCCGTGCGTGCGTTGCACAAGGCGTTTGGTCTCGATCAACCCGCAGAACAATAAAATTTCTCGCTTTTCGAGGCGAAATCCCCTCGTGGCGTGGTAAACTGCTCCCCGTTCGGAAGCGTGCCCGAGAGGCCGAAGGGGCTCCCCTGCTAAGGGAGTATGCGGCTAAAACTGCATCGTGGGTTCGAATCCCACCGCTTCCGCCAGGATAGAAACCCCTTGGCTCGATGAGAGCCAGGGGGTTTTTCTTTTCGTCTCCTCGTCGATTCGAGTCCGAATCCGCGATCTTCATTCCCCGCCTGGCGAAGCGGCCGCCTGCTGCAAGGCCTGGATCGCCAGCGCCGCGATCGCGAGCAATTCCTGTTTGGTCGCGCCGTCCCTCGCCTGGATGGACATGCCTTGCACGATCGCGCCGAGATAGCGCGCGAGCCCGCCGCTGTCGAGCCCGGCCTTGAATTCACCATCCTCGATGGCCTTGTTTATGCGGGCCTGGAAGGCCATGATCGTGGCGTTGCGCAGTTGCGCGAGATGCCGCGCTTCGTCCCGGTTTTCTTCCGCGCAAGTCAGCGCCGACATGGAAATCATGCACCCGCGCGGCCGTTTAGGCTTGCAGAATTCGTTCGCCGATTCCGTCAGCATGCGTGCGAATCCGGCCATGGCCGAGGGCTCTTCCTCCAGTGCACGGATGGTGAAGGCACCGACGTGCTCCCGGTAATGCTCGAGCGCTTCGCGATACAGCGCCGATTTTGAGCCGAACGCGGCATACAGGCTCTGTGGCGTAATGCCCATCGCCGCCGTCAGGTCCGTGACCGAGGCGCCTTCGTAGCCGAGTTTCCAAAACGTCAGCATGGCTTGGTGCAGCACGCGCCGGCGGTCGAAGCTCAGCGGCCGGCCGCGTCGCCTTGGAGGCTCGCCTTGATTTATCACAGTAGTCATTGTTGAAAATGATGCCTGCGCGTTGTAGATTTAATGAGTGATCATTGTGAATATTCTATCGGCCACGCATCGCGTTCGCCATGCCCGAATGAAGGCTTGCATCGACATGGAAGACCAGACTAGGTTGCGTGTGGCCGCGGCCACGCTCGCCGCGGCTTTGCCCGCGGCTTCCGCCGCAGTACCTCTTGCGTTCCCAGCTCTCGACGCCATCGTGACTGCTGCCGTGGAAGAACAGCGCATCGTTGGAGCCGTGGTACTCGTCGCGCTTGGCGGCAAGGTGGTCTACCGACGCGCGGCAGGTTATGCCGACCGCGAAAGGAATCGACCCATGCAGGAGGATGCCATTTTTCGCCTGGCATCCGTCACCAAGCCTATGGTCTCGGCAGCTGCATTGAGGTTGGTAGAGCAAGGCAGGCTGGACCTGCGGGCTCCCGTCACCCGCTGGTTGCCGGAGTTCCGTCCGCGCTTGCGGGATGGACGCTCGCCGGTGGTCACGGTGCATCAGTTGCTGACCCATACGGCGGGATTGAGTTACGGCTTCATGGAAGCCGAGGACGGTCCCTATCGCCGGGCGGGGGTGTCCGATGGCTTGGATGCGGGCGCTTGCTTAGGGGAGAATCTCCGGCGCATCGCCGGCGTGCCGCTGGCGTACGAGCCGGGCGCGGGTTGGCGTTATTCCGTTGCCCTCGACGTGTTGGGTGCCGCCATGGGCGCGGCCGTAGGCGAGGCCTTGCCGGAGATCGTCCGGCACGAAATCACCCAACCCTTGGGGCTGGAAGACACAGGCTTCACCGTTCGCGATATTTCGCGTCTCGCCGCACCTTATCGGGACGGGAGTCCGGCGCCAGTCCGAATGTCTTCGCCGACCCGCGTGCCGTTTGGCGCGTCGGCCATTGTCTTCGATCCCGAGCGCGTCCATGATGCGCGCGCCTATCCCTCGGGCGGTGCCGGGATGGTCGGGACGGCGCCCGATTTCATGCGGTTCCTGCTGAGCTTGCGGCCAAGCGCAACCTTGCGCGTGCTAGCCGCGGAAACGGTTGCGCTCATGATGCGGGACCACGCCGGCCCGCAGGCCGAATCACAGGGCCCGGGCTGGGGGTTCGGCTACGGCTGGTCCGTGCTGACGGACCCGGCCAGGGCGGGCACGCCCCAAGGCCGGGGCACGATCCAGTGGGGCGGCGTGTACGGCCACAACTGGTTCTTCGATCCGGTGAACGACGTGGCGGTCGTCGTCTTTACCAACACTGCGCCCGAAGGCATGTCGGGCCGGTTTCCCCGGGCAGTGCGGGATGCGGTGTATGCATGGCTGGCTGGCGATGCGGTCAGATCCCCATCTCCGCAAACACCTCCAACATAACCCGCTGCGCATCCAGGGCAGCGGGCACGCCGCAGTAAATGGCGGCCTGCAGGAAGACTTCGTTGATTTCTTCCTTGGTCAGGCCGTTGTTGATCGCGCCGCGCACGTGCAGGCGCAGCTCGTGGGGACGGTTCAGCGCCGTGATCATTGCCAGGTTCAGGAAGCTGCGGGTGCGGCGGTCCAAGCCAGGCCGGTTCCAGATGTCGCCCCAGCAGTACTGCGTGACCAGTTGCTGCATTTCCATGCGCAGCGGGTCTTTTCCAGCCTGGGCCAGCGCGTTGTCCACGTGTTCGCGGCCGAGCACCTGGCGGCGCGTGGCCAGCCCTTGTTCGAACAGGGATTCGTCGTAGTGGCCGCCAAGGGCGGTGCGGGTCGTTGGGTTCGACATGCGCTTTCTCCTCCTCGCTGTGCTCGTGGGAGCATAACCTTTCCCCGTGGGACAGGGGTGGTCCAGCTGTAAGCCTGTCTCCCCCAACGATGTTCCGCCGTCAGATCGTGTCCAGGACGTAGCGGGCCATTTCCTGCCGGGTACAGATCCATACGTCGTCGGCCTGCACGACGCGGCCCATGATCTCGTCGTAGACCCAGGCCCCGGATGGGCGGCCCATGACGTGGGTGTGCGCCGTCACATCCAGCATCAGCGGGGCTGTTTCGCGTTCGCGGAAGGCTTGAAGGCAATCATTGAACGTGTCCAGCATGTGGCGCGGGCTGTGGCCGTAGCGGATGCAGGTAGGCAGGTCGTTGACGTCCATGGTGAGGGGAATGCCCACGATGCGCCGTTCGCCGAACGCCATGACATAGGGACGGTCGTCGTCGTTCACGTCGCCGTGGTGCAGGTAGCCGGCTTCGGCGAGCAGCCGGGATGTGACCTGGCTGCCCGTGCCGCGCGGACTGATCCAGCCGGTCGGGGCGACGCCTGCGGTGTCGGTCAGGATGCGATGATTGCGCTCCAGGTTTTCGCGCTCGCCCGCTTCGTCCAGGTAGACGGGGATGACGTCCATGCCCCAGGAGTGATTGACGATTTCGTGCCCGAGCTCGGCGATGCGCCGCACCGTTGCCGGATCGCGTTCACAGATGACACCGTTGACCATGATGCTGGTCTTGACGCCATGCTTTTCGGCGATGCCGACCAGTCGATGGATGCCGCGGTTGATGCCGAAGGCTGCCCAGGAGTGCGCGTTGGTGTCGAAGTATCCCGGCTTGAGCACGTTGCCCATCGGGCCGATACCGGGCGCCTGTCCGTCCGACCACGCTTCGAAGGCAATGTTGAAGATCACCGCGATGCGCTTGCCTCCGGGCCAGCGGAAGTCGTCTGGCAGGCGCGTGATGCGGGGAGTGGTGTCGGTGTGGGATGTCATGCTTCCTCCTGCACTGTGTTGGCCAGGACCCCGATGCCTTCGATGTCGATTTCGATCCGGTCGCCGGGCTGCATCCATACCGGCGGCGTTCGTGCATAACCCACCCCGGCAGGCGTCCCCATTACGACGACGTCGCCGGGTTCCAGCGTGAGCGCCTCCGTGAGCAGGCACAGCGTTTCTACAACCGGGAACAGCATGTTGGCCGTGTTGTCGCGCTGCATGACCTGGCCGTTAAGCCGCGATTCGATCTTCAATCCCGAGGCGCCGGGAGGAAGGTCCCCGGCGGGCACCAGCCAAGGCCCGAACGCGCCGGTGCCGTCGAAGTTCTTGCCGATGGTCCATTGCGGTGTCTTGCGTTGGTAATCCCGCAGGGTGGCGTCGTTGAAGCAGGCATAGCCCGCGACCGCGGAAAGCGCTTCCGATTGGGTCAAGTGGCGCGCGCGGCGTCCGATCACCAGGGCCAACTCCGCTTCATAATCGAGCTTGGTCGAGACGCGCGGCCGGCGCAGCGGCGCTTCGTGCCCGATCAGCGACGTGGCGCCGCGCATGAAAAAGCTTGGGTATGCCGGCTTGGCATGGCCACCCTCGGCTGCGTGGTCGGCGTAGTTCAGGCCAAGGCAGATGATTTTGCCGGGGTGGGGGATGGGCGGCAGCAGGCGCACCTTGTCCAGCGGCACCCGTTTGCCCGCGGCAATGGCTTGGTCCGCTGCCTGGCATGCGGCTTGGGAGCCCTGCGCCAACAGCGCGGCCAAGCCGCCGGCGCGGAACGATGGATCGGGTGGCGTGATTTCTGCGACGCTTCCGTCCACGACAGTGCCGACCCGGACCGCGGTTTCGCCGGCGATGGTGTAAGAGACGAATCGATGGGGCATTTTGTCGATAAAAATCTTTATAAGAGAAAATATCGATAAAATTCTATAGAGCTAAAATAATATCGGTAACTTGAGGAAAACCCCATGCTCGACGCCGACACCGCTCCTAGCATGACCGTCCAGATCTATGAACGGTTGCGTACCGACCTGCTCGACGGCTTGTGGCCGCCCGGGAAAAAGCTATTGATGCAACGGCTGCGCGAGCACTATGGCATCGGCGCCAGCCCCTTGCGCGAGGCGCTCAGCCGCCTGGTCGCCGAGGGCCTGGTGGTGCACAACGACCAGCGCGGGTTTTCCGCCGCGGCAGTTTCTCCGGCTGAGCTCGAGGACATTGTCCGCAACCGCATCGCGTTGGAGTCCCTGGCGCTCGAACAGGGAATGGCCAACCGAAGCCCGGAATGGGAAGAGTCGCTCGTGATCGCGTTTCACCGGCTATCGCGAACGCCACGCTCGGTGGATGCGGACAGTTATGAAGAGAATCCGGTATGGGAGCAACAGCATCGCGCGTTTCATTTCGCATTGCTCTCCGCGTGTCGTTCCCCGCTTTTGATGGGGTTCTGTGAACAGCTGTACGACCGGGCGTATCGCTATCGCCAGTTGGCGGCGCGCAAGGCGTACAAGCGGCGCAACGAGCTCGAGGAGCACCGCGCGATATTCGAGGCGATCCTCGCCGGCGACCTGGAAACTGCCAAGCGATTGTTGGCCGAGCATTACCGCCATACTGCGTCGCTGCTGGATCAATAGCCCGGGGTTCCGGCAGTTCGGCTTACGGCGGGCGCACGGCGCAGCACGATTCAGCCGCGCAGCGATGCAATGGCCTGCAAGGCTTCCAGCGCTCCCAGGGGCAGGCTTACTCCCACCGTCAGTCCGTGGATGTCCGGTTCATGCGGGTTGATGCGGATGATGGGCGCGCGCCGCGTGAAAGCCAAGCGCTCGCCGAACCTGCGTACGGTAGGCACGGCTTGGCCGGCCCCGATTTCGATCACGACAGGCCGCGCGGCGCGCGGCAAGGCCCGTTCCAGGCGTCTTGCCTGGGCAGCCGTGCGGTGTTCGATCCACTCAGCGTCTCCGAACATCAGGACGTTTGGGCGTGCCATGCCGCCGCAGTGGGGGCAGGCGGGGGGCGCATTGCGAAGCAGGCACTGTTCCCTGTCTACGTCCGGAATGAATTCGTCGGCCGGCCAAATGGCATCGCAGCAAGGCTCGAGGCACTGCAGGAAGTGCAGTGAGCCGTGGCACTCGGTGACGACTTCCTCGTCAAACCCCGCGCGCTGGAATTGTCCGTCGACGTTGCTAGTGAAGATGACGCAGCCTGCGGGAAGCGCACGCGCCCAGTCGCGCAGCAGCGCAAAGCCGGCGTGGGGCGTCGTGCTGCGGTATAGCGCCAACCGGTGTCCGTAGAAGCCCCAGGCGAGCAAGGGGGTATCGCGAAAGGCCTGGGGCGAGGCGATGGAGGTGAAGGCGATGCCTTGGCGGCCGAGTGCCGGATAAGCTCGCCAAAAGCCGTGGCGGCCGCGGAAATCGGGCAAGCCCGAATCGATACCCATGCCAGCTCCGGCAGTGATGACGAGGCAGTCGGCCGCGTCGATCAATCGTGCGGCCCGCTCGATGGCGGGCTGATGGATGGACGATGACATGGATAGGGGCGGTGACGGAGCTGCAATGATACTCGAGCCCGGGCGCCTCTCACGGCGATCAAGCCGCCATTGCCTCCGTGCCAGTCGTCTCCATGCGGATGCGCCAGGCAGCGATGTCTTCGATGGTGAGCAGCGGCCAACCGTATTGCTGCGCATAGGCGAGCGCGGCATCCCCGCGCATCATCGTCCCGTCTTCGTGCATGAGCTCGCAGAGCAGGCCGGCCGGTGCGAATCCGGCCATGCGTGCCAGATCGACAGTGCCTTCGGTGTGTCCCCGCCTTCCCAAGACGCCCCGCGGGTTTGCGCGCAGGGGAAAAAGGTGCCCGGGGCTCACGATCGCCGAGGGATCTCCCGAGAGTGCAGCACGGACGGTGGTGATGCGATCCGCCGCGGAAACACCGGTGCTGACACCTTCGCGGGCTTCGATGCTGACGGTGAAGGCCGTGCCGTTGCGGCTGCGGTTCAGGGGCACCATGGGCGGCAGCTCCAGGGCGTCCACAGCGTCCGGCGTCAGGCACAGGCAGACGATCCCGCTGCAATCACGGATCATCCGGGCCATGATGGGTTCAGTGATGGACTCCGCGGCAATGATGAGGTCTGCCTCGTTTTCGCGGTCTTCGTCGTCGAGCAGGACGACGGGTTCTCCTGACTTGAGGGCGGCCAGTGCGGCGTCGAGGCGCTGTTCGGCCGTCGTGGCTTGGAAATAATCGTGCAGGGACTGCATGTAAACGCTCCGTCGTGATTCGGGAAGCGTTCAGGGCAATGCGCTCGTAGAGCGCGCAGGAGGCAGCTGTTCCGCGGCCGCACGCATGGGGCGCACGGAACGTGTTCCCGTCTTCTTCCATCCGGACTATGACCGTCGGCTCCGGCTTGGGACCGGATCTGCTGACCTTGCCGGCGTGACCGGCAAGCGCTCGCGGGCTCGGTGCCGTCGTGGGCACCCTACCGCCGGTGGGGAGTTTCACCCCGCCCTGAAGACGCACCACCGTCGAGGTGGCAGGGACAATGGTAGCAGAAGTGGGCGGGCCTCTCGGTGGCGGTTCCGGGGCTCAGGTATTCTTGTTGCTCGAGGAGACCCATGCACCCATGCCAAGCGACACCTCTTTGCGGCTGCCTGAAATTGGTAAGAGGCAGTCTGTATTGATTTTCACCTGTTTCGCCGCCGCCTATTTCTTCTCTTATGGCCTGCGATCGGTCAATGCCGCGCTGGCGCCGTTCATTACCGAAGACCTGGCACTCAGCAATACCCAACTCGGCTGGCTGTCTTCAGCGTTTTTCATATCGCTGGCCGCCATGCAGCTTCCACTCGGTGTCTGGCTCGACAAATACGGTGCGCGCCGAGTCGAAGCATGTCTACTTGCCATTGCGGCGCTCGGATCGTTTGTCATGGTGTGGGCAGGCGGTTTCAGTGCCACCACGCTGGGGCGGATCCTGATCGGTGCGGGCGTGGCCGCGAGCCTCATGGCGCCGTTCTCGTATTTCCGGCGGTGCTATGTGGTCGAAAAGCAGGCGCAGCTCGGTCTGTGGCTACTTGTGGCGGGGACGGGCGGTGCAGTGTTCTTCACCTCGCCCGCGGCAGCGCTGGCCAGTCATTTCGGCTGGCGTAGCGTGCACCTGCTGTCGGGCATTTCACTGGCGGCGGTTGCCGTGCTGCTCTGGCGCGTCGTGCCCGATCATGACGTCCTCGTGCTAGACGTCAATCCCAGCGCGAAACCCGTCTCCGCATGGAAGTTGCTGCGTCGCCCGCAGATGCTGCACGTGATGCCCTTGTCCGCCATCGGACAAGGTGGTGTCATGGCGTTGCAGACCTTGTGGGCGGGGCCGTGGATGCTGGACGTCATGGGTTCGAGTCCCACGCGCAGCGCGACGCTGCTGTTGGTCATGATGCTCGTCATGACCTTGGGTTATCTGGCGATGGGCGTTGCCAGCCCGCCGCTGCAGCGTCGCTTCGGCCTGCGCAACATCGCTCTGGCCGGTTACCTGTGCTGCTTCGTTGCCGTGTTCCTGCTCGCGGCCTTCGGTGCAGCGGCCTGGCCGTGCTGGTTGGCCATGGCGGCAGGGGTGGCGCCCATCATGGTCATGCAGCCTTACGTTTCGACGCAGTTTCCGCGGGAGGCGGCAGGCAGGGTCGTCACGCTCTACAACATGTTCGTATTCGTCGGGGCCTTTGCCATCCAATGGGGCGTGGGCGCCATGGTCGATGCGCTGGCCAAGGGGGGGATAGGGCGCGAAACGTCGTTTGCCCTGACATTCGCCACGTTGGGGGCCCTGCAGGTGGCGTCCCTCATCTGGTTTGCTTGGCATAGCGGACGGTCTGCGAAGCAGGCGTAGCGCTTCGGGCGACGAACCAAAAAAACTGCCCGCATGGTGCGGGCAGAACTGGAGACATTATCGAGGTCGCGGGTCAGGTGACGAGCCGGGCGCGGGAATTCGCATGCCGCCGCGGTTCGTGCCGCTGCGGGGATCCGTTGCCGTCTCCCATCATGCCCAGCGCTTCCGTCTTCAATGCATGGACGCATTGCGCCAGGAAGGCATGTACGGCCGTCAATTGTTCGCGCTCGTAGCGGGCGCCGAAGTGCGCGACGTCCTCTGCGACGGCGCGCATGTGGCGTTCGATCTCCGCGCATTTCTCAGGCACGGGGCGGATGACCACGATGCGCCGGTCCAGCGGGTGTTTATCGCGAACGACGAAGCCGCTGGCTTCCAGCCTGTCGATCACGGCAGTCGTCCCGCCCGAGCTGATTCCTGCGAGGCAGGCCAGCTGTCCGGTCGTGATGGGCTCGAACTCGATGACCAGCTCGAGCGCCTTCACGTCGATCATGCCCAACCCGAGTCGTTCGGCCAATGCTGTCTGGTACAGCGAGGTGTAGACCGTCAAGCGGCGTCCCAACATCGTGACGATGTCGTTCAGCATCTCCTGACTATCATCTTCCCGATCCTCACGTGCTCCGGCCAGCGGCTCGTGACTCGCAAGGGCCGAAGAAGTCATTACGTTTTCCCAGTGAAGCATGGCCTCTCCTTTTATTGCTTACCGGCTAAGCCGCCCAGCAATCCGCCCAGCAGCCCGTTGACCGGCGACAGCAGGCCCCCATTGCCTTGCTGGCCGCCGCCCAGGCCAGCGCCTTGGCCGACGCCGGCCGTCAGGTTGCTGACGGCACCCGTGAGATTGGTCAGGACGTTGCCCACCGGATTGGTGTTCTCCGGCGTGGCGTGGACCAAGCCACCGGCGCTAGAAACGGTCTGGCCCAAGCCGTTGAGCAGGCCGCCGACACCGTTGCCGACGAGCGGCACGTTTCCACCGAGGCTGGTGCCGACGTTGCTGATCGTGCTACCCAGCGAGTTCAGCAAGCCATTGACGGGCTCGCCCAGGCCGGTGGCGGCGCCGACGGTTTGCGTCGTATTGGACACGATGCCGGCCACCGGGCTCACGACCGGGTCGAGGGTGGCGCCGACGCCGCCCAGGGTCTCGCTGAGATTGAGCGGGACGAGGTTGTCAACGGCTTGTCCGGTGTTCGCCAGGGCAGGCTGGAGGACGGGGTTGGCCTCACCGCCGATGCCGCCGAGCAGGCCGCCGTCGCCGCCGGTGACGCCATTCAGGATGCCGGTGACGGGAGCGAGCAGGCCGCCTTCGCCACCGGTGACGCCGTTCAGCAGGCCGGTGACCGGGGACAGCAGGCCACCTTCACCACCGGTCGCGCCATTCAGGATGCCGGTGACGGGAGCGAGCAAGCCGCCGTCGCCGCCGGTGACGCCGTTCAGCAGGCCGGTGACCGGGGACAGCAGGCCGCCTTCACCACCGGTCGCGCCATTCAGGATGCCGGTGACGGGAGCGAGCAGGCCGCCGTCGCCGCCGGTGACGCCGTTCAGCAGGCCGGTGACCGGGGACAGCAGGCCACCGTCGCCGACTCCGATCCCACCGTCGATGCCGAGGCCCAAGCCTTCCGTCAGCGCCGCGACCGAGCCGGTCAGGTTGTTCAGTACATTGCCGACCGGGTTCTTGTTGTCTTCGCTGGCATGCAGGATGCCGCCTGCGGCAGAGACGGTATCGCCCAGGCCGGAGATCAGGCCGCTCACGCCAGCGCCGGCGATCGGCAGGTTCGAGCCGAGGCTCTGGCCGAGTTGAGAAACCGTGCCACCCACGGAGGTGAGCACATCATTGACCGGCGCGCCGAGCCCAGTCTTGTCACCGACTTCCTGCGTGAGGTTGGTCACCGTTCCGACGACCGGGCTGATGGCGGGATCAAGGCTGGCCCCCACTTGGCCCAGCGTTTGTCCCAGGCCCAGGTCGACGATGTTGTCGACTGCCGTGCCGGTGTTGGCCAGGGCCGGTTGCAGGACCGGGGCGTCGACGGATCCCTCGCCCCCGAGGCCGTTCAGCAGCTGCGAGACAGGGCTGAGCAAGCCGTTGTCGCCGGCCAGCGCACCCGTCAGGCTCGCCACGGTTCCCGTCGCGTTGTAAAGGACGGTGCCGAGCGGATTGGGGTTGTCTTCCGAAGCGTTGACCAGTCCGCCCACGCTGGCGACCGTATTGCCCAGCCCGGTGACGACTTCACCCAAACCGAGATTGATCGGCAGCCCGGTGCTGTCAAGCGTTTGGCCGAGGTTCGCGACCGTGCCGCCGACCGAGTTGAGCAGGCCGTCTACGGGCTGGCCCAGGCCGGTTGCGGCGCCCACTTGCTGGGTCAGCCCGGTGACCGCGTTGCCGACCGGAGCGACCACGCCGTCGAGCTTGGTGCCGACATTGTTCAGCGTACCGGCCAAGCCTACGTCGACCACGTTGTCTGCGGCCTGTCCGAGGTTGCCCAGGGTGGGCGCGAGGACGCCGCTTATTGGCGAGGCGGGGTTACCGGGTTCGCCGGGATTGCCCGGGTTTCCAGGATTGCCAGGATTGCCCGGGTTACCGGGATTGCCCGGGTTACCTGGGTTACCGGGGTTGCCCGGATTACCCGGGTTGCCGGGGTTCGTGGGATCCGAATCTCCGCCGATTCCAGAAGTGATCGCGCCGGAACCGGAGCAACCAGCTAACGTCGAGAATGCGAGTACCAAGGCTGCCACCAGGACGCGGTGACCGGGTTTCTTCTGATCTTTCTGCATGGTTTTTTCCCTATCGCTGAAGCGGCGAGTTGCCTGCTGCGAGCTATCGAGCAAAACCTGTGCCAATGTGTTGCCGCGCACGCAGGCTACGCCGTCATGGAAGCGTTCGATCGCCCGGAAAACCTTGCAAACCGGGGATAAATCGAAAGCGTGGGGATTTCGCGAGCGTGCGAGGAGTACCGGGAAATCCCTTGGAGAAGGGGGCGTGCAGCCTGCAGAGAAGGGTCTTCGTTACGTAGCATGTGAGGGGGTGTTACGTAACGAAGCGACGTGCTCAGTCGAAACGGAAGGAGTAGTTGGCGTTTACGCGGATGGGGCGTCCGCTGCTATTGACCGGTTTGTCGCCCACCGGTTTCGCGACGTTCACGTCGAGGGCGTAATGGCGTTGGTCGGTGATGCGCAGGCCCAGCGCAACGGAAGTCAGTTTGTCCGTCAGCAGCGTGTAGCGCTTGTCGTTCAGGCTGGCGTGCGCATAGTCGGCCGCGACGTAAGGCGTGATGCTGTGCAGGTAGGGGAGGCCGACGCCGAAGCGGCGGTTCAATTCAATGGACAAGCCGTAGCCCTTGTCCCCGCCCAATTCGCCGGCCGGATATCCCCGGCCGAAACGCAAGCCGCCGAACGTGACCTGTTCGGTCGTGGGCAGGGAGTCGGAGCTGTATTGCCCCAATGCCGCGAGTGACAGGCCGAACTGGCCGGGGAGCGCGAAATTCTGGTTGACCGACAACGTGTAGCGCGTAAAGTCCAGGTCATACGTGCTGTTCGCGCTTTGTTCCGCGCCGAGGCCATCGATGCCTTTGTGGATGGCGGCCGAGATTCGGCGCGATTGCGTATCGCTCGCCTGTGCGTAGGTGAGTTCGCCACGTACCACGCGCAAGTGATTAGTCAGCGCAACCTGGTTGCCGGTGATGCGACTGCTATACGTATCGTTGTTGCGCGACGCGTAGAACCCCGCGGACCCTGTCAACGATTCGCGGTTCCGGAGAATGAAGGGATAGTTCACGCTCACGCCGACGCGTTGATTGCGCACGTGGCGATCGATGTTTTGTGCGTTGAGGCTGTCGTTCTCTGGATTCGCGGCGTAGCTGAACGCATCCGCGCGCACCGTCATGCCGTCGCTGCCGATGGGAACGGTGACGTTGGCCGCGTAGTACTCGAGATGATCGCTGCCGCGGGGCACGGCAGTCGAAACCTGGATTTCTTCGGCTAAAGGCGTGAGGCTGCTAGCCGTCGCGGTCAGCATTGCGTGCACGCCCGTGCCCAGGTTGCCGATGCCCGTGTCCAGCCGGAAGTTCTTGTGGCTGACGTTCAAGACGAGTTCCGTCGCACCGTCGGCTCGCTTGGGCAGGCTCAACTGCGGCTTGACCGTGACCCCGGGAACGGTCGTCATCAGGTTCAGGTATCGCTCCAGGGTCGCTGCAGTCAGTGGGCGTTCGGCCTCGATGCGGGCCGCATAGTCGCGAAGCTTGGTGAGACCCGCTCCCGCATCCCCCTCTATGCGCGTGCTTCCCACATAGCCTTCGACCACCGTCACCTTTACCAAGCCGCCCGCGAAATCCTGGGCTTGAATCAGCGCAAAGGAAAGCGCGTAGCCTGCGTCTCGGTACAGCTGCGTGATCGCGTCGGTGCGCTGGATCAACTCTCCGATGGTGATTTCTTTCCCCGCCAGCGGTTCCAGCAGGTCGACGACTTTCTGGAAGTCGATCGCCGTGACGCCCGACACGTCGAACTGCGTGGGAATGAGCCGCGCCGACAACACGGCGCGCAACGCCTCGTTCTGCGCCGGCGCCGGTACGGCAACCTGCGGGGCCTGCCTTGGAGCCGGGGCAGCCACGGGCGGCAGCGTCTCCGCAGGGTTTCCCCGCAACGGGCTGTCCGCCGACTGGGCAGGCATGGGTATCCAACTCCAAGCCAGTACGACGGCGGAAAACAGTCTTGGGAGGGAAGCGCGGCCGGACGATAGCGAAGTCATTGGGGAACGAAGACGAATGGAGAGGAAGAAGAATTGCGGAAGTGTGCCATAGAGGAGGGATGGGAGAAGCATCTGGAAAAAAATCTCGCCTTTTTTTCCGCAGTGGGACGTTTGTAGGACGTTACGGTTAGATACTGATGTTGCGTAAAGAGGTTGATTTTCAGTGAAAAAGAATAATCGCAAGTTTGCGATTATCGAATGATTCTCATTGTTTTCATGCGAGCAGCATGCCAGAGAGAAAAAGCTGTAAGTGCGTGTTTTTCTTGAGATAAGTCCAGCGTGCACGAATTTTGAAGAACTTGGATATTGACAAGCTTGGATTCATGCCGTTACGGTGTACGTAACCAAGCGCTACAGAAAGAGAAACCATGCAGCCCGGAGATATTCTCCCATTGCGGTTTGATATCGGCTTGGTAACCCTGTCGTTCGTCATATCCGTATTGGGCGCGTATGTTGCCCTGATGGCCGCCGGCAGGATCCGTACGATTGAAGGGCGGGTTAGCGGAGGTTACGTGGCCGTGGCAGGCATTGCGCTAGGGGGGGTCGGAACGTGGAGCATGCATTTTATC
>NZ_JADGHH010000193.1 GCF_019689535.1 Pigmentiphaga sp.
ACTTTTTCAGGACCAAACCTTAACATAAGGATCTCTTATATAAGGCTTCGTTACAAGTACCCGTCGAAGATTCACCAATATGGAGGAGTAAGCATGCCGTCAACCAAGAACGCCCCCACCGCCGCGGACGTGGACCTGGAGCGCTTCGGGCTGCGGGCGTTCCTGGAAGCGCTTGGGCCGGATGAGCTCGAAGTCGAGGCCAACCGGGTCGAATTGGGGCAGATCGCCGAGCGCGTCGACAACAATCCGCGCGCGGTCTGGTTCCAGGCGCCAGGCGATTCCAAGTTTTCGCTGTGCGCCAATGTGGCGGCAAGCCGCAGCCGCCTGGCGGCGGCGTTCGGCACGACGCCTTCCGAAGTGCTGCAGGAAATCCTCTCGCGCCTGGACCGTCCGGGCCAACTGGTCGAAGTGCCGCGCGAGACGGCGCCAGTGCAGCAAGTGGTGCTCACGGGCGAAGACTGCGACCTCACCGCCCTGCCCATCCACCTCCAGCACGACCTGGATGGCGCGCCCTATATTTCCGCGTCGATGGACTTCGTGCACGACCCGATGGCGGGACACACGAACGTGGGGATGCGCCGGCTCATGCTGCGCGGGCGCCGCACCGCGGGGGTGGACCTCGTGGCGCCTTCCGACCTGCGCGCGATCTACCTGCACCAGGCCGCGCAGGGCAAGCCCACGCCGGTTGCCTTTGCCATCGGCTGCCACCCCATCGACCAGCTGGCGGCCGTGCTGCGCTTCCCGGGTGATGAGCTCGCGTTGATCGCCGCACTGCGCGGCGAGCCCATGGGCGTGGTCAAGTGCGTGACCAATGACCTGCTCGTGCCGGCAGATGCGCAAATGATCCTCGAAGGCTATTTCGACGAGCGCGGACACGTGGAGGCGGAAGGCCCTTACGGCGAATTCCTCGGCTATTACGGCGCCGTGAAGCGCAATCCGGTTTTTCACCTGACGGCCATCACGCATCGCCGCGACGCCGTGTTCCAGACTTCGTCCATTGGCGGCGCCGCCATGCACCGCACGGATACGGCCCAGCTCGGCTCGCTGCGCACGGAAGTCTTGGTCTGGCGCGCGCTCGAGAGCGCCGTGCGCGACGTCCGCGCCGTGTACGCGCCGCCTTCGGCCGGTGGCTCGTTCAACGTGCGGGTCGCCTTGCAGCAGCGCGTGCCGGGTGATGCGCGCAATGCCATCGCAGCGATCTTCGGCTGCCAGGCCAACGTCAAGCACGTGTTCGTGGTCGACCCCGACATCGACATCTATTCCGACGCGCAAATGGAATGGGCCTTTGCCACACGCTTCCAGGCCGGCCGCGACTTGGTGCTGCAGACCGGCATGCGCACCGTTCCGCTCGACCCCTCGCTCGAAGGCAGCAAGGTCACCGACAAGGCGGGGTTCGACCTGACCATGCCGTATCTCCCGCCCGGGGCGGCGCGGCCCATCGAGCACCAGGTACCCAAGCCGCCCCGCTCTGGCGGCGCCCGCTTTGCCTCGCTCGAAGATGCTCTCAAGGATGGCCCCAAGTTCTTCGTCGAGCTGATGGCGGCCATCGATACGCGCGACGGCCTGGACGTGGTGCGCTGGCTGGACGATAACGGAACGAGGCTCGGCATCACGCGCGATGCGCAGGGCCGCTATTGCCTGAAGTAACGGCGCACCGGCGTCGCGCCCCGCATCGCGTTTCTCACGCAGTCCCGCGCGATGCGGCAGGCGGGATCCATGACGTTGGACCAACGGCATAGACCGCTCGGAATATGGTCCCCGCATATCCCGTCTGAAAGAATCCGCTTCACTCTCTACGTGAATGCGAACCATGGGACTGCACACCCCTTTTTCGTGCCGGTCCATGCTTCGGTTATGGTCGGCTTTCCGGTCGCTATGGCTGGCGGCGGCCTGCGCCGCCTGCATGCCGGCCCACGGCTCGACGCCGGACGCCGCCCCCGATGCGCCCATCGAACCTTGGCGCCAATGGCGCAGTGTGCTGTTCCGCGTGTTGCCGCCTGCCGCGGCGGCGCCCGCTCCCCCCCAGGCCGCGGACGATGATGCAGCCGGCGCGGATGGGGCTTCGGCTTCCACGCCCGTCAACTACGTCTTCGGCACCATCCACTTCGGCGAACTCGACGAACTGGAAGTCGATGCGGACATCCTGCGCGAGGCCATGCGCCACACGCGCGTGCTGGTCAACGAAGTGGACGGCGCGACCCGATGGGATGCCGCCAAGGAACGCTACCGCCTGCTCGACGATCCGGCGGGCCTGCCCGGCCTGATCGGCCAGGCGGCCTTTGCCGAACTGGCGCGCCTGCTGCCCCACGTACCGCCTTCGCTACTCGCCCGCCTCAAGCCCTGGGCGGCGCTCGCGCTGCTCGAGGCGCGCAATGAACGCTGGTTGCCCAAGCTCGAGACGCTGCTGCGGCGCGGCGGCGCATTCGTGGCAGTGGGCGCCATTCACCTGACCGGGTCGGCCGGGCTGCTCGAGCGGCTGCGCCAGCGCGGCTTTCTGATCGTTGCGGAGCCAATGTGAACACGCGCCCGAATGACCGAGGAACCGCCCCGTGGAGGGCCAAGGCATGTTGAATCGACATCAGGTTTTCTGGGGCCAGGGCGCCTTCCTCGCGCCCCTTCCGGCTCGAAGTGCGGGACAACGGCATCGGCATCGCGCCCATTCATCAAGCCAGGGTGTTCGAAGAGTTCTACCAGGTGGGCAATCCCCAGCGCGACCGGCGCAACGGCTTCGGCCTCGGCCTGTCGATCTGCGCGCGCATTGCCACGCTGCTGCAAACAGAGATACGGCTGCGCTCGGCCATGAACCGCGGCAGCACGTTCTCGATGGAGCTGGAGACCACCGAAGCGCCCGCCATCGCGCCGGCGATCGGTGCGGCGCCCGCGTCTTCCGCCCTGCTTTCCCTGGACATGGACTGCCTGCTGGTCGACGACGACGATGCCATCCTCGAAGGCACTGCGCAGTTATTGAAACAATGGGGGTGCCGCGTCGATTGCGAGCGATCGGCCGGCGGCGCGCTCGGGCGGCTAGGCGCCCCCGGCAAGCGCTACGAGCTCATTCTTTGCGACCTGCAGCTCGGCGACAGCGACGACGGGCTGGCGGTGGCGGAACAGGCACGGGCGCTGCAGCCGCAGGCCCAATTGGTGCTGGTCTCGGGCACCACCTCGCCCGAGATGCTGCGCCGGATCAGGGAGCATCGCGTCTCGCTGCTGACCAAGCCGGTCGCGCCGGCCAAGCTGCGCGCCCTGCTGGCGGGCGTCGCGGCCCGCCGCGGCAGCCTGCGCGAGGCCGCGCACCGGGCCGTCTGACGCGCGGCGCTCAGGCGCGGCTGGCGGCCACGCCAGGGCGGCCGACCGAACGCCTTTCCTGCAGCATCACGATGATGGCCGTCACGCTCATGAGCAGGACGGTCGCCCACAACACGCCCGTCGGCCAACCGCGATCGATCAGGTAGCCGAAAAGCACGGGGCCGGCGACGCCGCCCACGTTGAAGCCGGTGGAGACGATGCCGAAGGTGCGCCCCTCCGCCCCGGCGGGCGACGCGGCACGCACCAGCATGTCCCGCGACGGAGACACCATGCCGGCCAGGAAGCCCACCGCGCCCATGATCCCCACGAGCAGCGGCGCAGGCAGCGGGACGCATATGACGACCACCACCAGCAACGCCGCCGCGGCAAACGCGCCGCCTGCGAGCATGCCGTGCCGGGAGGTGCGGTCGGCCAGGAAGCCGCCCGCCAGCACGCCGCAGGCAACCGCGAACATATAGGCCGTCAGCGCCATGTTGGCGGTAGACAGGGGCACGCCGAACCCCTGCATGAGGGAGGTGACCGAGAACCGCTCGATGGAGCCCGTGCTCAGGCTGAGCAGCATGAACATGAAAGTCAGCACGCCGATCGCCGCGATCGGGATGGCGACCTTGGGCTTGCCCGGACCGGGCGACTTCTTGGCCGCAGGCGCGACCGCGGCCGCGTGTCGATCACCGAAAGCCAGGTAGGCCAGCGACAGCAAGCCGGCGAGCGCCGCCGCGGCGAAGGCCCAGCGAACGCCCCAGGCCACCCCGAGGCCGACCATGACGGGCGGCGTCAAGGCCCCGCCCAGGGATCCGGCGCAGGTGTGCAGGGAGAAGGCCCGGCCCATGCGGTTGGACTCGATGCCGCGCGACAGCAGGGAATAATCGGCCGGGTGATAAATGCCATTGGCGAAGCCCGCGACGGCCATGCACAGCAGCAGGCAGAAATAGGCCGGATACACCGCCAGCAGCAAATAGCTGAGCGTGCCGAGCGCCAGGGCCGACATGAGCATGGGCTTGGCCCCGACCCGGTCCACGATGAAGCCCAGCGGAGCCTGGGCCACGGCCGATACGCCGTTGAACACGCTGATGGCGAGGCCGAGGTCGACGAAGCCCACGCCCATCGCGCCCGGCAGCAGCGGCAACATGGCCGGCACGGTCATGATGTGGACATGGCTGACGCTATGCGCGGCCGCCACGCGCATCAGCAAGCGACTCGAAGATTGACTCATGGTTGTCTGGAGACGGCCCGTTCGACGCGGGCTTCTATTGGCAGAAACCCTCATTCTAGGCGAACGGGCGCCCAGCCATGGTCATGCCTTCGGTCGAGGGCCCCATGACGCGGGGCGGGGGCTCAGCACGCCCCTGCCTGCGCCCGCCGCTCAGAAGTTAGCGCATGCATTGGTCTTGTCGGTGGCCACGCAATTGCTCAGGTGCGGCCGCGTCTTCACGCGGCTGCTGCGCGAAATGGTGGCATGCGGCATAGGCGTTGGACTCATACCGGAGATCCTCGGGCGCGACTACGTGCAAACGGGCAAGCTCAAGCGCATCGTGACGGAGTGGGAGCCTCACCTGCCGCTGAACGCCTACATCGTGTCGCGCACCAGCCTGCCGCGGGCCACCCGCGCCATGCCCAAGCACTTGGCCGACGCCATCCGCAAGTCTCAGGACGCATGACGCGCGCCCTGTCACGACGACAGGTGGCGCCTCAGCATGGCATCGAACGCGTCCGGGTTCTCGAGGTTGGGAAGATGGCCCGCGCCGGGAATCTCGCACCAAACCGCATTCGGCATCTGGGCCGCGAGGGCTTGCAGCGCCTCGGGAATGGTTCCATCCGACTCGCCGGCGACCAGCGTCGTGCGCACGGTGCAGGCGCGCAGCGCATCCCGGTAGTCAAAGCGGGAGATGGCCAATGCGCAATGCTCGAAGCCTTCGGCAGACGTCTGGGCGATGGTCTCGCTGAGCTCCTCGACGTAATCCGGCCGCCGCGCCAAGGTCTGCGGCGTAAACCAGCGCTGCAGCGTTTCCTCGACGAGCGCAGCCGTGCCATCGCGTTGCGCGCGGGAGATCCGTGCCTCCCATAGCGCGGGATAGTTATCCGGCGCAAAAGGCGGCGCATCGCATGCCACCATGCTCGCAAGCCAGGTCGAGCGCCGCGTGGCCAGCTCGTAGCCGATCATGGCGCCCAGGGAAACGCCGACGTAATGAAAGCTCTCTAGCCCGCGGGCCGCCGCCAATTTGACGATGCCGTCAGCCAGGCTTGCGAGCGAAACACCTCCGGGCACGAGCGGACACTGCCCGTGCCCCGGCAGGTCGACATTGATGACCCGATATTCCTTCGCCAGCCACGCGACCTGCCTGTCCCACATTCTTCCATCCGCCAGGATGGAATGGGTCAGCACGATCGCGGGGTGCGACGCCGAGCCGTGTTCAGTGAAATACAGCCCCGAGGCCGGATCCAGTGCGCCTTGTCGTGTCACCAATGTTTCCTCCCTTGTTGCACTACTGTTCTCGTTTCGAGGAAACGACCGCCTCCGCCTGCCCTCCCGGCGCTTCACGCTGCGCCCGCAGGAACCGCCTCGCCGGTTTCGACGGGCAAGGATGGGTCGCTTCCCCATTGCGTCCAGGATCCGTCGTACACCTGCACCCGTGGTTCGCCCAACTTCTCCAAGGCCAAGGCCACCACGCAGGCAGAGACACCCGATCCGCACGAACACACAAAACGCGTATTTTGCCCCAATCGAACGCCACGCTGGCGCATGACGGCAGCAAGCGCCTCATCGGGCAGATACGTTTGCGAACCCGGGTCGAGCAAATTCCAACCATTTGTGGGCGCAATGACCCGGTGCGCGACAAGCCCCGCCGTTCAGGCGGGGAAGGATAGCGCGGACGGCGCAGCCGTCCTTGTCTTTGGGTTTCAGTGTGGGGTTTGCTGCTGCTCGATGTACTGGCGCACGATGGAAATCGG
>NZ_JADGHH010000194.1 GCF_019689535.1 Pigmentiphaga sp.
GATTGTGTCAGATACTGTATGTTTGTACAGTATTAGCATGGACGATGACAGTTCGCCGCCCGCTTTGCTCCCGCAACCACCCCTGGCACCCCGGCGCGGTCGGGGCGCCGTGGCCAATGTCAGGCATCGCTTCGAAACCCTGGAACGAGAGGCGGTGGACGATGGCTGGGCTCCTCCCGCAGGAACGCCGGCCGGGGCCAAGACCGAAGTTGCCGTCGAACGAGCGCGCACGATCCTGTCCCGCAACGATTCCCCTGACATTCCCTTCGACCGCGCGATCAACCCCTATCGCGGCTGCGAGCACGGTTGCGTGTACTGTTTCGCCCGTCCGACGCATGCCTACCTTGGCTGGTCTCCAGGTCTCGATTTCGAGACCAAGCTGGTCGCCAAGGTCAATGCCGTCGAGGCGTTGCGGGCCGAGCTCTCGCGTCCCGGCTATCGGGTGGACGTGGTCAATATCGGTTCCGCCACCGATGCCTACCAGCCCATCGAGCGCCAGTGGAAGCTGACCCGCGGATTGCTGGAGCTGCTGCGGGACACCCGGCACCCCGTGTCCCTGGTGACCAAGGGCAACGCCGTCACGCGGGATCTCGACATCCTCGCCAAGCTTGCCGAGCTCGATCTCGTCGCGGTCTACGTCACCATCCCCACGCTGGACGCGCGGGTGGCCCGCACGCTGGAGCCGCGTGCCGCGGCGCCATGGCGACGTGTCGAAATCGTCAGGGAGCTGAGTTCGGCGGGCGTGCCGGTAGGAGTATCGCTGGCACCGGTCATTCCGTTCATTACCGACGACCAGATCGAGCACGTGCTGGAGGCCGCGGCCGAGGCCGGCGCACAAGCGGCCTTCTACACCATGCTCAGGCTGCCCTGGGAGGTCAAGGCCGTGTTCGCGCAATGGCTGGAGGCCCACTTTCCCGATCGCAGGGGGAAGGTCTTGCACTGCATTGAAGACCTGCGCGGCGGCAGGCTCAACGATCCGCGCTTCGGCGATCGCATGCGGGGGCAGGGCATATGGGCCGACCTGGTCCGCCAGCGTTTCCACCGCGCCGCCCGCAAACTGGGCTTGTCGCAGCGTCGCATCGTGCTCGAGACTGGATTGTTCCGGCCGCCGGCGCGCAGCCGCGGCGGGCCGCTTCCGGAGGACGGGCGGCAGATGCCCTTGTTCTAGGCGAGCAGGATGGACATGGCTAGGAACGAGGGGGCTTGCAATGCCGTCTCAATGCTCTGCTTGCTTGACCTCGCGTAGCAATCCTTTGGCCGTGAGTGAATCATATCCGGGCACGACGCGGGCATCGACGACGCAAACCCGGCCCGCCTGGACCTCGGCAATCGCCTGCTTCATCGCGGCGCGCAGTTCTCCGACGGTGCGTACCGGTCCATGACCGACTCCTCCCTGGCACCGGGCCATGCCGGCAATATCGATGTCGGGATCTCCAATATGCTGGCCGACGGCCTTGTTCTCTATGGGGCGATTGCGCGTGCGGGCGACTTTCTCCTGGTGCAACTCATCATTGAAGTACGCCGTATTGTTGGCGACGACGAATAGCAAAGGAATGCGGTAGCGTGCCGCCGTCCAGACGGCGCTGACTCCCATCATGAAATCGCCGTCTCCTATGACGGCGAGCGGAAGTCGTCCCATTCCCTGCAAGGCCAGCGCACCGCCGACCGCCATGCCCGGCCCAGATCCCAAGCCTGCGCCGCCATCCTTGCCGAGAAAGTCGAGGGGGTGGCGGAAGTGCCAGGCGTCTCCGGGCCAACCCAAGGGCGTGCGCAGCAGGGAGACCTCGAGGTGCTCGGTGGCCTCACGCAGCGACCGGGCGAGCGTTTGCAGCGTCAACGGGGCGCCGTCGTCGGGAGCAGGGGCGCGGGCATGGGCTGGGCGGACGGGCGCCCGTTCGCACCGATCGAAGATGCGCTCTTTGTCGTCGAGGGCGAGCAGTGCGTCGACGAGCGCATCGGGGTCACATAGAAGGTGAACGTCGGTCGGGGCCAGAGACTGGTAATCCATGCTCCAGCCGTTGTGGGCGTATTGATCCGGCGAGCATTGGATAATGCCGGCGCCCAGCCTTCCGTTTTTCGCTGCGATTTTCAACGTGCCGCCGAGGTCTATCCAGTCCAGGCTGAGCACGATGTCTGCTTCCCTCAGGACCGTGCAACCTTCCTCGCCCATGAAAAATGCTGGAGGCACGGGATGGTAGGGATGATCCGTCGGGAATGCGGCAGGCTGCTTCAGATCGGTCATCACCGTGGCACCCAGTCGTTCTGCCAGCCGGACTCGTTTTTGCCAGGCGTCCTCGGCCCGGGAGACCCTGCCAGCCAATATGACCGGTTTCTTGGACTCGGAGAGGCGCTCGGCGATGCGGCGCACGCTGGCTGGATCGGGGTAAGGGGTGGCCGGGCCGGAGAAATCGTCCGGCTCAGGGATCGACGCGCTCCCGTCGATGCGCGCTTCCTGCAGGGCAGCGTCGAGGCAGATGTATACCGGTCCTTTGGGTACGGTATTGGCGATGAGCGCTCCGCGGATCATGGCTTCCGCGGCCGCCGGCAATGACGCAGGCTGGTCGTCCCATTTGATGAAGTTCCGCACGAGTGCCCCTTGGTCCCGCGACGTGTGAATCCAGTCTATCCAGGGGCGGCGCGCCGCTGCATCCAGCGGGCCCGTGGCGCCGATCACGACCATGGGGGCCCGGTCGCACCAGGCGTTGAAAATACCCATGGATGCATGCATCAATCCCACGTTGGCGTGCACCACGACTCCCATGGGCTTGCCTGTCACTTTCGCATAACCGTGAGCGATGGAGACCGCATGGTCCTCGTGCAGGCACAACAGCATCTGCGGATTCTCATTGCCTAGGTAGTTCACCAGGCTGTCGTGGAGGCCGCGCAAGCTGGCGCCGGGATTGATGCTCAAGTATCGCAGGTCGAGCCGGCGTATGACTTCGGCCAAGTAGTCGCTGCCCCATTCTAAGTCGACCGGTTTCGCGACGACCGGTTTTTCGATGTTCATTCATGCACTCCTTCGTGATGCTTCTGGGTACGCCGGATCAGGGCCGCGTTTTCTCGAGAGGGGTGAGGAAAGGCGTCCAATGCTCGAGCTCCGACTGCACGTAGCGGGTGAAGGCCGAAGCATCCATGTCCTCGGTCACCATGTTCTGTTGACGGAGCTCCTTTCTCACCTCGGGCGTACGCAGCGCGTCGCGCACGGCTTGATTGATGCGCGTTACCACGGTATCCCGCATGCCGGGCGGGCCCGATAGCGAGAACCAGGTCGTTCCCGTCAACCTGGGGTAGCCCAATTCTTTGAAGGTGGGTACGTCGGGGAAGTCGTCCAGCCGCGAGTCCGCAGTCAACGCGATGGCGCGAAGCCGGCCGGATTTCAACCCAGGCATGGCGCTGCTCAAGGTAATGAAGGCGGCCTGGATCTGGTTGGCGATGAGGTCGGTGACGGCCGCATTGGCGCCTTTGTAGGGGGCCTGGACCATTGTCAGGCCGGTGGCCTGCGCAAAGGCTTCTCCGATCAGCGAGCCGTGGGTGCCCTGCCCGGGCGAGCCCCAGCTGACGCCGCCTGGTTTGTCCTTCGCGTAGCTGATGAAGCCTTGCATGTCTTTGACCGGGCCTTCGGCATTGACGACCAATACCGTGGGCGGACCGCCCAGCAGGGCGATGTGCGTGAAGTCTTTGATGGGGTCGAACGAGCTGGGCGTGAGCTTGGGCGCGATCACGTGCGAGCCGATGCCCGAGATCACGAGCGTGTAGCCGTCCGGCTCGGCGCGGGACACTGCTTGCGAGCCGATCATCCCTGAGGCGCCCGCGCGATTCTCTACCACCACGCTTTGCCCGAATGCCTTGCCGAGGGCGAACGACAAGGCACGTCCCAGGGTGTCGGCGCTGCCGCCGGGCGGGTAGGGCACGATGAGGCGGATCTGCTTATTGGGCCAGGAAGCCTCTTCCGCCGCCCATGAGGCGCTTGCTGTGGCCACCGTCAAGACAGCAAGCGCGGATAGGGCCCCACGGCGGGAGATTGGCGGGGTGGTGGGCATGGGCGTCTCCTCCTAGTTATTGATGGATAGGTGTGCTTATTCGACATGCCGGCCTGGGCGCGACGCGCTTTCAGTTCGTCAGGATTCGTACCCCGGAAGCACGCGCGCGTCGATCACGCATAGCGCCCCGTCGCGGACGCGAGCGACGGCGTCGCGCATGGCACGGGCAAGTTCGCCCGCATTGCGGGCCGGGCCGTAGGCAATCGCTCCCTGTCCGCGTGCGATCGCCGAAATATCGATTTCGGGGTCCGTCATGCGCTGCGCGATGCCCTTGTTTTCCACGGGCCTGTGGCGCTGCCGGGCGATGCGTTCTTGATGTATTTCGTCGTTGAAGTACGACTGATTGTTGGCGACTACGATTAACAGCGGAATGCGGTAGTGGGCAGCCGTCCACAGCGCGCTGGAGCTAAACATGAAGTCGCCATCACCTAGTACGGCCAAAGGCAGGCGGCCGCTGTCTTTGAGCGCCAGAGCCGCGCCAACGGCCATGCCCGGCCCCGACCCGATGCCTGCCCCGCCGTCCTTGCCCAAGAAGTCCAGAGGGTGGCGATACTCCCAGACATCGTTTGACCACCCCAATGGCGTGCGGATCAAAGTGACGGGGACATCGCGCGTTGCCTCCCGCAAGACATGGGCCAGTACGCGTATGCTCAGCTCGGCATCTGGGGGAACGGGAGCGGCCGGTTCGCGGGAGGAAGGGGGCTGGCCGGCTTGGTCCTTGCCTCGGCCAGGAAAGATTCGTTCCTCGTCGTCCAACTCCAAGAGTGCATCGACCAAGGCCTCCGGCTCGCACAGAAAGTGCGTGTGGGCCGCCGCGAGCGCCTGATGGTCCATGCTCCACCCATTGTGCGAGTATTGATCCGGGGAGCAGTGCACATATGGAGCCTTGATGGGAGCGCCACGCTCTGCGAGCAACTTGAAAGTGCCTGCGGGATCGATCCAGTCCAGGCTCATGACGACGTCGGCCTCCCGCAGCACCTGCATGCCGCGGGACCCGACCGAGTACGCCACATGCAGTGGGTGATCGGTTGGGAAGGCAGCGCCTTGCTTGAGGTCCGATACCACTGTGGCGCCGAGGCGCTCTGCGAGTTCGATCCGCCGCACCCAATCGCGGATGTCGCGGCCGATGCGCCCAGCCATGATGACGGGGCGTTTCGCTTCTGACAGAAGCTGCGCGACGCGACGCAACGCCCTCGGCTCAGGGTACGCAGGCGTGGGCCGGGAGTACATCGACGGATCAGGTACCTCGAGCGGGCCGGAAAGTTTGCTTTCTTGTAGCGACACGTCGAAGCAAAGATAAACCGGACCCCGGGGCGCAGTTTCGGCGATCAGTCTTGCCCGGACCAGGGATTCGGCGGCGGCGGGCAATGAGGCCGGCTGGTCGTCCCACTTGATGAAGTGACGGACCAAGCTGCCTTGGTCGCGCGCGGTGTGCAGCCAGTCTATCCACGGACGGCGCTCGACGGCGTCGACCGGCCCCGTGGCGCCCAGGACGACCATCGGGACGCGGTCGCACCATGCGTTGTAGATGCCCATCGAAGCATGCATCAGGCCGACATTGCTGTGGACTGCCGCGGCCATGGGTTTGCCGGTTACCTTCGCATAACCGTGCGCGATGGCGATCGCATGGTCTTCATGTAGGCAGAGAAGCAGCTTCGGGGATTCGTTGCCGAGATAGTTCACCAGGCTGTCGTGCAGGCCGCGCAGGCTGGAGCCAGGGTTAATGGCGATAAAGCGCAGGTCGAGTTGGCGAATGACAGCCGCGAGGTAGTCGCTCCCCCATTGCATGGCGGCTGGCTCGGTGGTGATGGGTTTCTCTACGTTCATGCGTCTCTCTTTTCGAATGCAAGGCCGTCCGCCGGTGTTTGTGCGGCACGAGCGAGCGGTCGCGCGCAGCGGTGCTCTGGTGGATCGTGGGTCCAAGGTGGGAGCGACTGGACTGCCCGTATCCCACCCGTTGCTCCCCGGGGGGCGATGTGCGGCAGCGTTGCCCGGACTGTTCCGGGTTCAAGGGGAGCTGGGCTTGATAAAGGGTTTCCAGTGCTCGATTTCAGATCGCACGTAGCGATTGAAGGCCGCGACGTCCATGTCTTGGGTTTCCATGTTCTGGCGCTGCATTTCCGCGACTATCTCGGGGGCCTTCAGGGCGCGCCGCACTTCGGCGTTTAGCCGTTCGACGAGGGCGGGAGGCATGCC
>NZ_JADGHH010000195.1 GCF_019689535.1 Pigmentiphaga sp.
CCCGCGCGGGGGGCCGCCGATGCGCCGCGCCCGGTGCCGCGCGTGACCAAGCCGGACACGACCGAGGCGACGAGCATCTATGAGCGATCCCGGCTCAACGCCGAGCTCACGTTCGACAATTTCGTCACCGGCAAGGCCAACCAGCTCGCCCGGGCGGCTGCCCTGCAGGTGGCCGAGAACCCCGGCACCTCCTACAACCCGTTGTTCCTATATGGCGGCGTGGGCTTGGGCAAGACCCACCTGATCCACGCCATCGGGAATTCCATGGTGGCGGAGAACGCCGGTGCCCGCGTGCGCTACATCCACGCGGAGCAATTCGTCTCGGACGTCGTCAAGTCCTACCAGCGCAAGGCCTTCGACGACTTCAAGCGTTACTACCACTCGCTCGATCTGCTGTTGATCGATGACATCCAATTCTTTTCCGGCAAGAACCGGACGCAGGAAGAGTTCTTCTACGCTTTCGAGGCACTGGTGGCGCTGCGCAAGCAGATCATCATCACCAGCGATACCTATCCGAAGGAGCTCTCCGGCATCGACGACCGGCTCATCTCCCGCTTCGACTCAGGCCTGACCTGCGCCATCGAGCCGCCCGAGCTGGAGATGCGGGTCGCGATTCTTCTGAAGAAGGCGGAAACGGAAGGCGTTCACCTGCCCGAGGAAGTGGCCTTCTTCATTGCCAAGCACCTGCGCAGCAACGTGCGCGAACTCGAAGGGGCGCTGCGCAAGGTTTTGGCCTATGCCAAGTTCCACGGCAAGCCCATTACCGTGGAGGTATGCAAGGACGCGCTTAAGGATCTGCTTTCGGTATCCAACGGCCAGATCACGGTGGAGAACATCCAGAAGACGGTCGCCGATTTCTACAAGATCAAAGTCGCCGACATGTATTCGAAGCGCCGGCCGGCCAACATCGCGCTGCCGAGGCAGATCGCCATGTACTTGGCCAAGGAGCTGACCCAGAAGAGCCTGCCGGAGATCGGGGAGCTCTTCGGCGGGCGGGATCACACCACGGTGCTGCACGCGGTGCGCAAGATCGCGGAATCACGTACCAAGCAGGCTGAGTTGAACCATGCACTGCATGTACTCGAACAAACTTTGAAGGGATAAACGACGACGATTCTCAGCCGGGACCTCTGTGCATGGGTGTGTGGATAAGCCCTGGGGCATTTCTGGACAACTTGGCCGCGCTTTTTTCGAACGAAAGTTGTTCAGGCTTATGCGATATGCTCCAGCGGTCTATCCCCACCCGGAAAAGCTGGACAAGTTCTTGATTTACAATGTTTTTTTGAAGGATTTCCAGTTGTACACAGGGTCCTATCAACTACCAACCCAAAGAAGGATTGGATATGCAATTGGTCAAAGCCTCACGCGACGCGTTGCTTAAGCCGCTCGCCACCGTTTCAGGCATCGTGGAGCGGCGGCACACCTTGCCTATCCTGGCCAACATCCTGTTGCGCAAGGAAGGCAGTCGCGTGTCGTTCGTGTCTACGGACATCGAGGTTCAGATCACCACCCATGCCGACTTCGGCGTGGGTGATGCGTCTGAATCCACTACGGTGGCAGCTCGCAAACTGCTCGACATCTTGCGCGCCCTTCCCGAAACGGGTGATGTAGCCCTGTCGTTGGCCAACAAGAAGCTGTCGGTCCAGTCCGGCAAGAGCCGGTTCGCGCTGCAGACCCTGGCGGCCGAAGAGTTTCCGACCGTGGCGCAGCCCGCGTCGTGGAATGCTTCGCTCACGATGGCGCAGAAGTCGTTCCGCCATCTGCTGAACATGGTGCACTTCGCGATGGCCCAGCAAGACATCCGCTACTACCTGAACGGAATGCTGCTCGTGCTGGACGGCAATAACGTGCGCTGCGTGGCCACGGACGGGCACCGGCTGGCCTATTGCGCCATCACGATCGATGGCAACGCTCCCAAGCAGGAAGTCATCGTTCCGCGCAAGACCGTGCTGGAGCTGCTTCGCCTGCTGGAGGACAGCGACGATCCCATCGAGATCTCCGTCGCGGCCAATCAGATCAAATTCGTATTCGGCGACGTGGAGTTGATCTCCAAGTTGGTCGAAGGCAAGTTCCCCGACTACCAGCGGGTCATTCCGCAGGGCTACAGCAAGCAGTTCCCGATAGCCCGCGAAGCGCTCCAGCGCAGCCTGCAACGTGCCGCCATCCTGACTACCGACAAGTTCAAGGGCGTCCGGATGCAGATGGCCGACCACGTGCTCAAGATATCTGCCAGCAACGCGGAACAGGAAGAAGCCCAGGAAGAACTCGAGATCGACTACGGTTTCGAACCGCTGGACATCGGGTTCAACGTCAGCTACCTGCTCGACGTGCTGGGCAACCTGAAGGCGGAAACCGTGCAGTGGAGCGTCGGCGACGCCAACTCATCGGCGTTGATCACCCTGCCAGACAACGCAGATTTCAAATACGTCGTGATGCCGATGCGGATTTAAGCCTCCACATGGGCCATGCCATGCTGGCAACGATGGGTCGCCGAGGCGGCTCATCGTGGGATTGCCGGCGTGGGCCATTGGCGGTGGCGGTTCGTTCTTTGATTAATCTTCCCTTGCCGGGTCGAGGTGCTGATTCGGGAAGGGCCTTGGTTTGTTTTATGACCTCGGATGACGCAGCGCGGTCGTACGCGCCTGCCAGCTGTCCTTTCCTTCGGGAAGGGCCGCCGCAATCCATCCGGGGGTGGGCTTTCCTATGACCGAACAGAACACCGCGCCTGATACGGGCGAGATCGATACTAGCCTTGCCAACAATACGCTGGTCGATACCTCCCGCTCCGAGGATTCGTACGGCGCCGACTCCATCAAGATGCTGAAGGGGCTCGAGGCCGTGCGCAAGCGGCCTGGGATGTACATCGGGGACACCTCCGATGGCACGGGGTTGCACCACATGGTGTTCGAAGTGGTCGACAACGCCATCGACGAGGCGCTGGCGGGCTATTGCGACGAGATCGTCGTCACGATACATACCGACAACTCGATCTCGGTCTCGGACAACGGCCGAGGCATTCCCACCGACATCCACAAAGACGACGAATTCCAGCGCAGCGCGGCGGAAATCGTCATGACCGAGCTGCACGCCGGCGGCAAGTTCGACCAGAACTCGTACAAGGTCTCGGGCGGACTGCACGGGGTGGGCGTGTCTTGCGTGAACGCGTTGTCGGAGTGGCTCAAGCTCAGCATCCGCCGCAACGGCCATCTCTACCAGATGGAATTCCGCCGCGGCCAGCGCGTCGAGCCTTTGAAGATCGTCGGCAAGACCGACAAGCGCGGTACCCGCGTGCAGTTCCTCGCCGATGCGGAAATCTTCTCCAACATCGAGTATCACTACGAGGTGTTGTCCAAGCGGCTGCGCGAGCTTTCGTTCCTGAACAATGGCGTGCGCATCAAGCTGGTGGACGAGCGCCAAGGCAAGGAAGAGGACTTCGCCTTCAGCGGCGGCGTCAAAGGCTTCGTCGAATACATCAACCGCTCCAAGACGGTACTGCATCCCAACGTGTTCGCCGTCTCTACCGAGTCTTCCGCCGGCGGCGTGCCCGTGGGCGTCGAAGTGGCAATGCAATGGAACGACAGCTACACCGAGAGCGTGCTGTGCTTCACCAACAACATCCCGCAGCGTGACGGCGGCACGCACCTGACCGGCCTGCGCGCGGCGATGACACGGGTGATCAACAAGTACATCGACGAGAACGAGCTGGCCAAGAAGGCCAAGGTGGAAACCACCGGCGACGACATGCGCGAAGGCCTGACCTGCGTGCTGTCGGTCAAGGTGCCCGAACCCAAGTTCAGCAGCCAGACCAAAGACAAGCTCGTCTCCAGCGAAGTGCGGCCCGCGGTGGAAGATGCCGTGGCGCGCAGCCTGGAAACCTGGCTGCTCGAGAACCCCGCGGATGCCAAGGCCTTGTGTGGCAAGATCGTGGAAGCCGCCCGCGCCCGCGAAGCGGCGCGCAAGGCCCGCGAGATGACCCGTCGCAAAGGCGTGTTGGAAGGCGCCGGCCTGCCCGGCAAGCTTGCCGACTGCCAGGAAAAGGATCCATCCAAGTCCGAGCTCTACATCGTGGAGGGGGATTCCGCCGGCGGATCGGCCAAGCAAGGCCGCGACCGCAAGTTCCAGGCCATCCTGCCGCTGCGCGGCAAGGTGCTGAACGTCGAGAAGGCCCGCTTCGACAAGCTCATCAGCAGCGAACAGATCACCACGCTGATCACAGCGCTGGGAACCAGCATCGGCCCCGACTTCAACATCGACAAGCTGCGCTATCACCGCATCATCATCATGACCGATGCAGACGTGGACGGCGCGCATATCCGCACGCTGCTGCTGACGCTGTTCTATCGCCAGATGCCGCAGCTCATCGAACGCGGCTACATCTATATCGCCCAGCCGCCCCTGTTCAAGGTCAAGGTGGGACGCGAAGAGCGCTACCTGAAGGACGAAGCCGAAGAAGCCGCGTTCATGCTGGACCTCGCGCTCAAGGACGCGAAGCTCTACCCGACGGCCGATGCCGAACCCATCACCGGGGAAGCACTCAAGGAGCTTGCCCGCCAGTACAACCTGGTCGACGCCGTCATCGATCGGCTCTCGCGCATCATGGACGTGGCGACGTTGTCGGCCATCGTGCAGGGTGTGGAAATCGATCTTTCCAGCGTGGACGCGGCCGAGCTGTCGCGCCAGCGCCTGCAGGCGGAATTGGAAGACCCGGCCATGCCGGGCGTCGTCCACACCAAAGTCGTGGTGGACGAGGAAACGCAGCAGCCCAAGCTGGAAATCCACCGCAACCACCACGGGAACATTCGCGTCACCGTCATCGACCAAGCCTTCCTCAACGGCCCGGATTACCGCGTGCTGCACAACGGCGCCAAGACCTTCCAGGGCCTGATCGGCAGCGGTGGGAAGGTCGAGCGTGGCGAAGGCGACAAGCTCAAGGAGCTGGCCGTCACGAATTTCCGCGAAGCGATCCAGTGGCTGCGTTCGGAGGCGGAGCGCTCGATTTCCAAGCAGCGCTACAAGGGCCTGGGCGAAATGAATCCCAGCCAGTTGTGGGAAACGACGATGGACCCCTCCGTGCGTCGGCTGCTGCGCGTCCAGATCGAAGACGCCATCTCGGCGGACGAAATCTTCACCACCCTCATGGGCGACCACGTCGAACCGCGGCGCGCTTTCATCGAAACGCATGCATTGATGGCGGGGAATATCGACGTGTGAGGACTCGCGCCGGCGCAGGCCTAGCACCGGCGCGTGGCGCCTCTAAGGCGTTATCCCAACACGTCCACGCAGACTTCGCGGAAACGCTCAAAGGCCGGGGGCAGTACGCTTGCACGGGCGGTGATAAGGCAGATGCTTCTAGCCGCTGATTCTTCCGCTATGGGGAGAAAGCGCAAGTTGCGGTAGCTGAGTTCCCGGACCAACGATTCGGGCAGGATGCCTACACCCCGGCGCGAAGAGACCAACGCCAGCAAAGAGGTGAATCGCTCGACTTCATCGGCCGGTCGGAATTTCAAATCCCGTTTCGCGTACTCGACCTCGATGACCTGCCTGATGTGGCTGTCCGCGGAAAGGGAGACTTGCGGGTGGCGCACGATCTCCTCCCAGGTCACTTGGGTCCGGGACGCAAGTGTGTGGTCCGTCGGGCACACGAGAATCAACTTGTCGAAGAAAAGGTGCCGTTGCTCCAGGTCATGAGCGTCCCGTTTGGCTGCGGTAATCGCGCAGTGCGCCTTTTTCTCCCGTAACAGGCGAACACATTCTTCATGTAATCGCTCCCGAACTTCGACTTTGACGTCTGGGAGCGCCTCATGAAATCGTTGCAGAAGCCGGGGGAACATACCGGCCATGATCGACGGCGAGGCCGCCACGACCAAGGTGCCGGACCGACCCGTCACAAAGTTCTGGAATCGGGAGAAGCCGTCGTCGTACAGCGCGAGGACCTCCTTGCAAAGGTGGTGAAATTGCTCTCCCGCTGGCGTCAAACTCATGCGCCGAGTGCTTCGCAATAAAAGTGCGGCGCCGGCCTTGCGTTCCAGTTCACGGATCGTGACGCTCAACGCCGGCTGGGTCGTACAGCATTGCTCTGCCGCGCGACTGAAATTCATCTCCCGGACAACAGCCGCAAACGCCTCCATCTCCGAGAGCGAGATTCTTCTGCGCATGGTGATCTATATGTCTCATTTATTAATCATTATTCAATCATTATAAACGGCGCATAGATTGTGACTAAGCTTTCCCC
>NZ_JADGHH010000196.1 GCF_019689535.1 Pigmentiphaga sp.
GCACGGGGGACGCCTGGGCCGGAGCTTCCTGCGGGGCGGGCGTTTCGGCGGGGGCCGGAACGTCGCTCTCGCGTTCGTCGGAGTCGGTCGGCTTGGGCTCGGCCTTGTAGACGAGCTCGCCGTCGACCTTGATCCAAGAAATGAACAGCAGGCGGGCCTTGAAGCTCACCCCCTGTTCGCCGGCGCGCTTCCCCTTGGTGTAGGTGAAGACGTCGGCCCAGAGGTCGCCCAGGCGGAAGCCGATCAGGACCTTCTTTTCGGCCTTGACGGCATCCTCGCAGCGGCGGACCAGGTGCTGCGCTTCGTTGCCGGAAACGCGGGTATCGAAACGCACGTAGGACACGTCATCGCTGGGACCGTTGAGCGCCGCGATGTCGCAGGCCAGGAAGGGAGACCCCTTCTTGGGCTTCACCTCGCGGATGCGACTGAGATAGCCGAAGCCGGTGATGTGCAGATCGAAGTAGGTTTTTTCGTTGGAAGTGGTCATGGTGAATCTCCAGTAGGACAAAGAAGCGGAGACACACCCGACCCAGGCGGGGAAGGTGTGGAACCCCCGCGTGGGTTGATGAAACAGCGTGGTGGCATCGCCATCTGGAATCGATGGTTGTTCGCGCATGGATGCCGGTGCGAACGGGGGGGATCAACGCGGTCAGAACCGCGTCGTAGCCTTGAAGATCGTGGCTACCTGGGCATGCTGCTGATCGCAATCGGCGGGGCATGGCGGCAGCGTGGCATGACGGTACGCCGGGGGCATCGATGAATCGGCACCACCGGACCACCCCATTCCGGGGCCGGGTCCGGTCGAAATGCTGGCTCCAGAACGAAGAAACCCCCGCATGCGCGGGGGTCGGGGAAAGCGGCGGTCATCCGCCATTGGGCTCGGGCGGAACCGCCTGCAAGGACAGGTGCGTCTCGGTGGCGGACAACGCCAGATCGTCTTCGCTGTGCAGGATGCGGGCGAACACGTCGTCCTGTACGTCGAAGAACTCGCCGAAATCATCGCCACCCAGCTCGGCGTTCACCAGTGCCCACCAGTCGTCGAAAGGATCGACGTCGGGGTTGCAGCCGACCGCGTAGGCGATCAGCTTCTGGCGGCCACCGGGAAGGCGCTCGCCGCGTTCGGCGAGGAAGTAGGCGCCTTGGTCCTTGGCGAGGACGACGCGGCACTGGTTGGTGACTGCTTCGGCTAACACCGGGCGCAGATCGACCCCCTTGAATCGCAGGGACATGGAGAAATCTCCTCAAAGTGGGATGGAAGGTAGGCCGCGGAAGCCGCGGCCTGGTTGATCACGCCGAGAGGGCTTTGCGCGTGCGCTTGGCCTGCTCCAGGACGGTCACCTGGATCTGGCGCCAGCGGCCATCGTCGATTCGATGCGCCAGCGCCTCGCCGAGGCTGTCGAAATACACCTCGTCGATGCGCTCGACGAGTTCATCGCCTTGATGCAGCTCGATCACGTACACGTCGCCGGCACGGTCGTAGAGCACGGTGACCCGACCCTCGAACTTCGCCGTGGAGACGGAGAAGCTGATCGCCGGCGGCGTATCGATGATCTTGGTCGGTGCCGGATCGACCCAGGTGAAGTCCTTGGCCCCGGCATCGACCAGCATGTGGGTGATCTTCCGGAAGCGATCGGGCGCCGGCAGTTCCTCCAGTTGCTGGATCAGGTCGTGCAGTTCGGGGCACTGCGGTTCGGGGATGGGCAGCTTGGCCGGCGCGGAGCCGAGGATGTGCGTCTGGATGGTGTACGGCTTGCCCTCGGAGGTGTACTCGGTGCGTTCTTCCGGTGTGTCCGCGCGCAGGCCGTCGAAGCGGCGCCGCGCATAGGGCTGGACGTGCACCTTGGCACCTTCGTCGGGGACGACGGTGACCAGGTCGCGATCCAGCACCGCGAACTCGGCACGGGAGGTCTTGAGAACGATGGCGTCATCGGTCGTCGCCACCACCTTGCCGTCGAAGGGCTTGGGGTCGATCACGAATCCGAGCGTGGATTCCTGCGGCTGGCTGTCGAAGAAGCGGAACTTGAACGAGTTCACGTTGCGCGGGACGTGCCCTGCGATGAGCGTGGGCAACTGGATGCGAATAGCAGAACGGTCCATGGGAGACTCCTTGAAGGAAAACAAGGGACTCCCGCCCGCAAGGGAGGAAGATCCCTTGGGGGTGGAAAAGACGCGGTGTGCGTCGATGGATGGAGGTGACCAGTGCGGGTGCACCGCAGCCTCGAAGGTCTCGACTGCCTGGGCGGTTGCCGGCTACGCCAGCGAACACGCGGCCAGCATGGCGCGTCGCTGGCGGCCCGGTGCACGCAATATGGAATCTGGACGTTCCCGCATTGGTGCGGCGGACACGGACAAGAAAACGCCCCTCGATCGAGGGGCGGCAGGTGGATCAGAAGTTTTCGTACACGAAGCAATGCGTGCGTTGTCGTGGGAAAAAGACGTGCTTCCAGCAGTCGCCGCAGGTATTGCCGCCGTCGAACACCACCATTTCGTAGCGGTTGATGTCGGTCTCCACGAGATCGGCGATGCTGATATGGCGCATGTGCAGCGTGCCGCTCATGCGCTCGAACACCAGCGTTTGGCCGATGGCATCGTCCTGGCTCATGGCATTGATGCAGGCGTCCAGTTGCAGCTCGAAGTCTGCTTCAGCGCCAAGATCGCGCAGTACGTGGTCAACGATGTTGGGCAGATCGAGGTCGGGCTTGGACAGTGAAGGGATCATGGTGTGCTCCTAAGAAGGAGCGGCTCGGCACCCTCGCGAATGCCGAGCCGCAAGGACGGTGGGTGCTCCCAGGGAGCGCAGGGACTACGATTCGTACAGCGGCAGACCTTCCAGTACCGGGGCGTCGGCATCGAAGATCAGGAAGCGAACATCGGCCTGGCCGGCCTGTTGCAGCGTGTCCACCAGGGATTCGGGCATGCGCTTGTTCCGGTGTTCCTGCCGCAGTTGTTCGGCGGTGATGCCTTCCAGGTCCTGCAGATGGCTGTCCGTCCAGGGCGTGGAGATCAGCTTGACGCCGATCGCCGGGCTGTACGGGATGCGGAAGGCGATGAACAGGAACCTCTCCGGGGTGGCGAGGTCAGCCAGCTCCATCAGGTAGCGGTTGGCGTCCTCGGTCAGATGGGCGCTGCTGATCTCCCAGGCGCGGCTGTAAAAGCCGGTCTTGAAACTCAGCCGCCCCACGATCTCGCGGGCGGCTTCCTCGGAATAGGTGTCGCCGATATGGACGGGTTCGCCGTTGAAGTCGTCGCCATGGATGGCATAGACCACGGCGCCCACGACGCCCTCGCCATTGACGCCTTCGCCGGCATCGCACTCGGCCGCCAATTCGTCGCTGATTTCCTCGCCGATATTTCGGATCACGGCGAAGTCGTTGGTGACGATGCAAGGCGACGAGATGAGGTCGCGGTCGGACAGATGCGCCTGGCTGGCGTGGATGGGACGCCAGACCAGTGGGCTGCCGTCGTCGTAGCTGATGCAGAGGGAGCGGACGATGCGCAGATTGCTGTACCCGCGAACGAAGGGATTTTCGGTCTTGGACATGGGATTTCTCCAGCAAAGGATAGGCGGAACACATCCCCTGCCGGGGATGGAACCCCAGCGGGTGAAGGAAGAAAAGAAAGAGGGGCATGGCCTTGAACAAGGCGCATGCCCCTCGTGGGAAGTGGGAAAGAAAACGGTGATGTGCTGGCGAAGGCTCACCAGCCGTTGTAATTGAGCAGCAGATCGGCGAGCACCTGACGGCGTTCCAGGTCGAGGCCCCCGAAGTCGGCCAGCCCGTGGAAGCCGCAACGCTTGAGCATGGCGCCGCCCTCGCGTTCGTTGTAGAAGCTGACCATCGCGGCGAGGAACATCCGCTGGCCGCCGCTCAGTACGCCGAGGGCGTCATTGAGCATCAGCAGGTTCGGACGCAGATCCCACTTGCTGGTGGCGCGTTGCAGGCCATCGCGCGTGCCGTCGCCGAACCACTCGTGACCGGCGATTTCTGCACCGCGCTTCCACGCCTGGAAGAATGCTTCGGGAGCTTGGGAAAAATGCAGGTCTTCCCGCACGATCAGATCGAGCACGTCTTGGGGCAAAGACTGGTTCATGAAAAGTCTCCTGGCGAGAGGGATTCAGGGATGGAGGCGCTGTTGCCAACGGCCGGTCGTCAAGGCGTGGCTGGCGGCCTGGTAGGAGCGGAAGTACTGGGCGGACTCGCGCGAGACCGGGCCGTCTGCATCGGTGGTGCCGATGTAGTGGCCGGCGGCGCTGTGGCAGACCTGGAGGGACAGGCGCTTGCCGATGTGGATCAGGGCCAGATAGCCGATGGCATCGGCTCGGGCCTGGGCGGGGCTCGGAAGCACCGCGTGGGGCGGAAGGGACATGGCGATCTCCTGGTGAAGGACGGAGGCCACATCCCGGTCGGGAAGCGGAACCTCCCGGTCGGTGGAACAAGGCAGCATCGGCGCCAGAAAGGCGCTCGTCCGCGGTGGTCGATGCGAAGCGGACTGGCGGGTCGCACGGAAGAAGATTCCGCGGCAGTCGGGAACCCTGACTGCTGGCATGGTGCTGACAAAGTCAGCGACGCATGGGGCGAGCATCGCGGCACGCGAGGATGCCGTCGTGCGAGAAACGGAAACTCGCTATCACCGTGTTCAACGCAATGCCTGCAACAACCGGCGTCCCAACCAGGCCACACAGGGCACGGCCATCGAATTGCCGATGGCCTTGTAGCGCGGCGCATCCGCGGCCGGCTTGCCGCGGTACGGCACGAGGGTGTAGTCGTCGGGCATGCCCTGGAGGCGTTCGCACTCCACGGGCATGAGCCGGCGCACACGCCATTGCGACCAGTCGGCCCCCCCTGGCACCTTCGGGGTGTAGCGGAAATGCGCCTCGTAGGTCGGTGCGAGCACATGGCCCTTGTCAGCGCCGCCGCTGCTGGCACGCAATGCGGGCGACACGGCTGGGCCGAGTTCCGCCGTCATCCCGGTGGCGCGGCCGCGCAAGGACACACTGGCAATGACGGGCTGGCCGTAGCCCGGCTTTCCACCCCGCATGAGCACCCCGGTCACCTGGCCGTGCCCCGATTCCAGGCGCACTTCGCTGCGGTTGTTCTGGGCGAAAGCGACGATCGCCGATTCGGGCGGGCTGGCGATGATCGGCACGCCGCGTCCGGTGCCATCTTCGCCGCATCCCTTGCCATTGTTGGCGGTGTTCAGGGCGTGGCTGATGGCGCCGGTCACCGACTGCACGGCGAAGGTCTCGACCTCGAAGTCGTTCTTGGCGCCGGGAGCCGCCGTCAGGCAGGCGGCCACGTCGATCGGCCCACGGGTGTTGCCGCCGCCGAAGGCGAGCGTGACCTTGCCGTAGGCGCGGTTCAGTCCGGCATAGCTGCCTGCTGCGCCAGTACCCGATGCAGAACCCGCGGCAGCGTCTTGCCACGGTGCGAAGCCCGCCGCAGGATGCCCAGGCACGCCTTCGGACTCAAAAAGTACTGCGGCGGGATCGACGTCTGGATCACCACTTGCCACAAGAAACACGCGGCGACGGCGCTGGGCAACGCCGAAGTATTGGGCGTCGAGCACGCGCCACGCGATGCGGCGGCGGGGTCCAGACACACAACCTGCGTGCGTCCACCGCGGCCCTGGCGGTTCGAGCGCACGGCCTTCTCCGGCCAATGCGCCCAGGAAGCAACCAAAGGCGTTGGAGCGGTCGGAGAGGACGCCCGGGACGTTTTCCCAGACGAGCGTGGCTTCCGGGCGGCGGGCTTGGGTGCGGGCTTGATCGATGGCATTGGCCAACTCCACGTATGCAAGGGTGAGCGCGCCGCGCGGATCGGCGAGCCCTTGGCGGTCGCCGGCGACGCTGAAGGATTGGCACGGAGTTCCGCCGACCAGGATGTCGGGTGCGGAAACGGTGCCGGCACGGATCTGGCGGGCGATGCCCGTCATGTCGCCGAGGTTCGGAACCTCGGGATAGCGGTGTGCGAGGACGGCATTGGGAAACGGCTCGATCTCGGCGAACCAGGCGGCTTGCAGCCCAAGGGGCTGCCAGGCGAGGCTCACGGCTTCGATGCCGCTGCACACGCTGCCGTACTGCAAAGCTGGGGGGTGTCGAGGGTGCATGGGGGTTCTCCTGTTCGGGGTGACGGAAAGGCAGGAGAAAGGCGCCGAAGAC
>NZ_JADGHH010000197.1 GCF_019689535.1 Pigmentiphaga sp.
GGGCGGGGGCATTGCCTACAACGCCGAGGAGTTCGAGACCATCTGTCGCCGCGGCCTGGAAGCTTCGCCCACGAGCGAACTCCTGATCGAGGAGTCGCTCGTCGGCTGGAAAGAGTTCGAGATGGAGGTCGTGCGCGACAAGGCCGACAACTGCATCATCGTTTGCTCGATCGAGAACCTCGACCCCATGGGCATCCATACGGGCGACTCGATCACCGTCGCGCCCGCCCAGACGCTGACGGACAAAGAGTACCAGCTGATGCGCAACGCCTCGCTCGCGGTGCTGCGCGAGATCGGCGTCGACACGGGCGGTTCGAACGTGCAGTTCGCGGTCAATCCGGCCAATGGCCGCATGATCGTGATCGAGATGAACCCGCGCGTGTCGCGTTCGTCGGCGCTGGCTTCCAAGGCCACGGGCTTCCCCATCGCCAAGGTCGCGGCCAAGCTCGCCGTCGGCTATACGCTGGACGAGCTGCGCAACGACATCACCGGCGGCGCCACCCCGGCTTCGTTCGAACCCACCATCGACTACGTCGTCACCAAGGTGCCGCGGTTCGCGTTCGAGAAATTCCCGCAGACCGATGCGCACCTCACCACGCAGATGAAATCGGTGGGCGAGGTGATGGCCATCGGCCGGACCTTCCAGGAATCGTTCCAGAAGGCGCTGCGCGGCTTGGAGGTCGGCGTGGACGGCCTGAACCAGAAGACCACGGACCGCGAGCGCATCGAGGTCGAACTGGGCGAGCCTGGGCCGGAACGCATCTGGTACGTGGGCGACGCGTTCGCGCAGGGCTTCACGCTGGAAGAGGTGCATGCGCTGACCCACATCGACCCGTGGTTCCTGGCGCAGATCAAGGAAATCGTCGACATCGAGCTTGCGCTGGAGAAAAAAACGCTGGCCGACCTCGACCGCAATACCCTGTGGCAGTTGAAGCGCAAGGGATTCTCCGATCGCCGCCTTGCGTACCTGCTCGACACGACGGAAACCGAGGTGCGCAAGCTGCGCCACCAATTCAACGTGCGTCCGGTCTACAAGCGGGTGGATACGTGCGCGGCCGAGTTCGCCACGCACACCGCCTACATGTACTCCACGTATGAAGAGGAGTGCGAGGCCAATCCGAGCGACCGCAAGAAAATCATCGTGCTGGGCGGCGGCCCCAACCGGATCGGGCAGGGCATCGAGTTCGATTACTGCTGCGTGCACGCGGCCATGGCGTTGCGCGAAGACGGGTACGAGACCATCATGGTCAACTGCAACCCGGAAACCGTCTCCACCGACTACGACACGTCCGACCGACTCTATTTCGAGCCCCTGACCCTCGAGGACGTGCTCGAGATCGTCGAGAAGGAAAAACCCGTCGGCATGATCGTCCAGTACGGTGGCCAGACGCCACTGAAGCTGGCCAAGGCGCTGGAGGCCAACGGCGTGCCCATCATCGGCACCAGCCCGGAATCCATCGACATCGCAGAAGACCGCGAGCGCTTCCAGAAGCTGCTCCAAAAGCTCGGCCTGCGCCAGCCGCCCAACCGCACGGCGCGCACCGAAGCGGAGGCGCTGGCCCTTGCCCAGGAAATCGGCTATCCGCTGGTGGTGCGCCCCAGCTACGTGCTGGGCGGCCGCGCGATGGAAATCGTGCATGAGCAGAAGGACCTCGAGCGCTACATGCGCGAGGCCGTCAAGGTCAGCAACGATTCGCCGGTGCTGCTCGACCGCTTCCTGAACGATGCGATCGAGGTGGACGTCGATTGCCTGTCGGACGGCAAGCGCGTGTTCATCGGTGGCGTGATGGAGCACATCGAGCAGGCCGGCGTCCATTCCGGCGACTCGGCGTGCTGCCTGCCGCCGTACTCGCTGTCTGCCGAGCTCATCGAGGAAATCAAGCGCCAGACCGGATTGATGGCGCGTGCGCTGAACGTGGTCGGCCTGATGAATGTCCAGTTCGCGATCCAGCAGGGAACGGTGTACGTGCTGGAGGTCAACCCGCGCGCCTCGCGGACCGTGCCGTACGTCTCCAAGGCGACGTCGCTGCCGCTGGCCAAGATCGGCGCTCGCGCCATGGCCGGCCGCTCGCTCGACGAACAGGGCTTGGGCAGCGAGATCACGCCCAAGTATTTCTCGGTCAAGGAGGCCGTGTTCCCGTTCGTCAAGTTCCCGGGAGTGGATACCATTCTCGGGCCCGAGATGAAGTCTACCGGCGAGGTGATGGGCGTGGGTTATAGCTTCGGCGAAGCCTTCGTGAAGTCACAATTGGCCGCGAGCGTGCGCCTGCCCGACGATGGCACGGCATTCATCAGCGTCAAGAACGAAGACAAGGGCAAGATCATCGCCGTTGCGCGCGGCCTGCACGCGCTGGGCTTCTCGCTGGTGGCAACGCGCGGCACCGCTGCGGCCATCGAAGCGGCGGGCATCCCGGTGAAGGTCGTGAACAAGGTCACGGAGGGGCGTCCCAACATCGTGGACATGGTCAAGAACGGCGAGATTTCGCTCGTGATCAACACGGTGGAAGAGCGCCGCAATGCCATTGCGGACTCCCGCGCCATCCGGACCTCGGCGCTGGCTTCGCGCGTCACCTACTACACCACGGTGGCGGGCGCGTGGGCAGCGGTCGAAGGCATGCAGTACATGCGCCAGGGGGCCGGCCTGCAGGTCTACTCGCTGCAGGAGCTGCACCGCTCGGTGGCGTAGTCGCCACCCGCCCAGGCCGCCCTCCGGCATGGGGGGCGGCCTGCGCAGGCTTAGGCGCCGTCTTCGGGAGAGGACGTCGACCGATCCTGTCCGGACTCAGGGTTGCGCAAAATGGACGGCCGTTGTGCCGTCCATTTTTGCAGGAGCTCGTGCGCCGTTTGGCGTCCGCCGAGGCCGAACGCCAGCGCGCATGCCACGGCGGCGGCGCCCAGGATCAGGCCGAAGGCCAGGTTGACGATCTCATTGGCCAACCCCATGAACCGCAAGCCGATCGCGACCGCCAGCGCGATGATGGCGTACTTCAGCACGGAGGGAAGGCCGCTTTCGCCCACGGAGTCGCCGACGATGCGTGCAACGATGCGCCCCATGATCACGCCGACGAGGATGATGACGCTGCCGAAGACGACCTGCCCGCCGAGCTCGGTGACCTCTGTCAGCAAGACGGCGACGGTGTCGAAATTCAACAGGCGGGCGGCTTCGATCGCGGCGAACAGCATGATGGCGATCAAAGCCACCGTGGCTGCCACCGAGGACGGGGCGGGCGATGAGCCGAATACGCCCAGGCTCGACAGGGCGCGGTCAAAGCCCAGCGAGGCGAGCGTGTTGGCGATCAGCTGGCGTACCCACTGGGCGATGACGAAGGCAATGGCGAGCAGCAGTGCCGCGGCCACGATTCGCGGAATGGCGGCGAGCACCGTCTCCAGCACGGTCACGGTAGGCGTGACGATGGAGGTGATCCCCAGGGTTTGCAGCGCCGCGATCGACACCGGAATAATGATGAGCGTGAAGACGATGGCGCCGCATGCCCGGATCAGCGATTCCGCGCATCGGTTGTCGCCCTCTGCGGCTTGGGTAGGCTTGCACAGCCCGAGCCGCGTCCCGATGCGGTCGAAGTGGATGGCGCCCAATGCCGTCTCGACGATGTTGCGCGCGATCTTGGCGAAGATCAGGCCCACGATGAAGATGAGCGCCGCGCCGATCAGTTGGGGGGCGTACGAGAATACTTCGTGGGTCAGGGCCCGGATGGGGTCCATGGCCTGGTCCAGGCCGAGGGGCTCCATGGCGACGACCAGGCCCACCAGCCATACGAGCCAATAAGCCAGCGTGCCCAGCGATTCAGCCAGCGTGGGCCCGGGGCGGGGGGTGGCCCGGGCAACGAACGGCAGCGCGCCGACGGCGCGCACTACGGCCCATTTGATTCCACGGGCCGCAAAATGCGTGACGACCAGGATGACGATCGCCAACAATATGCGTGGCCCCCACGCCGTGAATTGATCGCGCAGGTAGCCGATACGCGGTGGATTGTCGAACATGGTTGCACTCCTCTGATCGTTATCCGTAAGGTATGAACCGCATATTCAGAATAGAGTAGGGACTCCGTCATGCCAACCGCGGGATGTGCTTAGGCCCGGCGCGTAGGACTCGCTCGAATGCCTTGGCCGGCCGGTGGGGCCGGGCGTTCGGTAGGCGTTTCAGGGTTATCCCTTGGGTATCAAAGGGTAATGTTTGGCCGGGGGCGCTTGCACGTTCTGCCGAGTTTTCGGACAATCTACCCAGATCGCCCCGGTTCCTGATCGAACCGGGGTTTTATTTTTCTTTTCCTCCCGCCCTCTTGCGCCCCCCGCCTTAGACGCGGGGCGGGCGCAGCGAGTGCCGGCGGGAGGCATTCCACACCAGACGTAAAAAGGAAGTACACATGGCTGCTATTCCGCTGACCGTGCGCGGTGCCGAGCGCCTGAAACAAGAGCTGCACCGTTTGAAGACGGTGGAGCGTCCCGCAGTGATCAACGCCATCGCGGACGCCCGTGCGCAAGGAGACCTCTCCGAGAATGCCGAATACGACGCCGCCAAGGAAAAACAGGGCTTCATCGAGGGCCGCATCCAGGAGCTCGAGGCCAAGCTGTCGAATGCGCAGATCATCAATCCCGCCGAGCTCGATGCCGAAGGCCGCATCGTCTTCGGCGCGACGGTGGACTTGGAGGATCTCGAAACCGGCGAACGCGTGACCTACCAGGTGGTGGGCGACGATGAGGCAGACATACGCGCCAACCTCATCTCTATTTCCAGCCCGATCGCCCGCGCGCTGATCGGGAAATCGGCAGGCGACGTCGCCGAAGTCCAGGCCCCGTCCGGCGTCCGGGAATACGAAATCCTCGACGTGCGCTACGAATGAGGCGCATGCGGGAGAGCGCGTAACGATGGCGACGCTGGTACGGCTGGTAGCCGCGCTGTGGTGCGGCACGCTCTGGGCGGTGGGGGGCTTGGTCGTGCCCCTGCTCTTTGCCCAGTTGGAACCCATGCGGGCGGCTGCGACGGCCGGGTCGCTGTTTCGGCTGTTGGCCTACGGGGGATTGCTGGCCGCGCTGGCGATGCTGCTGCTCGACCGGATTGGCGGCGGACTGCCGCTCGGCGCGCGGGGAAGGCGCACCGTCCTGCTCATGGCGGTAGGCGTGGGAGTCGGATACTTCGGTGCCCGGCCCGTCATGGATTATGGCCGGGCCTTGATGGCCGCCGGCCAGGCCGTTCCCGCATGGGCGGATTTCGGGACCTGGCACGGGGTATCGAGCGTGCTCTACTTCTTGGTGGCCGTCTTGGCCTTGCGGCTGGTGGCAGTGGTGCGCTGAGCGCCGGCGGCTGGCCGTACGCGCCCGCGGGCGCCGGCCCGCAGCGAGAGCGCGCTTCCGGAGCGCTTGGCCGCGGGGGGGCGCGCCGCTCCCAGCGTCGAACCCAGCCCGCCGGGGCGCTTGGGCGCCGCCTTGCGGGCTGCGCCGCGGCGGGAGCCGGTTTCCTCCCGGGTGGAGGGCCGGGCAGGCTTGTCGCTGCCCAGGTAGCGCTCCCTGGCCGTCATCGGGCCTTCGCGCTCGCGCCCAGGACGCTCGCTGCGCCCACGGGCGGGGGCGGACTTGCCGGCTACCGCCAGTTTTTTGGGCACGTAGGCTTCGTTGCCCTTGCGCGCGCCCGTGCCGAGCTCGCTCGCGTCGGACTTGCCCTTGCGCCCGCCGAGCAGCGAGGAGGCGTCCGGATCGCGTTCGGTGGGCCGGTACAGGATGAAGATCTTGCCCAGGTGGTGCACCGGGGCACAGGAGAGCTCCTCGCAGATCCGGTAGAGCAGTTCGTCGCGCGCGGCGCGGTCTTCGCCTCCCGCCCGGACCTTGATCAGGCCGTGGGCCGCGAGATTGCGGTCGATTTCTTGGAGTACGGAGTCGCTCAGCCCCTTGTCGCCAATGAGGACGACGGGCTTGAGCGGGTGGGCAGCGGCCCGCAGGGCGCTGCGCAGTTGGGAATTGAGGTCAAGGACTGGCATTTCCAGATTGTACGGGAGGCCGGGGCGGGGCGGGATGCCTGGGCCGCAGTATGCTCCCCTTATTGGCGGCTTGCCCGCATTTCATATCGGATTACCACAGACGGACCCAGGAAACTGGGCAACTATGGCAA
>NZ_JADGHH010000198.1 GCF_019689535.1 Pigmentiphaga sp.
TGGCCAAAGACCTTGCCCGGGCGCTCAGCCTAGTCAGCATACGGGTGGTGGAAACCATACCCGGCAAGAATTTGATGGGGCTGGAGCTGCCCAATGCGCGGCGCCAGACCGTCAAATTGTCCGAAATCCTCGGCTCGCAGACCTATCACGGCAGCTCCTCGGTCCTGACCATGGCCCTGGGCAAGGACATTGCGGGCAAGCCGGTCGTGGCCGATCTGGCCAAGATGCCGCACCTGCTGGTGGCCGGTACCACGGGCTCGGGCAAGTCGGTCGGCATCAACGCGATGATCCTGTCGTTGCTGTACAAGGCCGATCCGAGCCAGGTGCGCCTCATCCTCATCGATCCCAAGATGCTCGAAATGAGCGTCTACGAGGGCATCCCCCACTTGCTCGCGCCCGTCGTGACCGACATGCGCCAGGCCGCCAATGCGCTCAACTGGTGCGTGGCGGAAATGGACAAGCGCTACCGGCTGATGAGCAAGCTCGGCGTGCGCAACCTGGCCGGCTACAACACCAAGGTGCAGGAGGCCATCAAGCGCGAAGAGCCTATCCCCAACCCCTTCTCGCTCACGCCCGAATCGCCCGAGCCGCTCCAGCCCCTGCCCATGATCGTGGTCATTATCGACGAGCTGGCCGACCTGATGATGGTGGTGGGCAAGAAGATCGAAGAGCTGATTGCGCGGCTGGCGCAGAAGGCCCGGGCCGCAGGCATCCACCTCATCCTCGCCACCCAGCGCCCCAGCGTGGACGTGATCACCGGCTTGATCAAGGCCAACATCCCGACCCGGATATCGTTCCAGGTGTCGTCCAAGGTGGATTCGCGCACCATTCTCGACCAGATGGGCGCCGAAACGCTGCTCGGACAAGGGGATATGCTCTACATGCCGCCCGGCTCGGGCCTGCCGACCCGGGTACACGGGGCTTTCGTGAGCGACGACGAAGTGCATCGCGTGGTCGAACAGTTGAAGACCCTGGGCGAGCCCAATTACGAGGAAGGCATTTTGGAAGGCATCGTCGAGGGCGAGACGGGCGACGGACTGACCAGCGTGACTGGAATGGCGGACGCCGAGTCCGACCCCTTGTACGACCAGGCGGTGGAAGTCGTGCTCAAACACCGTCGGGCGTCGATTTCCCTGGTACAGCGTCATTTGCGCATTGGTTACAACCGTGCCGCCCGCTTACTCGAGCAAATGGAGCGTGCGGGCATGGTGTCGGCGATGCAGTCCAACGGCAACCGCGAGATCCTCGTGCCCGCCAGCCAGGGCGAATAGCGGTCATGCCCGCCGCGCTGCGCTACGGAGAATCCTACATGACACCTTTTCCCCATACCGCCGTCCGGTTCGCGCGTTTCTTCGCGGGGGCGGGCTTGGCTGTACTGCTGGCCGCCCCGACACTCGCCTGCGCGGGGGCCATCGACCAGCTGCGGGCGTTCGCGGGCAACACCCAGGCCGCTCGCGGCCAGTTTTCCCAAGTCACGCGCGGGGCATCCGGTCAGGCCGCGCCCGTGCAGTCCGGCGTGTTTTCCTTCCAGCGCCCCGGGCGCTTCCGCTGGGAAGTCGCCAAGCCCTATGAACAGTTAATCGTCTCGGACGGCAAGCAGTTGTATCAATACGATCCGGACCTGAACCAGGTCACCGTGCGCCCGGTTGGCGAGGTCATCGGGTCATCGCCCGCGCAGATCCTGTTTGGCTCGGGCTCGCTCGAGCAATCCTTCGAGCTCGTCGAGCAGCCCGAGCGCGATGGACTGCAATGGTTGCGCGCCACCCCGAAAAGTCCGGACGCCGGCTTCTCGCGCATGGACATCGCCTTCCAGGGCGGCCTGCCCGTGCGGCTGGAACTGCATGACGCATTCGGCCAAACTACGGCCATCACCTTCAGCGGCATTGAGCGCAATCCTCCCTTGCCGCAAGACGCCTTCCGTTTCACGCCGCCGCCCGGCGCGGACGTAGTGCGCATGGACGGACAGCCAGCCGGCCAACGCTGATCGGAGCGGCGCATGTCCGATCTTTTTCCAGACGACGCTTCTTCCGCATCGGCCCCCGGCGCATCCGCGCCGTTGGCCGAGCGCTTGCGGCCGCGTTCCCTGGACGAGGTGGTCGGGCAGAGCCATCTTCTGGGGCCTGGCAAGCCGCTGCGCGTGGCTTTCCAGTCGGGGCGGCCGCATTCGATGATATTTTGGGGGCCGCCGGGCGTGGGCAAGACCACGCTCGCGCGCTTGATGGCCCATGCCTTCGATGCCCAGTTCATCGCCATATCCGCGGTCCTGGGCGGTGTCAAAGACATCCGCGATGCGGTCGTCGCGGCGCAGGCGGCCCAGCAGAAGGGGCGCCGCACCATCCTGTTCGTCGACGAGGTCCACCGCTTCAACAAGGCCCAGCAGGACGCTTTCCTGCCATACGTGGAGAGCGGGCTTTTCACCTTCATCGGTGCGACGACGGAGAATCCCTCGTTCGAGGTCAATTCGGCCCTGCTGTCGCGGGCGCGGGTCTACGTGCTGCAGTCGCTCAGTGCCGACGAGCTTAGGCTGCTGATCGCCAAAGCCATCGCCATGCTGGGCGACGTCGAGTTCGACGAAGCGTCGCAGCAGCAGCTGGCGGCGTGGGCCGACGGCGATGCGCGCCGCGCCATCAATGCCGTCGAAGTGGTGGCAGAGTCGGCGCGTGGGGCAGGACGCACCAAGGTCGACACGGAATGGCTGGAGACGGCGCTTTCGCAAAACCTGCGCCGCTTCGACAAAGGCGGCGACGCGTTCTACGACCAGATCAGCGCCTTGCACAAATCCGTGCGCGGTTCGGACCCCGATGCAGCGCTGTACTGGTTCTGCCGCATGCTCGACGGGGGCGCGGATCCCCGCTACCTCGCCCGCCGCATCATCCGCATGGCCGTCGAAGACGTGGGCTTGGCCGATCCGCGTGCGCTGGACATCGCCAGGGCAGGGGCCGAAGTCTATGAGCGCCTAGGGTCGCCTGAAGGCGAACTGGCGCTCGCGCAGGCCGTCGTCTACCTGGCATGCGCGGCGAAATCCAACGCGGTCTATACCGCCTACAACGCAGCGCGGCGTTTCGTGGCCGAGCACGGTACCGCGCCGGTTCCCATCCACCTGCGCAACGCGCCCACCAAACTGCTCAAGCAATTGGGCCACGGCAAGCAGTACCGCTATCCGCACGACGAGCCACATGCCTATGCGGCGGGCGTCGACTACTTCCCCGAGGGCGTGCGGGCCACGTTCTATCAACCGACCGACCGCGGGCTGGAAGCCAAGATCGCCCAGAAGCTCGCTTTCCTGCGCGAACTGGACAAGGAAGCGAAGAAGGGTTGACGCGTTCGGAAAGGGCTCCGGCACTGGGTCCCAGCCTGCGGCCTTGGCGTCCATGGGCTGAGCGTTTCCGGGGAGGCTAAAATGAAAGATTCATCGCCGGGGGCTGCGCCCCCAGGCGGCGTCATCCCCCTTATTTTCTCACCACGGCTTTTCCCATGCTCGATATCGCTCTGCTGCGCAAAGACATCCAGGCAGTGGCCGCCCGGCTCAAAGACCGGGGCTACACGCTAGACCTCGATGGTTTCAACTCGCTCGAGTCGCGGCGCAAGTCGGTGCAGACGGAGACGGAAAACCTGCAGGCACGGCGCAATATGCTCGCCAAGCAGATCGGCATGCTCAAGGCCAAGGGCGAGGACGCATCCGCCGTGCTGGCCGAATCGCAGGCCATTCCGGCCCGCCTGAAAGCGCTGGAGGAAGAGCTCGCGAACATCCAGCGCCACATGCAGGCGCTGCTGCTCGCCGTTCCCAACCTGCCACACGCCAGCGTCCCGAACGGCGCATCCAGCGACGACAACGTCGAAGTGCGTCGCTGGAGCCCCACCGGTGCCGATCCGGCGCCGTTGCCCTTCGAACCCAAGGATCACGTGGCGCTGGGCGAACCATTGGGCTTGGATTTCGAAACCGCGGTCAAATTGTCCGGCTCGCGTTTCACGCTCATGCGCGGCCCCATCGCACGGCTGCATCGCGCGCTTGCGCAGTTCATGCTGGACGTCCAGACGGGCGAGCACGGCTACACCGAATGCTATACGCCGTACATCGTTAATACGGCAACTTTGGTGGGCACCGGCCAACTGCCCAAATTCAAGGACGACATGTTCTGGGTCACGAAAGGCGGCGAGTCGGTCGACGAAAACGGCAATCCGGTACCTCGGGAAGAGCTTTATCTCATCTCGACGTCCGAGATCACGCTCACCAACACGGTCCGCGGCGAGATTCTCAGCGCCGATGCGCTACCCATCAAACTGACCGCCCATACGCCATGCTTCCGCTCGGAGGCGGGTAGCGCCGGTCGCGATACGCGGGGCATGATTCGCCAGCACCAGTTCGACAAAGTCGAGATGGTGCAAATCGTTCATCCCGAGCGCTCTTACGAGGCGCTGGAAGAAATGGTTGGCCACGCGGAGAACGTCTTGCGCAAACTGGAACTTCCGTATCGCGTGGTGCTGCTGTGCACTGGCGACATGGGATTCGGCGCCGCCAAGACGTACGACCTCGAAGTCTGGCTCCCGGCCCAGGGCACGTATCGCGAGATTTCGTCAGTGTCCAATTGTGAAGCCTTCCAGGCTCGGCGCCTGCAGGCGCGCTTCCGCAACGCCCAGGGCAAACCGGAACTCGTGCATACGCTCAACGGTTCGGGCCTCGCAGTAGGGAGAGCCTTGGTGGCCGTGCTGGAAAACTATCAACAGGCCGACGGCAGCATCGTCGTGCCCCAGGCACTGCGGCCGTACATGGGCGGCTTGGAGCGACTCACTCCGTAACAATCGCGGCGCGCGGCCCGCTAACGCCTAGGCTAGGGTAGATGCATGTTCACCCCCGGGAGGAGCTAGCCATGCTGAAGTGGGCATTGATATTTTTCGTCATTTCGATCATTGCGGCGCTGTTCGGATTCACCGGCATCGCCGCGGGCGCGGCCGCCATCGCCAAGTTCCTGTTCTTCTTGTTCCTCATCCTTTTCGTGATCTTCCTGGTCTTGGGGCTGACGGTATACAAAAAGATCACGGATTAGCCTTGCGGAGACAAACCACCCTGTTTCGTGCTATAGTTTAGGGCTGTTGTCTGGTTCGCCACGACCCAGGCAAGCGCCCTAAGGTGCACGGAGAGGTGGCAGAGTGGTCGAATGTACCTGACTCGAAATCAGGCGTACGGTTTCCCCGTACCGTGGGTTCGAATCCCACCCTCTCCGCCAGTTTTACTAAAAAAATCAGGCAATTACGCCGCCCGGCCAGGCGGCGTTTTTGTTTCCACTGCCATTGATCTGGCCTGCCGTGGACGAGACGTGACCACGTTTGCGTGCGTGGCCAGGTAACTCTCTCGCGAGATGGGCATACTTCCGCACCATCTCTATCGTCTCCCACCCTCCGCTTCCTTCAGCCTCACCAGGGGGAGTTCCAGCATCCACGCGCCAGCTCGCCCGCGTGTGGCGCCGGCCGTGCACCCTGAAGTCCTCGCCCCCCGCCTGCCGTCGAGGATCGCTCAGCCCATCCGGCGCTGAGCAGGATGGGGTGTTCCCTCATGACAGGGCACCGACCATGAAATACGATCCCCGCCGGGGGGGGCGTATGGATCGTTTCATTATCGGCATGGCCTATGTCGTCGGGGGAGCGGCGCTGGTCGCCGTTTGGTCGGCTGTGTTCGGGTGGCATAGGGAAGCGGCAAACACCGCGGCTGCCTGGATTCAGGCCGTTGGCTCCATTGCTGCAATATATTGGGCCGGAAGAATAGCTCGTCAGCAAACTGAAGCGCGACGGAAGCAGGCCGCTGAAGAACGCGTGATGCAACTTCGCGCCGCAGGGGAAATGATTGATGTTTTCCATGGAGCTATTTGCAAGGCGGTCGACGCAATAGAGGGCGAGGAGTCGCTAGCTAATCGCATTCATGAAGCTCATCTCAGGGTGCGGCCCATGCGTGTTGCAGAAGAAACGATGATGCGCATTCCTTTTCATGAGCTTCCGTATGCAGTGATTGCCCGTCCGGTGTTGCGCGCAGAGTAAAAATGAGCCACGAAGTGCAAAGTAAATCTGAGCCACTTTTCCGTAAAGTGAGGCCTTTTTGCGCGAAGGCCCACCATGCTT
>NZ_JADGHH010000199.1 GCF_019689535.1 Pigmentiphaga sp.
GGGGCGGTTTTTTTTTATACGCCCCCGCACTCCCCCGGTGCCCCCGCACGCGCCGCGGCGCGGCCTTGGCCCACGGCTGGCCCAGCCCGTCGCCCGGGCTGGGGCCCCATTGTCGCGGGTCCGTCGGGCCGAACAGCGCCACGGTGGGGGTGCCGCAAGCCGCGGCGAGGTGCGTCGTGGCCGTGTCCGGGCCCACGTAGACAGAGGCATGGCGCAGCAGGTCGGCGAGCTCGGCCAGGCTCAGCCTCCCCTGCACGCGGACGATGGCGCGCCGCACGGGCTCGTCCAGGCCTTCGAGCAACTCGTTGACGTATTGCGATTCCGCTTCGCCTGGCCCGCCGCTCAATAGCACCTGCAAGCCTTGTGCATGCAGGCGGGAGAGCAGTTCGCGCCAGCCCTGGGCATGCCACTGCTTGTAGCGCCAGCGGGGGGAAGGGTGGACCACCGCGTAAGGACGATAGGCGTCGAAGGGAGGCGCGCCAGGCACGGCGGCGGCCAGGCGGGCAGGCCAGGCCTCCCGCGGGACGTAGGCCGTCGGCGGCACCACGGTGCGGGCCGGCGCCAGGCCGAGCAGTGCAGCGACGCGCTCGTTCTCGTGCACCCGATGCATGTGCTCATCGATGACCAGCGGGTGCCGCAGCGAAAGTCGCTTCCACCAGGCATGGCCCAGTTCGGGCGGGACCAGCCCCACGCGAACCCGGGCCGACGCCAGGCCGAACAGGTGGGGCTTGTCTCCGGGCTGCGGGATCAGGGCAAGGTCGTAGCGGCGCCAGAGCCGGCGGAGCATCGCGCGGATTTCTCCCCGCACCGGGCGCTCCGCGAGCGTAAAAACCTGGTTGATGTCCGGGTTGTTTTCCAACATGCCTTCCGTGCCCCGGAACACGAGCATGTCGACCTCGCACTGCGGGTAGCGCGTGCGCAGGGCCCGGGGCAGGGGCGTGGTGAGCAAGACGTCACCCAGGTAGCGAAGCGCGATGACCAGCGCTCGTTTGGGTTCGCGGGCGGGTAGGGAACTCATGTCGAAGGGGAGGATAGCAGGCTCCGGACGGCGTCGATGACCTCAGGCAGGGTAGGCCAGCGGCCATCGTCGCCCAGGCATACCGCATCCGGCGTCCAGGGGCCGGTGCGTTCGCGGCGCGTGACGCCGAATAGGGTGATCTGGCGGGCTCCGGCTGCCGCCGCCACGTGGGAAGTGCCCGAATCGTTGCAGACGATGGCTGCCGCCCGCTGAGTCAGGGCCGCGAAGGCGCCCAGTTCGAGAGGCGGCAGCACGGTTGCTGCCGGGGCTGCCCGGCGGGTCGCCTCGGCCTCATGGGCGGGTGGACAGGTGACGCATGTCACGCCTTGGGTGGCCAGCGCTTGCGCCAGGTCCCCGAATAGCGGCCAGGCCTTGGATCGCCCATGGTGCAGGCCGGTGGCGATGGGGGCGAGCAAGACGAAAGGCCCGGTGATGCCAACCTCGGCCAGGGCCCGGTCGGCAGCGGCGCGATGAGCTGGCGTAAGGGGCAGCGCCAGCCGCGGCCCGGGAGTCGCGGGCAGCTTGATGCCGGGATGCCAGCGGAGCAGCGCCTCGCGCGCGAGGCGGTAGAACACCTCGACCTCGTGCAGCCCGGAGGGTTTGGGCAGGGCCCAGCGCAGGAGGGGGGAGCGGCCGTTGCCGCGATAGCCCGCGGCGCGAATGCCGGCCAGGCGGAACAGGGCGGCGCTGGACAGAGAGTTGGGGAAGACGATGCCCCGCGGCCTGCCCCGGTCGGGCACCGCTTGCCGGGTCGTTGCGAGATTGGCGCCGAAGCGCTTGCCCAACGGAACGAAAGCCGCCGGCGTGAGTCCATTGAGCAAGTCGCCGGCCCACGGGCGGCCGTGCAGCACCAGGCCATGCCCCGCTTGCTGGAGCAGCGCCAACGCGGGCAGGCACATGCAAGCGTCGCCTACCCAGTTGGGCAGCCGGACATGTACGGGATCGACTTCTGGCATCGGGTAGTCAGCGACGCAGGGCGGCAGGCGGCTGCGCGTACAATCTAAAGCTTTCTATTGTAAGCGGGCGGGCCGGCCGCAGCGCGAACCAGCGCTGCCGTGGAGGCGTCCCGCCACGAACACCCTGTGAATTCACAACCCGTCAAATCCGAACTATGGCGCCGCGTCTATAGCCGGGTCCTGAAATACTGGCACGCGATCGCGCTGGGCATGCTTTTCCTGACCGGGGTGGCCGCTTCCCAGCCCATCCTGGCCATGTTGATGAAGCCGCTGCTGGACGGAGGTTTCAGCGGCGAGCATCCCGATTACGTCTGGAAGATCCCGCTCGCCATCGTCGTCATCTTCCTGGTCCGGGGCGCGCTGAACTTCCTGAGTGACTATCTGCTGGCCTGGGCGGCCAACCACGTCCTGGCCGACTTGCGCAGGGAGATGTTCGATCGCCTGTTGCGCCTGCCCGATGCGTATTTCAAGCGCATGGGCTCCTCGCTGCTGCTCAATCGCTTCGTGGTGGACGCCGCCGGGGTGATGGGCCTGGCCACTGAAGTCATCACCGTGCTGGTGCGGGAAACGCTGATCGTCGTTTCGCTGGTGGGGGTGCTGCTGTATTTGTCGTGGCAGCTGACCCTGATCGCCCTGGTGGCCTTCCCGCTCTCGACTTTCATCATGCGGGCCATTGCGCGGCGCATCCGGCGGATCAACCGCGAGACCATCGCGATGAACGGCGAGCTGACCCGGATCGTGAGCGAGGCCATCGACGGGCAGCGGGTCATTAAGTTGTTCAGCGGCTACGAGCACGAGGAGGCCCGGTTTTTTGAGGTCAATGGACGGTTGCGCCGTTTTGCCATGCGCAACGCAGTGGCGACGGCGGCGTCCGCCCCCATCACCCAGGCCATTTCCGCCGTCGCGCTCGCCGTCGTGGTGGCCACCGCGCTGGGGCAGTCCGATGCCAACCAAATCACGGTGGGTGGCTTTGCCGCGTTCGTTACCGCCATGCTGCAGATGCTCGATCCGCTCAAGCGCCTGGCCAATGTCGCCAGCCCCATGCAGCGCATGCTCGTGGCCGCCGAAAGCGTGTTCTCGCTCGTGGACGAAATGCCAGAGCCGGACGAGGGGACGCGTACCCTGGCCAAGCCGGTGCGCGGGCGGATCGAGTTCGAGAACGTCTCGCACCGTTTCCCTGAAGCGGCGCGCAATACCTTGACCGACATCAGCTTCTCGGTCGAACCCGGGCAGACCGTGGCGTTCATCGGCCGCTCGGGCAGCGGCAAGACGACCCTGGTTTCCATGCTGCCGCGCTTTGCCCAGCCGTCCCGGGGTTCGATACGCGTGGACGGCGTGCCGATCGAAGAGCTCACCCTGAGCAGCCTGCGCGACGCGATTTCCTTGGTCAGCCAAGACGTGGTGCTGTTCGACGAGACGATCGCCGCGAACGTGAGTTACGGTGCCAGCCAGGAGCCTTCGGAGGAGGCGATCCGGCAGGCGCTGGCCGATGCCAATCTGCTCGAGTTCGTCGAGTCGCTGCCGCAGGGCATATATAGCCGCGTAGGCGAGAACGCGGCCCGGTTGTCGGGCGGGCAGCGCCAGCGCCTGGCGATCGCGCGGGCGTTGATCAAGGATGCGCCGATCCTGATCCTGGACGAGGCCACTTCCGCCCTCGACAACGAGTCGGAACGCCAAGTGCAGGCTTCGCTCGAGCGCCTCATGAAGGGCAGGACGACGCTGGTGATTGCCCATCGTCTTTCTACGGTGCAGAATGCCGACCGCATCATCGTGCTGGATCAAGGTCGCATGGTGGAACAGGGTACGCACGCCGACCTGCTTGCCGCCGACGGCTTGTACGCAGCGCTATACAAGATGCAGTTCAATGAATCCTCCTAACCGCACGGATGAAAAGAACAAAAATAAAGCTCGCGAACCTTCTGGTCGGCATCTATAAGTTTTTGACGGGGCGTCCCAGAGACCGGCAGTCGTTCGATTCGAAGCGCAACTTTCGCAGCGTCGTCATTTTCTCCACGACGGCGCTGGGGGACCTTCTCCTGAATACCCCCGCCATCCGCGCCGTCAAGAAGCGCTACCCCGATGCGGTCATTACCCTCGTCTCCGGCCATCGCACTGCCGGCCTGGTGCAGGGTAGCCCGCATTTCGACCACGTCATCCATTGGGATCACAAGGCCAGGACCATGTTCGGCGTCATCTCTGCGCTGCGCGGGGTCCGGCCGGAGACGGCCGTGATCCTGCACTCCAAAGAACCGTACGACGTGCTCGCCGCCGTATTTTCCGGCTGTGAGTACGTATTCAAGAATGTCGAGCGGGAGGAGCTGAATGGCATGGGGAGATGGTTGACCGCCTTCACGTTCCACGAAGGACGCCATCAGATCCGGTCCAAGCTCGACCTGGTGGAAGTGCTGGGTTGCGACGTGCAAGACACGACGATGTTCGTGCCCGTTCCGTTCGCGCCTCTTCCCAAGCCCGAAGGCAAGGTGGTGGTCGGCTTCCAGCTGGGGGCATCCAAACCCATACGCTGTTGGCCCGTCGAGCGTTTCGTGGCGTTGGCGAGGAAGATCCTCTCCCACTCGCCCGATTACGCGCTGGTCTTGGTCGGAGACGCCCGGGAGCGCGAGATCGAGCAAGCGTTTCTCGATGGGCTGGCGCAAGATGAGCGCGCGCGGGTCATCAGCTACGTCGGGGAGACGACGCTGCCGCAACTGGCGGCCGTCGTGGGCAGCATGGACGTATTGGTGACCGGCGACACCGGCACCATGCACCTGGCGATCGCGTTGCGAGTCAAGACGGTGAGCCTGTTCGTGACGGCGAATCCGGAGGCCACCGGCCCGTATCAGGACAGCCACCTGCACCAGGTCATCCACGTGCCATTCGATCCCCAACGCTTCGATGCAGCGCAGCGCGAGCGGCCGATGAGTGTCATCGGCTGCGACATCGTGATGGAGAAAGTCCTGGTCGCGACGGCCGTGCCGGCCATCGCGGCGTCCGCTGCGGCACAGGTTCGCCGGGCGGGCCGCGCCGCGGAGCGCGAGACCGAGGGCGCTTCGTTGTCCTATGCCTAGCGTCGCCTAGAGCGCCGGCATGGCTGCGCCGGCGGCAGCGACCGCATAGGGCGAAGGCCAGGAACCGTTCGCGCGGAAACGCGAGAAGTCCCGTGCGACCCGGCCCGGCGTCAACGCGTATTTCCAAAGTTTTTCTTTCAGCTTGCCGGTGGGGATGTAATCACCGCCGACCAGGATGCGCCCGGGGCCCCAGTCAGGCCGCCACGTCCTGGCGCCCCCCTGGCGCATGAACAGTGACAGGGTCGGCACGTGGAGGTTAGAGGCGAGATGGCCGATGCCCGAGTCGTTGCCGATGAACCAGCCGGAGCCGAAGATCCAGGCCTCCACTTCGTCCAGCCCGCCCAGCGCAGGCAGCCCCAGGCCCAGTTCCTGGACGTGCTCCCATTGGGGGCGTTCGGCCGGGCTGATGATGAAGTGCGGGTCCAGTCCTTCGTCGCGCAGCCGGCGCGCGAGTGTCACGAAACGCGAAGCCAGCCAGCATTTGTCCGGCGTGCTTGCCGTGGGATGGATGACGACCCGCGCCTGGTGGCTTCGGTGCACCAATCCCGCGGGAGGGACGAGGCCGTTGTGCTTTTCCGGATCCAGTAGGCCGAGTTCCGCGCGACAGTATTCGACCAGGCGCTGCGCCATGGATTGGGGCGAGCGCATGCGGCACAGGTGTTCGAGGATCAACGCTCGCGGGTGGATGGCATGGGGTTCGGGCAGCGGCCGGGCCTCGTGCAGTTGAACCACCGCACCATAATCCCGCAGCACCTCGGATGCCTGGTCTGGCGGTAGCGCGGGACGGATGTCGAAACCCGGAAACCACGCGCGCAGGGCATGGATGTGGGCGCCGAAGACGGTAACGTTCGATCCGGCACGGCGCAGATTGTGCGCGACCGTCATCAACAGCAGCGAGTCGCCGATGGCAGGGGAAGCGATGATGGCGACGTGCGCCAGAGAGTCCTTGTCGAGGGGCACGAATTATTGTTCTTGCTTGTTGAAAGGGCGTGGGCCGGAAGGCCCACGAGGCCCCTATTGTATGCAAACCGGCTCGATGCGGAGCCGGC
>NZ_JADGHH010000200.1 GCF_019689535.1 Pigmentiphaga sp.
GGGGGGGCCCCCCCCCGCCGGCTCGGGTTATCGTAGCGCCCCATGAATGATACGCAGTCCTTCCGCCCCGCTCCGCTTCCCACCCCCGGCCGCTGGCGCCGTTTCGCCTGCATGCTGTATGAAGCCATCCTGCTGTTCGGCGTGGTATTCGTCGCCGGGTATCTTTTCGACACGCTGACGCAGAGCAGGCATGCGCTGGCGCTGCGGCACGAGCGCCAGGCCTGGATCTTCTTCGTCATCGGCGCCTATTTCGTCTTGTGCTGGCGCCTGGGTGGCCAGACCTTGCCCATGAAAACCTGGCACATCCGGCTCACTGACGCGGACGGCGGGCGGCCTCCGCTCTGGAAGGCAGTCCTCCGCTACCTGCTGGCCTGGCCGTTCACGCTCACGGGCATCGGGTTCGTCTGGAGCTTCTTCGATCCGGACAAGCAGTTTCCCCAGGATCGCCTGCTCGGCACGCGGCTGGTTTCCACGCGCTAGCCCAGGCGGCCGCTGGAGCGCATCGGCGGTGCGGCGTTGCAGCGCCCTGATGGAGCTGGGCGCTCCGGCGGCGTGTTGTTTTTTCCCCCAAATGCCCCCGGGTGGCCGCCTTCCCTGAGGAATCTTCAGTTGCCTGTAAGGTTGCGCGTTCTATCGTTGCCCCCTAAGATATAAATGCGAATCATTCTTCTTATCTCTTTTTTTCTTCGATGATTGACGGGCGCGCAGGCGCCCGCTTGGGGGGATTTCACGGTGACATCTTCGAACCCATTCCGGGTCAATACCTTGGCGGCCGCGATCGGCGCCCTGACCTTCCTGCCTGCCGTCCAGGCCCAGTCGCAGGACGCGGCAAACGCAGACGCGCCGCGGTCCGGCGGCCAGCTCGCGCCGATTACAGTACAAGGCGAGGCCGATACGCCCTACAAGGCAGAAAAATCGGCATCTCCGAAATTCACCGCGCCGCTGGTCGATACGCCCAAGAGCGTGACCGTCATTCCGCAAGAAGTCATCGAGAACACCGCCTCTACCACCCTGACCGAAGCGCTGCGCCTGACCCCGGGCATCACCTTCGGCGCCGGCGAAGGCGGCAACCCGCTGGGCGATCGCCCGTTCATCCGAGGCTATGACGCACAGGCCAGCACGTTCGTGGATGGCATGCGCGACATCGGCGCCACCACGCGCGAAATCTTCAATATCGAACAGGTCGAGGTCACGAAAGGCCCCGACGGCGCCTACGGCGGCCGGGGCGGGGCCGGCGGCAGCATCAACCTCATCACCAAGGCGCCCATCGCCGAGAATTTCACGAACGCCACGCTGGGCCTGGGCACGGACAATTACAAGCGCGCCACGGTGGACGGCAACTGGCTGTTGGGCGACAACATGGCCTTCCGGCTCAATGCCATGGCGCACGACGCCGACGTGCCAGGCCGCAAGGCGGTGGACAACTCCCGCTGGGGCATCGCGCCGTCCTTCACGTGGGGGTTGAACACGCCGACCCGGATCACGCTGAGCTATTACCACTTGCAGACGGACGACACGCCCGACTCGGGCATCCCGTTCATGTACGGCAACAGGGTGCCCGCCGGCGTCACGGCAATCCGCCCGGTCACAGTCGACATGGACAATTTCTACGGCCTGGCCAACAGCGATTTCCTGAAGAACCGCTCAGACGTCGCCACCGCCCGGATCGAGCACGACATCAGCAGCAACCTGACCTTCCGCAACACGCTGCGCTACACCGCCTCGGACCAGCGCTACATATGGACCCAACCCGACGACAGCCAGGGCAACGTCAACGACGGCTTGGTCTGGCGCCGCGCGAACACCCGCACCAGCGGCGTCCATACCATCGCCAACCAGACCGAGATTTTCGGCAAGGCCAACCTGGGAGGCTATGAGCACAGCTTCACGGCCGGGATCGAACTTTCGCGCGAGAAGGCCGACAACGGCACCTACACCATTACGAGCACCCTGGGCAGCCGCAGCACCAACTCTTGCGGGCTGGGCGCAGGCGCGCCGTCGGGCTACACGTGCACGGACCTCTACAACCCCAACCCGTATGATCCGTGGACGGGGAGCATCATCGAGGGCGAACGCGCCAACCACTTCAAGACCACGACCAAGTCCATCTATGCGTTCGATACCATCAAGCTGAGCGAACGCTGGATGACCAACCTCGGCCTGCGCGTGGACGACTACAAGACCCGCTACTTCAACGCCACAACCGACGTCGGCCGCAACGACACGCTCGTCAACTACCAGCTGGGCCTGATCTACAAGCCTGCGTCCAACGGCAGCATTTACGTGTCGTACGGCACCTCGTCCACGCCCGCCAATGCCTTTCTCGGCCAGGGCAGCGAAAGCGGCAGCCTGACCCCGGGACGCGGTGGCGTGGGCCCCAATGCCGCGGAACTCGGCCCCGAGAAAAACCGATCGCTGGAGCTGGGTACCAAGTGGAACCTGCTGGATAACCAACTCGCAGTCAATGCTGCCGTGTTCCGCATCGACACGACCAATGCCCGCGTGACCATGCCCGACAACACCTACGCGATGGCTGGCAACCGCCGCATCAACGGCTTCGAAGTCGGCTTCTCGGGCAACATCACCAAGGCTTGGCAAGTGTTCGGCGGATACACCTTCCTGGACAGCGAGATGCGCAACACCGGGGCCACGACCGACGTGACCAAGGGGCAGGAGTTCCCCAATACACCCAAGCACAGCGCCAGCCTGTGGAGCACCTACAGCGTGACCAGCGATTTCTCGCTGGGCGGCGGCGTGTTCATCGTGGGCAAGCAATACGGCTCGAATGGCGCGGTACGCCGCTACATCCCGGGTTACACCCGCTTCGACGCCATGGCCGCGTATCGCATCAACCGCAACGTGAGCCTGCAGCTGAACCTGCTCAACCTGACCGACAAGCGCTACTTCACCTCGACCTATTCGACGCACTATGCCGCGGTGGGGGCAGGCCGGGCAGCAATCCTGAGCGTCAACCTGAAGTACTGAGGAGGTTCGCCCTGCGCGCGCGGCGTGCCGTCCCAGTGTGGACGGCGCGCCGAACTTTTCTAAGGCGGCCGCCAAGCCGGGTGCGGGCCTGCGCCAGGCTTGGGGCCGCCTTCGCACTGGCCCGTCCGTTCTCATGCACAATCGCAGCATGCACCCCATCACTCCCCGCCGACTGAACACCGCCACGCCAGAAGAGATCGCCGAGGTCCTGCGCGGGCCCGAGGAGCACGCAGTGGCCTGGATACGGGCCGCTGCCGAAGGCGGCGTCCCCGAAGCCCAGGCCGTCTACGGGCAAATACTGCTCGACGGCCGCGGCACGCCCGTGGACCGCGAACAAGCCGTGTATTGGTTCAAGCGCGCGGCCGACGCCAACCACGCAATGGCGATGAACATGCTGGGCCAATGCCACCGCCACGGCTGGGGGGTCCCCGTGAACCTCGTCCTGGCCGCCTATTGGTACCGGCTCGCAGCCCAGCAGGGCTTGGACTGGGGCATGTACAACTACGGCACGGCGCTGGCCCTGGGAGAAGGCGTGCCCGCCGACCGCGCCCAGGCCATGGCGTGGTTCAAGCGGGCGGCCGCCTTGGGCCATGCGAAATCCATCAATATCCTCGGCGGCTTCTACGAAGACGGCTGGGAAGTCCCCGTCGACAAAGAGCGCGCTTTCGAGCACTACCGCCGTGCAGCGGAGGGCGGAGATTTCCGTGGGCAGTTCAACTACGCGCGCCTGCTGGTCGAACGAGGCGAAATCGACCTCGCGCTGCCCTGGCTGGAGCGCCTGCCTGAGACGGCCACGCCCGCCTTCCTCGCCAAGGTGGCCGCGTTCTTTGCCCGCGCCGGCGATGCGCGGGTCCGCGCGGTGGCGCAACGGCTGGAGCGCCGCGCCGGCGCAAGGGGCGAAGGGACCACCCAGCCATGATGGCGTGGACCATGCGCGCCTTCACGCTCACCGTGGTGGCGCTCATCGGCCTGACCGCGTGGGCACTCTCGCATGGGATGCCCTGGCCCGCTGCCCTCGCCACGGCCGCCTTGCTCGCGGTGCTGGTCCACGCCGCCCTCGTCGCGGCGGGTTTCCTGCTCGCCCGGGCCGAAGCGAAACGGGCCGGTGAACCCGCACCGCCCGGCTGGGCCGCCGCCGCGCTGCCTGAGATCCTGCTTTCGATACGCAACATGTACGTGGATATCCCGTGGCGCCACCGGTGGCCCGCCCGCCTGCCCGACAACCCACGGGGCGCGGTGCTTCTGGTACATGGCTACGGATGCAACCGCGGCATCTGGCGGGACCTGGACGATTGGCTCGCCGCGCGCGGCTGGGCCGTCGCGGCGCTCGACCTGGAACCACCCCGGGGAAACATCGACGAATTCGGCAGGCAGGTCGCCGCCGAAGCCGCAGCGCTGGCGGCACGTACCGGCGCCGGCCCGGTCATCGTCATCGGGCACAGCATGGGCGGCCTGGCCGCGCGGGCGGCGCTGCGCTGCGCGCCCGACGCCCCCATCGGGCACATCATCACCATCGGCACCCCGCACGGCGGGACCCGGCACGCGCGCTTCGGACGTGGCCTGTGCGCCGCTCAGATGATGCCCGGCCACCCCTGGCTGACCGGGCTATGCACGGCCGAGCGGCCAGGTTGGCCAAGCCTCTGCACGTGCATTGCCTCGCGCCACGACAACATCGTCGCCCCGGTGAGCCGCGCGCTGCTACCCGGCGCCGCAGTCACGCAAATCGTCGAGCGGGTCGGGCACATGGCCATGCTGCACCACCCCGCAGTGCGCGAATTCCTAGGCGCGCGGCTGGCACAGCTTTCGAGCGGCCCAGCAACCCCCGCCGGGAATGCAAAGCTCAGCGGCGGCGCCCCAGGGCGATGACTACCGCCCCGGCAGCAATGGCGAGCACCCCGGCCCAGACCGGGATCTCCACGGTCTTGCGGGTATCCGCGGTGGCCTCCACTGGGCCGAGCTTGAGCAGCGTCTCCTCGGATGTGTACGAGAAGGTCCGGTAGCCGAGGGCCACTATCCCCAGCACGATGAGCAACAGGCCGACCACCACGGATGCTTTCATGTTTTCCCCTCTTGGTTGAGCCTACGCCCGCAAGATACCCGATGCACCGGCCCGCCGCGGCGCAAAACACGCCGGTCGTAGCATTTCCTTACCTCTGAAAGGCCTTTCGGAAACACGCAACCGCCGCAGTGCTGCCTGCCCGTGGACCGCGCCGGACCGGTGCAAAACCTTTTATAATTGGTTATCGTTTTCATTTTCACCATTGCCGACCGAGTACATGGCTATACGCCTCTCCGAGCTACCCTTTGGCCATGAAGCGGCCGTCAATACCGTCGAAGACGCACTACCCGCCGATCCCGTTGCCGTCCGCCTGCGCGATCTCGGCTTTGTCGCCGGCGAGCGCGTGCGCATCGTGGCCCGCGGCCCGATCGGCGCCGACCCTCTGCTGGTCCAGATAGGTTTTACCCGTTTCGCCCTGCGCCGCTCCGAGGCCGCGCGGGTCGTGGTGGAACCCCTCGCATCCTGATCCCATGTCCACCGCCGCCCTGTCGAACCTGCGCGTTGCCCTCGTGGGCAACCCCAATTGCGGAAAAACCGCACTGTTCAACCTGCTGACCGGCAGCCGCCAGAAAGTCGCCAACTATGCCGGCGTCACCGTCGAGCGCAAAGAAGGCCGCTTCGTCACCGCCTCGGGCCGGCAGGTCAGCGTGCTCGACCTGCCCGGCGCATACAGCTTGCACGCTGCCAGCCCGGACGAGGCCATCACGCGCGACATCTGCATGGGCCAGTTCGCCGGCGAACCGAGGCCGGACCTGCTGGTGGCCGTGGTGGACGCCACCAACTTGCGCCTGCACCTGCACTTCGTGCTGGAGCTGCAGCGCCTGGGGCTGCCCATGGTCCTCGCCCTGAACATGGTCGATGCGGCAGCCCGCCGCGGCATCCGCGTCGATCGGGAAAAACTGGAGCAGGCCCTGGGCGTCCCCATCGTGGAAACAGTAGCCGTCAAGCGCAATGGCGCCGCCCAATTGCTCTCGCGGCTCGATGGAGAGCTGCCCCCTCCCTCCCGCGGCCCACCC
>NZ_JADGHH010000201.1 GCF_019689535.1 Pigmentiphaga sp.
AAATACTGGCGCTCCTCCCAAAGCGTCCGTGCTTCGCCCTTCCCAGGTCACGAACGTGGTGTCGGTGCGAAGAAGGCTCGGCCATTTTTCCATCGACATTCTTTTCTCCCGGAGCAGGGAAATGACACAAAAGTATGTCGCCGGCGCCGGAGACGTTCCGGTAGCCAAGGCGAATGAGGGCGACGACTATGCCCGCAAGGCGGTCATCGCCTCGACGGTCGGGTATGCACTCGACGGTTTCGATCTCTTGATCTTGGGGTTCATCCTCGCAGCGATTTCGGCCGATCTCGGGCTGTCGAGCACGCAGGCCGGATCCCTGGTGACCTGGACGCTGGTGGGCGCCGTCGTCGGCGGCATCGTGTTCGGTTGGCTGAGCGACAAGTTCGGGCGCGTGCGCGTGCTGAACTGGACCATTCTTCTGTTTGCGGTGTTTACCGGGCTGTGTGCGCTCGCGCAAGGCTACTGGGACTTGCTCGCCTATCGGACCATCGCCGGCTTGGGCCTGGGTGGCGAGTTCGGCATCGGCATGGCGCTGGCCGCCGAAGCGTGCCGTCCGGAGCAACGCGCACGCATGAGTTCGTACGTCGGGTTAGGTTGGCAGGCCGGCGTGCTGGTCGCGGCACTGGTGACCCCCGTGTTGCTGCCCATCGTGGGGTGGCGCGGCATGTTCGCAATCGGCGTGCTGCCCGCGGTCGTGGCTTTCGTCATCCGCCACTTCATCGGCGAGCCCAAGATCTTCGTCGAAAGCCAGAAGACCGCGGTGAAAGAAAACTCCTTCAAGTTGCTGGTCGCGGATGGCAAGACGACGCGTGCGAGCCTGGGGGTAGTGATCCTGACCTCCGTCCAGAACTTCGGCTACTACGGCGTGATGATCTGGATGCCGTCGTACCTGAGCAACCAGTTCGGCTACTCCCTGACCAAATCGGCCGGGTGGACCGCCATCACGATTCTCGGCATGGCGTTTGGCATTTGGCTGTTCGGACAGCTGGCTGACCGCGTCGGCCGCCGCCCCATCTTCCTGCTCTACCAGGTTGGTGCCGTGGCGTCGGTGCTCGTTTATTCCCAATTGACGTCGCAATACGCATTGCTCATCGGCGGCGCAATCATGGGGATGTTCGTGAACGGCATGCTGGGCGGGTATGGCGCGTTGATCTCGGAGCTCTATCCGACCAGGGCCCGGGCGACGGCACAGAACGTGCTCTTCAACATCGGGCGCGCGGTCGGCGGCTTTGGGCCGCTGGCGGTCGGCGCGGTGGCGGCCAAGTATTCGTTCAGCTCGGCCATCGCACTGCTGGCGTCGATCTACGTCCTGGACATCATCGCCACGTTGTTCTTGATCCCGGAACGCAAGGGCGCCGCGCTCGAATAGCCGGTCGACTCTTGGACCCGGCGAGCGAGCGTCCGGGCGGGGAAAGGGCAAATTTTTCGCCCTTTCGCCGCCCGCGCAGTTTTCACATGGCGATGAGCACGGATCGGCGCAAACCGTACCCATCGCCAGGGATGAACGAAGTATCGAGCGCCGGGATTTTCCGCGCAGCAAAGGAATCGGGTATGAACGTTGTAATGTCCGCGCCACGGGCTGGCAGCTGTATCGAACAATCCTCGCCGGACACTTGCGGCAGGGTCATTAGCAATGAATGGGTCAACCCAGACTACAAGCACTTGGTGCTGGATGCCGGATGGCCCGCCGCTGGCGCAAAGGCAGGCCAGTTCTTCCACCTGCTGTGTCCTTCCACGGACCAGGATGCGCCTTTCTTTCGCCGCCCCATGAGCACCTACCGGGCCGATCCGGCCACGGGAAGGGTGGAGTTCCTCTACAAAGTCACCGGCGCCGGCACGCGTGGGCTGGCGACGCTCGCACCGGGGGACAAGCTTCCCATGCTGGGCCCGCTGGGCGTGGGCTTCACGCTGCCGCCCCAGGTTCGCCACATCGTCGTGCTCGGGCGCGGCGTCGGACTCGCGACGCTGGCGCCGCTGGCCGAGCTTGCGTCCACCGCCGGCGTGGGCGTGACCGCCATCCTCAGTGCACGCAACTCGGCCAGCTTGATGTCCCAGGACCGGTTTGCAGCCATTGGCGCCACGCTCATCGAAGTCACCGACGCGGCCGGCACGAGTTCGGTCGAGAATGTCGAGCGCCTGTTGCGCGAGTTGCATGCCGCCGGCCGCGCCGATGCTTTCTATACCTGCGGCTCCGCGCGATTGACCGCGCTGATGCGGCGGCTGGGCAAGGAGTTGGCTGTGCCTGGCGAAGTCGCGATGGAACAGCAGATGGCTTGCGGCCTTGGCATGTGCTATTGCTGCGTGCGTGCTTTCCGCGTGGATGACCAGCTGGTCAGCAAGCGCGTCTGCTGGGACGGTCCCGTATTTCCCCTTGCGGAGGTGGTGTGATGATCGACCTGTCCGTAGACGTAGGGGGATTGCGCCTGTCCAATCCCGTGATGCCCGCATCGGGCACGTTCGCCGACGGCCTGGCCCATACCATCGACCTCAACCGGCTGGGGGCGTTCGTCACCAAGACCATCACGCGCGAGAAGCGCACTGGGAACCCCGTGCCGCGCGTGGCGGAGGTGCATGGGGGCATGCTCAATGCCATCGGCATTCCGAGCAAAGGTTCCGACTATTTCATCAGCGAAAGCATCCCGTTCTACCGGCGCTTTTCCCCGCCGCTGGTGGTGAGCATCTCGGCGCCCTCGAGCGAGGGGTTTGCCCGCTTGGCGGCCGAGTTGTCGGCGGTGGAGGGCGTTGCCGCCATCGAGGCCAACATTTCGTGCCCCAACATCGAGGAAGACGGCAAGGCGTTCGCCATGCACGCCCGGTCCACGGCGGCAGTGGTCAAGGCCTTGCGCGCGTCCACCTCGCTGCCTTTGTGGGTGAAGCTGACCCCCAACACGGGAGAGATCGCCAACGTGGCGCATGCGGCCCAGGAAGAAGGCGCCGATGCCCTCGTCGTCGCCAATACCATCCTCGGCATGGCGATCGACATCGAGACGCGCCGCCCGAAGCTCGGTAATGTCATGGGGGGCTTGTCTGGCCCTGCGGTCAAGCCCATCGTCGTACGCATGGTCTATCAGTGCCATCGCGCCGTGTCTATTCCCATCGTCGGTTGCGGGGGCGTCTCGACCGCCGACGATGCCATCGAGTACATGCTTGCCGGCGCGAGCGCAGTGCAGGTCGGGACCGCGACCTTCGTGCATCCCACGGCGATGGTCGAGATCATTGACGGCCTCGTCCAATACTGCCGCCGCAACGGCTTGCCCAACCTGCAAGGTCTCGTGGGAGCCGTGGAAGACAGCGGATTCGAGCCCTTCGAGGCCATGGCTTGAGGTCTGACATGACGGCATCGATCGAGGCGGTCAAAGGCAAGGGTATTCCGGGGGCGCAGGACGCGGCCGAGTTGTTCGCGCACATACGCGACCTGAGTTTCGACGGCGTCGGCGTCTCGCGCGAGAGCTACGGGCCGACCGAGACTGCATGCCTGGAGGCGCTGGTGGAATGGGCTCGTCGGCACGGCATCGCCGCCGAGACAGACCCCGCCGCCAACGTCGTGTTCTCCCTGCCTGGGCAGGGCAGCGGGGCGGCCGTGGTATGCGGCTCGCACGTTGATTCCGTGCCCCAGGGTGGCAATTATGACGGGCTTGCCGGCGTGATCGCCGGGCTGCTGTGCTTGAAGCGGCTAAAGGACGAGGCCGTTTCATTGCCGCATCCCGTATGGGTCGCCGCGATGCGGGGCGAAGAGAGCGCGTGGTTCGGCAAGGCCTACATGGGATCGAGCGCCATCCTGGGTAAGCTCCGGCCAGAGGACCTCGAGTTGCGCAACAAGCGCAGCGGCCGTACGTTGGCCGAAGCCATGGCTAGCGTGGGCGCTGACGTAGATCGCATCGTCGCCGGCCGGCCCATGCCCTGGGTCGAGGGCGTGAAAGCCTACGTCGAATTGCACATCGAGCAAGGGCCGTTGATGGTGGCCCGCAAGTGGCCGACCGCGATCGTATCGGGCATACGGGGCAATATCCGCCACAACGCAGTGCGCTGCATTGGCGAGGCGGGGCACTCCGGGGCGGTGCCGCGCTGGCTGCGCAAGGACGCGGTATTCGCCGTGTCGGACCTGCTGATGCGGCTGGACGAGCATTGGCGCGTGCTGCTCGAACGTGGCAATGACTTGGTCGTGACCGCCGGCGTGATGGGTACCGACCCGGCCGAACATGCGGTGTCGCGCATTCCGGGGCGGGTGGATTTCAGCTTTGAGGTGCGCAGCGAAAGCACCGTGACGCTGGAAGAGTTTTACCGCGTGATGCGCGTTGAGTGCGATGCCGTGGCCCGCCAGCGCGGGGTACGGTTCGAATTCGACCGGCGCATCGAGTCGGCGCCGGCCACGATGGATTCGAAACTGGTCCAGGCGCTGCTCGACGCTTCGGCTGAGCTCGGCTTGCCTGCCGAGCGCGTGCCCAGCGGTGCCGGCCATGATGCCGCCTTGTTCGCGAATGCGGGCATTCCGTCGGCCATGATCTTCATTCGCAACGAGAACGGATCGCACAATCCTGCCGAGGCCATGGACCTCGATGACTTCATGTCAGGCGTGGAGCTGCTCTACCAGGCGCTGCCGAGATTGGGATAGCGGACTCGTTTCATTGTCGGGGCCCTTGGGGATGGCTGATCGCATGCGATGTCGATCATATCCAGCGCGTTGCGCAGGAGGGAGCCCTTTTCTTTGCCAGGCTGCCGCAAGCCTGGCTTCCTGGCCCAGGGGGGCCGTGTGCCTGCTCAGCTGAGCTTCCACTCGTAATCGATCGTCAGTGGCGCATGGTCGGAGAATCGTTCTTCCTTGTAAATGCTGGCCGTGCGGGCTGCCGCGGCGATGCCGGGCGTTGCGACTTGGTAATCGATGCGCCACCCCACGTTCTTCGCCCATGCCTGCCCGCGGTTGCTCCACCAGGTATAGGATTCGCCCGTCGTATCCGGGTGTAGCCGCCGGTAAACGTCCACCCAGCCGATTTCGTCGAACACCTTGGTCATCCATGCGCGTTCCTCGGGCAGGAAACCGCTGTTCTTCTGGTTGCTTTTCCAGTTCTTGAGGTCGATCTCTTTGTGCGCGATGTTCCAGTCGCCGCAGATCACGAACTCACGTCCGGTGCGTCGATGTTCATCCATGAGGGCGGCGAGCCACGGCGCGAAGCGGTCGAGGAAGCGGTACTTGGCTTGTTGGCGTTCGTCCCCGCTACTGCCCGAAGGCAGGTAGGCGCTGACCACGGTCAGTCCGGGCCAGTCCAGGCGCAGGATGCGGCCTTCTGCGTCGAATTCTTCTTTGTCGAAACCGCAAAGCACCGACTCGCAGGCGCGTTTCACGTAAGCGCCGACACCGCTGTACCCCTTTTTCTGCGCAGGAAAGAAATGCCCCTCGTACCCTGGCGGGTGCCGCATTTCCTCAGTGATGTCCGCATCCTGGGCCTTGAGCTCCTGCAGGCAGACGACGTCCGCCCCGGTCGAGGCGAGCCACGGGTAGAAGCCCTTGCGGGCGGCAGAACGGATGCCGTTCAGGTTGATCGATACGATGCGCAGCAAAATCGGCTCCTGAAATACGCTGTGACTGGCCGAATTCTACGCGGTGCACCGTCTAGGCCCGGCGCTCACGGCTCGTCCAAGTCGCCTTCTTCGTCCCGGCAGGCGCGGCGCAGCTTGTGGAGGGTCTTGTACAGCACCAGGCGCTCTTCGTCGTTCAAGACGCGGATCATGGCGGCTTGCGCCCGTTGGGCGACGGGCATGGCGCGTTTGTATAGCGCCTTGCCTTGTTTGGAGAGCCGGCAGGTCACACCCCGCCGGTAGGCGCCGTCCACTGCTTCGAGCTCCACGAGGCCACGGGTTTCGAGCTGTCGCAGCGCGCGGCTCACCAGCGATTTGTCGGTCTCCGACCGCTTGACCACTTCCGAAAATGGGAGCGGTTCGGCCTCGGCTACGACCGAGAGCATGCGCCATTCGGCCATGGTCAATCCGAACTGTTCGGCGTAAGGCAAGGTGACGACGCGCCGGAGCGAGTTGGCCGTGCGGACGACGAGGG
>NZ_JADGHH010000202.1 GCF_019689535.1 Pigmentiphaga sp.
GCGTGGAGCCCGCCGACGTGACCGACGTCGTGCTCACCCACGCCCACTACGACCACGCGGTCAACTTCACGCTGTTCCCCAGGGCGACCGTCTGGATCGGCGATGCGGAGCTCAGTTGGGCGGCAGCCCAGCCTCCTGGCTTCAACCCCATTCCCGAACTCTATGTGCGCGAGCTCTGTTCATCCGAGCGCGTACACCGCATCCAGGACGGCGAGACTTTTCTCCCAGGCTTGCAGGCGATCGCCGCGCCAGGACACACGCCGGGCCACCTGCTTTTCTACCTGACCGCCTCGGACGACCCGGTGCTGTTCACTGGGGACGCGGCCAAGAACCGTGCCGAGCTGCTGAGCATGACGGTGGCTGATACCGACGACGCGCGCGAAAGCGCCCGCAGCCTGGAAAAAATCTGGGAGATCTGGAGGCGGCGCCCGGGAACCTTATTGATTCCCGGTCACGATCTGAGCATGCGCCTGGATGCCGCGGGACGGCCGGCCTACGTAGGCGAGCGAGCCGCGGAAATCGGGGCCTGGTTCAGCGAGACCCTACAGCAGACGAAAATCGACCTTTGCTGCGCGCCGCGGATCGACTTCTCGCAATACGCCGCCCAGTAAGGGCTGGCCGCACGAGCACCAGCTTGCCGCCCCTGCCCTGGGGAATCGGGCGCGGGCCTCCCGTCGAGCGTCCGCCACGATCGATGCCATCAATACTGATCAGCAAAATTAATCATTTCTCCAGCGTGTAGCGTTTTCGTACGCTCTCCTCACCCGAGCCGGGTTCACGCCCCACGCGGCGTCCGCCCGTCCCGACAAGAACGACGACACGGAGAGGAGACTGATTCATGGCATCCATGGAACCGAAATCGAACGCGTCACGCATGCGGCGTCGCGCGGTCTTGCTGTGCACGCTTGCCGCCGCGTGTGCATTGCCGTTCGCAGGCGATGTCCGTGCCGATACGTTCCCTTCGCGGCCCGTCAAGATGATCGTGCCCTTCGGGCCGGGCACTTCGACCGACATCATCGCGCGCGTCATGGCCGACGAGATGGCCAAACCACTTGGCCACCCCATCGTCGTGGAAAACCGCGCCGGGGCGGGAGGCGCCATCGGCACGGACTTCGTTGCGCGCGCTCCGGCAGACGGCTACACCATCGTGATGGGCACGGTGGGCACCCACGCCATCAACAAGGCGCTGTATGCCAAGCTGACTTACGACCCCGTCGCCGACTTCGCGCCCATCGCGTTAGTGGGCCAGACACCCACGCTGCTCGTGGTGCGTGGCGATTCACCGATCAACAACCTGCGCGACCTCGCCTCGGCCGCGGGCAAACCGCCGGGCGTGAGCTTCGCCTCGGCAGGCAGTGGCACGTCCGGCCACCTCGCTGGCGAATTGCTAAAGGCCAGGCTCGGGGTAGACATGGTGCACGTGCCCTACAAGGAGGGCAACATGGCCGTCTCGGACGTGATCTCCGGCCAGGTGCACTTCATGTTCTATCACCCCACCGCCGTGCTGCCGCACATCCGCGCCGGCAAGCTCCGCGCGCTGGGCGTCTCGTCTGCCAAGCGCAGCGCGGCGGCTCCCGAGGTCGCGACCATCGCAGAACAGACCGGCAGCGACTTCGACCTCGTTGCCTGGTTCATGCTGTACGCCCCCAAAGCCGTACCGGCGCCCGCCCTCCAGAAACTGCGTGCCGCCGCCGCGGGGGCCCTGGCCGCGCCGGGCGTACAGGCCAAGCTGCTCGCCCAGGGCATCGAACAAGGCGCCACAGCGGACCTGGACGAATTCAGCAAGGCCGAAGTCGCCAAATGGGCAGACCTGGTGCGGCTATCGGGCGCCCGGGTGGACTAAGCGGCGCAAGGCCCCGGGGCGTCAGACCGGGTCGTCCAGACCGAGCTGGACCTGCTCGGCGGCACGTAACACCGCACGCGCCTTGGCCTCGGTCTCCAGCCATTCCTTCTCGGGATCGGAGTCCGCGACCACGCCGGCCGCGGCCTGGACGTATAGCGTGCCGTTCTTGACCACCCCGGTGCGGATGGCGATCGCCAGGTCCATTTCACCGCCGTAGCTCAGGTAGCCGGCTGCGCCACCATAGATGCAGCGGCGTACGGGTTCCAACTCATCAATGATCTCCAGCGCGCGCACCTTGGGCGCGCCCGACAGGGTTCCGGCAGGGAACGTGGCCCGCAGCACATCCATCGAGGTCATGCCTTCCCGGAGCAGGCCGGTCACGTTGGATACCAGATGCATGACGTGTGAGTAGCGCTCGATGGCGAGCTGATCCGTGACCTGCACCGATCCGATTTCGGCGATTCGGCCCACATCGTTGCGCGCCAAGTCGATCAGCATGACGTGCTCGGCGATTTCCTTGGGATCGGCGCGCAGCTCCTCCGCCAGGGCGCGGTCCTCCTCGGGCGTTCCGCCGCGCGGGCGCGTGCCGGCCAGCGGGCGTATGGTCACCCGGCTGCGCGGTTTCCCCTGCTCGACCACCGACTCCTGCCGCACCAGGATCTCCGGCGACGAGCCGACGACGTGGAAATCGCCGAAATTCCAGAAGTACATATAGGGGGAAGGATTGAGCGAACGCAGCGCCCGGTACAGCGACAGCGGTGAATCGCGGAAAGGCTTGGCGATCACCTGCCCCACCTGCACTTGCATGAGATCCCCGGCGGCGATGTATTCCTTGGCCTTGCGCACCGCGGCCAGGTAGTCTTCCTTGCGGAAATCCCGGCGCGTCTCGGTCACCATGCTGGCCTGGCTATAGGGAATTTCCGCCGGCCGGCGCAATTGGGCCCTCAAGTCCAGCAGGCGGGTGCGGGCGCGGGCGTAGGCTTCCCGCTCCGAGGGATCCGCGTACACCATGAGGTACAGCCTTCCCGCGAGGTTATCGATGATGGCCAGCTCATCGATGAGAAGCAGCAGCAGGTCGGGAACCGGCTCGCCCATGCCGGCCGGGTCCGGCTTGGTGCAAGGCCCCAGCCGGGGCTCGATGTGGCGCACCATGTCGTGCCCAAAGTACCCCGCCAGTCCGCCCACGAAACGCGGCATGCCCGGCCGCAGCGCAACCTTGAAACGCTTCTGGTATTCCGCGATGAAGGCGAGCGGGTCCCCCTCGTGGCGTTCGACCACTTGGTCATCGGTAATGACCTCTACGTTCCTGCCTCGTGCACGAATAAAAGTGCGCGCAGGCAGGCCGATGAACGAATACCGGCCGAACCGCTCGCCGCCCACCACCGACTCCAGCAGGCAGCTCATCGCCCCGCGGCGCGGGCCGGCCTGGGCGAGCTTCAGGTAGAGGCCGAGGGGCGTGTCCAAATCGGCGTACGTTTCCGCCACGAGCGGAATGCGGTTGTATCCCTGGGCGGCCAGGGCCTGGAATTCGACTTCAGTCATGCGTGCCTCATATCGGAAAACATTGCGTTGCCGAGGGACCGTATCCGGAACGCAGGAGGACGCACGCCCCGACGGTCCGGTGGGACTCGGGGGTGAGATTCGTAAGAATGCTTGCTTGGCCGGTCAGTGCGCTGACGTGCGGCCGAGGAGGAATCACCACCACCCGGCAGACGAACGCCACCAGCGCCACCAGGCGCAGGTTTGGGCGAACGACCGAGTCGTGGAGACCATAAAACGAGCGGGAAGACCCTAAAACGAGAACTTAAAACGCAGGCGGCGACACCGCCGCGGCCCGTGTAGGAGGAAGCGGGTTCGAAATCCAGCCTGCGGCCTCCAAGAGCGAAGAAACTATACCATCGGACTCGATGCCGCGCACGTCCCGCCCTTCGTTGTAACCGTAGGGAACGAGCAGCACCCGGCACCCCGCCGCGCGCCCGGCGGCCGCATCGTTCATGGAATCGCCCACCACCACCGCTTCGGCCGGCCTCACGCCTAATAACGCACAGGCGTGCAGGACAGGAGCAGGATCGGGTTTCTTGCGCGAGAGGGTATCCCCGCTGACCACCTCGTCGAAGTAGGCGAGCAGGCCGGTCCGCTCGAGCAAAGGCCTCGTGAACTCGCCCGGCTTATTGGTCACCACGGCAAGGCGCAAGCCTTGCGCCTTCATCGCCCGCAGCCCCTCGACGACGCCGTCGAACACTTGCGCATGATCGCCGTTGATCGCATGGTAGGCGGCGCGAAAAGCCCGCAGCCCTTCCTGCAGGCGCCCTGCTTCCACCCGTCCCTCCAGGCTGCCCGACAGCGCGCGATGCACGAGGTTCTCCATGCCCTTGCCCACGAAAGTCGCGATGACCTCCTCCGGCAGCGGAGGCAAGCCGAACTCCACCCGCATGGCGTTGGCAGCCCTGGCGAGATCAGGTACGGAATCGACGAGCGTGCCGTCGAGGTCGATCAGTACGGCACGGAAAGACATTCCCGGCTCCTGCATGATGCGAATGTGTCAAACTAGGCGCGAGCCGTCCCGGCGCCGGCGATCTGCGCGCGCATTTCCTTGATGACCGCCGCGTAGTCGGGCTTGCCGAAAATGGCCGAGCCGGCCACGAAGGTGTCCGCACCCGCCGCGCGGATGGCGGCGATGTTGTCGACCTTCACGCCGCCGTCGACCTCCAGCAGGATCTCGCGCCCCGTATCTGCGCGATAGCGCTCGATCTTGGTTCGCGCGTGGCGCAATTTATCCAGCGCCGAAGGCAGGAAGCTCTGGCCGCCGAACCCCGGGTTGACCGACATCAGCAGCACGAGGTCGAGCTTGTCCATGACGTAGTCCATCCAGTCCAGCGGCGTTGCCGGATTGAACACCAGCCCGGCCTGGCAACCCTGGTCGCGGATCAGGCCCAAGGTGCGATCCACGTGGCGCGACGCTTCCGGATGGAAGGTAATGATGTCCGCACCGGCCTTGGCGAACAACGGAATGAGGGCGTCCACGGGCTCGACCATCAGGTGCACGTCGATGGGCACGTTGACGTGCGGACGGATGGCCTCGCACACCATGGGGCCGATGGTCAGGTTGGGAACATAGTGATTGTCCATCACGTCGAAATGTATCCAATCCGCACCAGCGGCCACCACATTGCGCACCTCTTCCCCCAGGCGGGAGAAATCGGCGGATAGAATGCTGGGGGCGATACGTGTGGAATCAGGCCCGGAAGTGGTAAAGGCTGGCATAAGATATTCCATTCACAGGAGCAGTGCGCCGGGCAGCCGCCGCGGGACTGCCCCACGCGGCTCGGGCCCGGCCCAATGCACCTCATTGTAGAAGCTTGTCACCTCCCCCTATGGCGCACGCATGAAATCTCACGAATTTACGGTCACCGTACAGCCTCGCTACCTTCCCGAGCAATCGGACCCGGCACGGCGGCAATACGTGTTTGCGTACACCATCCGAATCACCAATACGGGGACCGAACCTGCTCAACTCATCAGCCGCCATTGGATCATCACCGACGGCAACCAGCAGCAGCAGGAAGTCAGGGGCCTAGGGGTCGTCGGCCAGCAGCCTCTGCTCAAGCCCGGGGAAAGCTTCGAATACACGAGCGGCTGCCCGCTGCCGACCCCCGTAGGCACCATGCGCGGCACCTATCATTGCGTAGGCGAAAATGGCATGCCGTTCGAAGTAGAAATCCCCGAGTTCGTTCTCGCCATGCCCCGCACCTTGCATTAATACCCGGGTTCCTCATTCCGTCCCGGTACGCCCCGGTTCCTTGTCCGCCGGGGCCCCAGTGCGGCGTTCGCAAGCATGAGCGGCCACGGAGCGGGCGGCGGCGGGATCCTCGTCTTGCCCGACCGGCCCTTCTTCCGACGGACGCCCGCTGGCGCCGGCAGAGGAACGCCTTTTCGGCCACATGGTCCAGGCCACGATGAACACCAGTAAGCAAAGCGCCAGGAACGCTTCAAGCAGGAGCAGCCACATAATGTCCTTTCGCGAGTTCTTTGCGAGAAACCTGCATTGTCCCCTATTCCCCACTGCGGCGGCGCTCGCGGTGAGCGCCGCCCTGGGGGGATGCGTGCAGCCGACGCACGCCCCGCCAGCCCCCCAGGAACAGTCTGTTTTTCACATCTGACGCAGCCGA
>NZ_JADGHH010000203.1 GCF_019689535.1 Pigmentiphaga sp.
AAACGATATTGACCCTGAACTCGTCGCCACGAACGAGTGGGCGGGGTAGTGCAGAGGTTCCTTAGTGTTTTATGTCCTTGAAAAGATTAAAGAAATTCTGTGTCGACGCCTGGGAGACGGTTTCCAACGGAACGCCCCGGAGCTCGGCAATTTTTTCGGCAACGTGGATCACCTTGGAGGGGTCATTGAGCTTGCCGCGGTGGGGAACCGGCGCCAGGTAGGGAGAATCGGTTTCGATCAGGATCCGGTCGAGCGGCACGTTGCGGGCCACCTCCTGGAGGGCTTTCGCGTTCTTGAAGGTCACGATGCCGGAAAACGAAATGTAGAAATTCATGCCGATGGCGGCGTCGGCCACCTCCTGGGACTCGGTAAAGCAATGCATGACGCCACCGACCTCGGCTGCGCCCTCTTCCTGCATGATGCGCAACGTGTCTTCCGCCGCGGAGCGCGTGTGGATGATCAGGGGCTTGCCCGTTTCCTTTGCCGCCCGGATATGGCGGCGGAAGCGCTCCCGCTGCCACTCCAGGTCACCAGTAAGCCGGTAATAGTCGAGGCCGGTTTCTCCGATGGCCACGACCTTGGGCGTGGCGGCCAGTTCGACCAGCTGTTCGACCGAGGGCTCGGGCGTGTCTTCGTAATCTGGATGTACCCCGACAGACGCCCAGATGTGCGCATGTTCCTGGGCCAACTGAACCAGCCGCGGCCAATCGGTGAGATTGACGCTGACGCACAGTGCGTGCGTGACGCGGTTGGCGCGCATGCGCTCGAGGATATCGGGCAGTTGCGCGGCCAGCTCGGGAAAATCCAAATGACAGTGCGAATCGACAAACATGGCGGGAATCGGGAATGAAAGCAGAATCTATAGTAACAACGGCGCGAATTTTCCCGCTGGCGGAAGGTCCCGTCAGGCCGCGGCGCGCTGGCGCGCCCCGAGCAACGCCGTGCAGGCCTGGGCGAGGACATCCTGCGCAAATAGGCGGGCATTGAGCGGATGGTCGGCGATGGCGCGCTGGCGGTTGAGCCAGCGGGACAGCTCCGCAACCCGGGTCCGGTCCGCCCTCGCGGCTATCTTCGATGTTTGGCCGGCCAGCTCAGGAAAATACCGGGGTGGCACGCCAACCTGTGCCAGGGCGACGTCGGTGAGCAGGCGCTGCAGGGCATCCAGCCAGTCGGCGGCCGGGGCCTTGTCCAAGGCGTCGACGATCTGCCCGATGTCAGGCGATCGAGCCTGCGCCAGCGCGCTCGCCAGCGTATCGAGCCAGGCAGCCCGGGGGGCGATCCCGGCCTGCGCGCGCCTCCATGCCGCGACGGGGGCGCCGCCCGCAGCGGCCAATTGGGCTGCGGCATTCTCCACGCCCTGCTCTTGCAACCAGGCGAGCGCCGACTCGCGATCCGGCGTGCCGAGGGGTAGCCGGCGGCAGCGGGATACCAGCGTCGGCAGCAGGCGGTCCGGCGCGTCGGCTACCAGTAGAAAAACCGTTTGCGGAGGCGGTTCTTCAAGAATTTTCAGCAGGCCGTTGGCGGAAATCGTGTTGAGCGATTCCGCCGGATACAGCAGCACGATGCGCAGGCCGCCGCGGTGGGTGCCGGTATTGGCCCATGATTCGAGGGCCCGGATTTGTTCGATGCGTATTTCTCGCGACGGCGCACGCTTGCCGGCTTTTTTTTCCTCGGCATCGCCGCCCGCTTCGTCCGTCACCGCTTCTTCCGCCTGTCCCTCGGCCAGCGCCACCGCTTCGGGGCGAACGCGGCGAAAGTCCGGGTGGTTGCCGGATGCGTACCAGGTGCATGCAGGGCAATGGCCGCATGCCATGGCGCCGTCGGGCGATTCGCAAAGCAGGCTAGCCGCCGCGGCGCGGGCGAATTCCACCTTGCCGATGCCGGCCAGGCCGTGGATCAGCCAAGCATGCGCAAAGCGTTCGCGCTGCTCCGGGCCAAGCCAGGAGCGGGCCACCTCGGTTTGCCAGGGATAGAAACGAGGCAGGCTCATGAGCGGTGCCACGACCTGACGTAGTCGTCGAGCTGGGCCAGCAGGTCTTCGCGGACCTGGGCCATGGGGCGCGTGGTATCGACGATGCGGAACCGCGCCGGATCGGCCTGGGCCCGGGCATGGTATGCGGCACGCGTGCGCTCGAAAAACGCGTCGTTTTCGCGTTCGAAACGGTCGAGCGCGCGGCTGCGGCCCAAGCGCTCACGGGATACCGAGAGCGGAACGTCGAACAGCCACGTCATGTCCGGTTGCAGGTCGCCGTGCACCCATTGTTCCAGGATCGCGATGCGCTCGCGCGGCAGCCCGCGGCCTCCTCCCTGGTAGGCGTACGTGGCATCGGTGAAGCGGTCGCACACCACCCACTTGCCTTCGGCCAGCGCCGGCTCGATGACGGTGCGTACGTGTTCGCAGCGTGCCGCAAACATCAAGAGCGTTTCCGTATCGAGCCGCATGGACTCGGTGAGCAGCAGTTCGCGCAGCTTTTCCGCCAGCGGCGTGCCGCCGGGTTCGCGGGTCTGTACCACGTCCAGGCCGTACCTGCGCAGTTGCTCCACGAGCCACGCCAGGTGGGTGCTCTTGCCGGCGCCGTCCACGCCTTCGAGCGTGATGAAACGGCCTCGGCGCATAGCGGGATGTGTCATGGCTGCACTGCGTCCTTCGCGGCCTGCCCCGTCGTGCGCGCACCCTGCCCCCGTCCGAGCTGGTAGCGCGCGACGTAACGGTTGTGGGCCTCCAGGGTTTCCGAAAAGGCGCTGCTGCCGTCTCCCCGTGACACGAAGTAGAGGTACTTGTGCTTTTCAGGCTGGACCGCGGCCAGCAGCGACGCGCGGCCAGGGTTGGCGATGGGCGTGGGCGGCAGTCCGCGCCGCGTGTACGTATTCCAGGGCGTGTCGGTCTGCAGGTCGCGGCGGCGCAGGTTGCCGTCGAAGTTCTCACCGAGGCCGTAAATGACGGTCGGGTCGGTTTGAAGCGGCATGCCCAGTTTCAGGCGGTTGATGAACACGCCGGCGATGCGCCTGCGGTCGGCTTCCAGCCCAGTTTCCTTTTCGATGATGGAACCCAGGATGAGCGCCTCGTACGGCGAGCCCAGCGGCAGGTCCGGGTCGCGCTGGTTCCATATCTCGGCGAGTTCCCGCTGCTGGGCGCGATAGGCCCGGCGCAGGATGTCGATGTCGCTGGAGCCGGCGGCGAACAGATAAGTGTCGGGAAAGAACAAGCCTTCGGGATGGCTGGTGGACGCGCCTATCATCGCGGCCACGGTGGCGTCGTCGACGTCGTCGAGCGTTTGCCGGATGTCGGGATGGCGCCGCAGCGCCGCGCGTATCTGCCGGAAGTTCCAACCTTCGATGAAGGTGATTTCGCGCTGGGTTACGTCGCCGCGCGAGAGGCGCTTGACCAGCGTCCACAGCGATTCGCCGCGCACGACTTCATAGCCGCCGGCCTTGATGCGGCGGTCTGCGCCGGTCAGGCGCGCCAGTGCGATGAGGGCTTCCGCCGGCACGCCGATGCCCGCCTCGCGGATCCGGTGCGCAATGCCGCGCATGGACGTGCCTTCGTCGATGACGAAGTCCACTTTGTCGGCGGGGAGCGAGAGCGGCATGCGCAGCCATGCCACGCCGGCGCCCACGGCGACCGCCAGCACCAGCATCAGCGTCAAGGCAGAAACGGCCAGCGCGCGTTTGAGGGAAAAATGTCGTTTGGGCATGGGCTGCCTATAATACTTCGATCGACTTCAGCGACTGTTTCAAGATGTCCGTCCAAGAGATTTTATCTGTGAGGGAGCCGCGTGCCGCTTCTGCACGCATGGTGCCGCTCGATCACTTGGCAGTGATCGAGGCCAATGGGGCGGATGCCGTCGACTTTCTGCAGGGGCAGCTGACGCAAGACGTCAAGAAGCTCGGCGATGCCGATGCGCGGCTCGCCGGCTATTGCACCGCCAAGGGGCGGATGTTGGCCAGCGCCGTGATCTGGCGGCCTCGGGTGGCCGACGGCGAGGTGCCTCGCGTGCTGGCCATGGTGGATGCCAGCCTGGCCGAGTCACTGCGCAAGCGGCTTTCGATGTACGTGCTGCGGGCCAAGGTGACCCTTTCCGTTGCGCCGCTGCGCGTGGCCGGCGTGTGGGGCGGTGGCGATGCGTCGGCATTGCACGCGGTTGAAGGCACGCCGTCCGCCGAGGCATGGTCCCGCACCGAGCTGCCTAACGGTACTTGGATCGCCGCGCCGTCTGCGCAGGGAGGTCCCCGGTGGTGGTGGATAGGTTCGGCCGAGCAGATGCAGCAGCTCGGCGAGGTACTACCCTCTTCGGCCGATGTGGATCTCATCCACGCCTGGCGGGCGGCGGACATCGTCGAGGGGTTGCCGTGGATCGTCTCCGCCACGCAAGACCTTTTCGTGCCCCAGATGATCAATTTCGAATTGGTGGGGGGCGTCAGTTTCACCAAGGGCTGCTACCCGGGGCAGGAAGTCGTCGCGCGCAGCCATTACCTGGGCAAGCTCAAGCGCCGCATGTTCGCCGGCCGCCTTGCGCAGGCCGCGGATGCCGATGCCCTGGTCGGTGCCGACATTTTCCAGGAAGGCGAAGAGCAGCCGTGCGGGCGCATCGTCAACGCTGCGCGGGACGGCGGCGGCCTGGCTGTGCTCTACGAGTGCTCATTGGGCGCCGCGGGCGGCCCTGCCCCGCTGCACGCGGGGTCGCCGACGGGCCCGGCCATCGTGGCCGTTCCCCTTCCCTACGCCCTGCCCGAGTCAACCTCGCCGGCGTAAACGCCGGAGCCTTGGAGCCGCGATGAACTACCTCTACGTGTACTACAAACTGCACGAAGCACAACGGCGCCGCGCGCTCGAGCCCGCACGGAGGGTGCTTGAGGCCGGGCGTCCGTGGAGCCGGCGGGTCGCACTGCTGGCCCGGCCCGAGGTGGAGGGAGGCGTCGCGACCTGGATGGAGGTGTACGAAGGTGTCGATGACGTGGCCCGGCTAAGTAACGCCTTGGATGCTGCCGTGAAGGAGACCGGGCTCGCGACCTTCTTGGCGGGGCCGCGCCGCAGCGAGGTTTTTGCCGAACTGCCTGCCGATGCGGCAGGATGGGAAGCCTGACCATGTGCCTGATCGCCTTTGCCTGGGATCCGCGCGGTCCGACGACTTTGCTGTTCGTGGCCAACCGCGACGAGTTCTACGCCCGTCCGACGGCTCCTGCCGACTGGTGGCCGGACCTGCCCGACATTTGGGCCGGACGTGACCTGGCAGCCGGTGGTACCTGGATGGGGATCACCCGCCAGGGGCGATTTGCGGCGATCACCAATTACCGCGAGGCGGGGCGGCACGATCCGCATGCCCCGTCGCGGGGCAAGCTCGTGACCGATTTCCTTGCCGCGGATTGCTCTCCCGCCGCCTACTTGCGGCAGCTGTCCAAGCGCGCCGAGCCCTACAATGGGTTCAACCTGCTGGTTGGCGATCTTTTCGCCCGTACGCCCTCCCTGTGGTACCTGTCGCACCGCCGCGGTTACCCCGCCACGCCGCCCGAAGCCTTGACTGCGGGCGTGTATGGGCTTTCGAACGCGATGCTGGACACGCCTTGGCCCAAAGTCGTGCGCACGACGGCGGCGCTGGCTACGCTCAAGGCGGCCGACGCGCGCACGCCTGCCTACCTGCAAATGTTGAGCGATACGACCATCGCGGATGATGCCGAGTTGCCGAGCACCGGCATCAGCATCGAGCGTGAACGGGCGCTGTCGGCAGCCTTCATCGTGACCCCTGATTACGGCACGCGTGCGCAAACCGTGCTGCAGGTGACCCGGGATGGGCGGGTCGAAGCGTCCGAACGCAGTTTCGAGAACGCCGAGCAGGCGCGCCGCCTGGCCCCGGCGGCATGGCGTCAGGTAACGTTCGCCGTCCCGAATACCGAACGAAGGTAATCCGTCGTATCGCGATGGGCGCGGCGCGCCGCGCGCAATGCGCCCCCCATGTTGTAGAAGCCGTGGACGACACCCGCGTAGGTTTTCACTTCGACC
>NZ_JADGHH010000204.1 GCF_019689535.1 Pigmentiphaga sp.
GTGCGGCACGCTGCCGGAGGGGTCGTCCAGGGTGAGGGTGAATGTCGAGCCCTTGCCCTGTCCTTCGCTGTGCACGCTCAGCGTGCCGCCGTGGCGTTGTGCGAGCGAGCTGGCGATGGCCAGGCCCAGTCCCAGCCCGCCGCGCGCCCGCGAAGAATCTTCATCGCCCTGTTCGAAGGCCTCGAAAATCCGCTTGAGGGCGTCCGGGGGTATGCCGATGCCGGTGTCCGAGACGTCCACGGCGATCTTGCCGGGCGCGGGCTGGTACATGGTGACGCTGATCCGGCCTGCCCGCGGTGTGAATTTGATGGCGTTCTTGAGCAGGTTCCAAATGATTTGCTGCAACCGCGCCGGGTCGGCCTGCACGATGACGGGATAGGGCAGGGGGGTGTAGCGCAGGTCGATGTGCCGCGCCGCGGCCTCCTCGCGGAAAATCTCGACGATGCCGTTGAGGATGGCGACCAGGTCCGTGGGTTCCAGGTGCAGGCTCAGCTTGTCGTTGACGATCTTGGAGATGTCCAGCAGGTCGTCGATGAGCCGCGCTTCGACCTCCACGTTGCGCTTGATCAGTTCGATGCTGCGGCGGCACTCGGGGGGGAGGTCCTGGCGCAGGTCCAGCGCTTGCGCCGCTGCGTAGATGGGGCCGAGCGGCGTGCGCAATTCATGCGACAACACGGCCAGGAAGCGGTCCTTGGCGCGATTGGCGGCTTCGGCCTGTTCTTTTGCCGCTTGCAGTAGGTCAGCCGCGATGCGGCTGTCGGTCATGTCGCGCACGATGCGCGAGTAGCCGCGCACCGCGCCTCCGTTGCCGAAGATGGCAGTCGTCACGACCGAAGCGTAGAAGGTGGCGCCGTTCTTGCGCATCAGCCAACGTTCTTCGGCCAAGCTCGACCCCGAGCTGATTTCCGCCAGCTGCTCGACGAGGGGGCGTTCTGGGGCTTGGCCCGGCTCCGGCGGGAGGTTGAACATGTCGCCGGGCCGTCCGATCACTTCTTCGGCCGGATACCCGAACAACCACTCCGAGGCGCGGTTCCAGCTTTCGATGGTGCCGTCCAGCGCCAGGGTGGCGACGGAGTAGTCCCGCAGCGCGTCGATCAGCTGGCCAAAATAGGTTTCGCTTTCGCGCAGGCGCCGTTCGGCATCGTGGCGGGACTTGCGCTCCCGGGCTTCGTCCAGGGCGCGGCGTACGACGATGGGAAGCCGGTCCAGGCGCTGCTTGAGCACGTAGTCGGTCGCTCCCTCCTTGAGCATGTCCACGGCATGCTCTTCCCCGAGTACGCCGGATACGAAAATGAACGGCAGCGCGGAGGGGTGGCTGCGCGCAATGCGCAACGCCTCGCTGCCGGAGAATCCGGGCATGTGGAAGTCGGACAGGATGAGGTCGAAGCCACCGCTGTCCAAGGCCTTGATGAAGTCGGCCTCGTTATTGACGATGACGCTTTCGACGTCCAGCCCGGCCCGGGCCAGCCGCTCTAGGGTCAATTCCGCATCGTGGGGATCGTCTTCGGCCAGCAGCACTCGCATGACGGGCAAGTTCACTTCGGCAGGCTCCGGGCGTTATTCCTGTGTCAGGTTGCGGGCACGTCGCAAGGATCCCGGAGGCGGTTCATTGAGCACGGCCCAGAATACGCCCAGATCGCTGATTGCGCGCACGAAATCGGGGAAGTCCACGGGCTTGACCACGTAGGCGTTTACGCCCAGGGCATAGGCACGCACCAGGTCGCTTTCCTCGTTGGAGGAAGTCAGCATGACCACCGGCACATTGCGCAGGTCCGCACTGGCCCGGATGAGCCTAAGCAGCTCCAGCCCATCCATCTTGGGCAGTTTCAGGTCGAGGAGAATGACCGCCGGATTGCCCGCCGGACGCTCCTGATAGGGGCCGCGCCGGGTGAGATAGTCCAGAGCTTCGGCGCCGTCCCGGGTGATGACGACGTCGTTGGCCAGTTGGCTTTTTTCCAGGGCGATCAGGGTCAGTTCCAGGTCCCGGGGGTTATCTTCGACCAGCAGGATAGGCTTGAGCATCATGATCAGCTTCGCGAGTTCTTATGGCTTGCGGACGGTGCTGCGGCGGCGCCGGAGTCGGCTCCGGGGAGGAACAGGTAAAAGGTCGCGCCCCGGTCCGGGACGCCCTCGGCCCAGACGCGACCGCCGTGCCGTTCCACGATGCGACGGACATTGGCGAGCCCGATGCCGGTGCCTTCGAAATCTTCCATGCGGTGCAGGCGTTGGAATACGCCGAAAAGTTTGCCCGCATATTTCATGTCGAAGCCGACGCCGTTGTCCCGGACGTAGATGACGTGCCCACCGCCCTGCGGATGGGCACCGACCTCGATGACGGCCGGCTCCCGGTCGCGCGTGTATTTGATGGCGTTCGACAACAGGTTGCGCAGCGCCAGGTGGATGTAGCCTGCATCCGCATACACCTCCGGCAGTTCGTGGGACACCCAGTCCACCTCGCGGCCCTGTAGGTCCGGGGCCAATTCCCTGCGGATCTGTTCCATCGTCTGCGTCAGGTTGACTTGCGTGGGCTTGAGTGCCGAGCGGCCCATCTGGGAGAAGGTGAGCAGCGCGTCGACCAGGCGCCCGGCAAAGCGTGCGGAGTCACCGATGTTGGCCAGGTAGCGGGAGGCTCGCGCGGACAATTGCGCACCTTCGTACTCCTGGAGCAATTCCGCATAGCCGGCTATATGGCGCAGCGGCGCGCGCAGGTCGTGGGAAACGCTGTACGAAAACGCCTCTAGCTCCTGGTTGGTGCGGCCTAGCTCGTCGGCCAGGCCTGCCAGTTCTTCGGCCTTGCGCAGTACGACGCCGGTGATGGCAGTGCGCAGTTCTGCCGCGCTGTCCAGTTCCCAGGGTTCCCAGGGAAGCGACTGTCCGCGTATCTCCTGCGGCCACGGACGAAAGGTGCGTTCGGTGGCCCTGGCTGCCGCTTCCGCGTCCGGTATGGGCCCGCGCCCGGCCCAGTTGATGCTCCGTATCCACTCGGGCCTGAACCAGAGGACGTAATTGGGATGCAGCTCGGAAATCGAAATGGCGAGCACTCCGCAGGCCTGCTTGCGGACGGACGCGAACTCGGGCGCGACCGCGGGCAGGTCGCGCGTATGGAACAGTCCGGACTTGGCCATGCCCGGGAGCCGGGCGCACAGCGCCAGGATGTCGTCCCGCTCCGGTGTCTGGCCGACGGTCAGGCATTCGCCGCTGTGTACCACGGCGGCCCCCCCGGCCCGGGCGAATTCCAGCAGGGCCTGGGGCACGCTGATGAGGCCGGCCGGGACATTGTCGTGCTCGGCCATGGCGGACAGCAGCATGCCCGTCAGGTGCTGCAGCTCATGACGGCGCGCAGCTTCGCCTTGTGCCCGCCGCGCTTCAATCTGCAGCGACACGATCTGCGCCAGCAGGTTGGTCTGGGTCCGGACGGCGAGCGGCACCGTGCGGGGCTGGGCATGGTGGCACGAGATCATGCCCCACAGCCGTCCTTGGACCACGAGCGATATCGACATGGAGGCCATCGTGCCCATGGCTTCCATGTAGCGCAGATGAGACGGCGAGATGCTGCGCAGCTCGGCGAAGCTTAGGTCCGTCGGTGCTCCAGTCAGGGGGTTGTCGCTCGGCACCAGCGGGGACGGCTCATATCGGGCGTCCGGGATGCAGCGCAAGCGGTTGACGAGGTAGAGTCGACGGGCTTGCTCCGGTATGTCGCTGGCCGGGAAGTGCAGCCCCCGGAAGGACACGTACCCGGGGTCGTGGCGCTCCGCGTTGACCCGGCCGTGCCCTTCGCTATTGAACTCATAAGCGACGACTCGCCCATACCCGGTGAGCTTCTTGATTTCCTCGACGGCGAGTTCGCAAAGGTCGTCTACCGTCTCGCATTGTTGCGCGCGGCCCACGAAATCGCCCAGGCCGGCCAATTGCGAGGCAGGCGCCGCCGGTTCGAACTCCGCGAGAATCGCCTCGCCGCTGCGGTGCACCACCAGGTCGAAATCACCGGAGCCGCTCAAGAATGTGAGCGAACCGAGGTGAAACGGAGCGTGTTCAGCTTGGGTGGCCGCTTCCAGCCGTTGAGGAAATTCGCCGTCGGGGTCGCGCACTAGTTCGGCCAGCTTGGCGCCGAGCAGCGCGGATGCGGGAATGCCAAGGTGGCGCAGGACCGACTCGCTGGCTTGCAGGATGGTGCCATTGGCTCGATCGAGCACGAATAGAAAGCCGTGCGGCTGGATGCTGCCCGGAATGTGGATCGGCTCGCTAGCGCACGAGTCCGTAACCTTCGTGATGGGCGCGGAGCGGGGAGAAGGCACCTGGTGATCGCGGCTGGAGGATACGTTGCCCAATAGTACGCAATCTCTGTCGCGATTCCCAGGTTTTCCGGGGATTATGTAGCGACACTTACAGGCAGTCTCATTCCGGGCGCGCAAGCGCCCGGTGCGGCGCTATGCCCCGTGGGTGCCACGATGGGCCCATGCCGTGGTGCGTTTCTCGATGTAAGCGAAGAGCTCGTACATTGCCATGGCCATGATGCCGATCACCACCAGGCCCGCGAAGGCAAGCGGCATCTTCATCGCAGAGCCCGCGGAGACGAGCAGGTAGCCGATGCCCTCGTTCGAGGCGGCCATTTCCGAAACCGTGGAACCCACGAACGCCAGCGTGATCGCGACTTTGAGCGAAGCGTAGAAATAAGGGAGGGAGCGCGGCAGGCCGACCTTCAGCAGCACGTCCAGGCGTTTGGCGCCCAGCACCCGCAGCACGTCCTCCAGTTCCGGTTCGAGCGTCGCGAGGCCGGTGGCGATATTCACCATGATGGGAAAGAAGGAGATCAGGAACGCCGTCAGCACGGCCGGCCCGATGCCTATCCCGAACCATACGACCAGCACGGGCACGAAGGCCGCCTTGGGCAGGGCGTTGAAGGCGGTCATGAGCGGATAGAAGGCCGTGTACGCGACACGCGAACTACCAATGATGAAGCCCAGCACCACGCCGACCACGATGGAAATGCCGAAGCCAGCCATGGTGACCCAGTACGTCCGCCAGGCGTGTTGGGCGATGACCGGGGCGTAGTCGATCGTTGCCTGCAGGATCTGTGACGGGCTCGGGAAAATGAATTCCGAGACCTGGAATGCGCGGCAAATGATCTCCCACAGGATGATGACGAAAAGCAGCAAGGCGATCGGGGCGGTGCGTTCAGCAAACTTGTTCATGGGGTTCAATGTCCGATCCGGGTGCGCAGCTCGTGCACCAGGGAATTGAATTCGTCGGTGTAAGTCGTTTCGAGCTCTCGCGGCCTCGGCAGGTCGATCTCGCGCCGGGCAAGGATGCGGCCGGGCCGCTTGCTCATCACGTATACCGTGTCTGCCAGGAACACGGCTTCGCGCAAGTCATGCGTGACGAGCACGACATTGAATTTGCGGGCGGTCCAGAGGTCGCGCAGCACGCACCAAAGCTCCTCGCGCGTGAAGGCGTCGAGGGCGCCGAACGGTTCGTCGAGCATCAGCATCTGGGGTTCGTGGATCAGCGCGCGGCACAGCGAGGCGCGCTGCTGCATGCCTCCGGAGAGTTCCCACGGGAACTTGTGCTCATAGCCGTCGAGCCCCACCGTGGCGAGTAGGGCGCGCGCCCGTTCTTCGTACTCGGCGCGCTTGGCGCGGAAGTTGGAGCGGTACGGCTCCACGATTTCCAAGGGTAGCAGGATGTTGTCCAGCGTGGTGCGCCAGGGCAGCAAATTGGGCGCCTGGAATGCCATGCCGACGATCTTGAGCGGCCCTTTGACAGGTTGTCCGCCGACTACGACGGTGCCTCGCGTGGGCGCCTTCAGGCCCGTCGTCAGTTTCATGAAGGTGGATTTGCCGCAGCCGGAGGGGCCGACGATGGCGACGAATTCCCCCTGGCCGATAGTGAGGCTGATGTCCTCGACGGCGTATTCACCGGAGCGCTCCTGGGCAGGGGTATAGGCCAGCGATACGCGCTGGAAGTCGACGAAAGGAGTCATGGGGCTGGGTGATGC
>NZ_JADGHH010000205.1 GCF_019689535.1 Pigmentiphaga sp.
GCATGTGTGCAGGGCGGGGCAGGCATGCCGGCCATAAGATTTTTCGAACGCTGAATCAGGAATTCCCGGCTATTCGCCGCCCATAGGTTTGCCTAGACTCATCCAAGCAACGGATGAGGAGGCAAGGCATGCCGCGGAGCTGCGAGCGATTCATGCCCGCTTATGTCATCGAGCAGGTGATGAAAAAGCGCGGTCGTCTCGAGGTGTTCGATCGCTTCGACCCGGGCCGGACGGCGCTGGTCATCATCGACATGCAGCGCTTCTACGTGCAGGACCTGGAGCCTGCGCTGCGCATCATTCCAGCCGTCAATGAAACGGCCCAAGCCGTTCGCGAACGGGGGGGCGTCGTGGCCTGGGTCAGCATGACCGTCGGCAAGGACGGCGTCAGTACCTGGCCGCTCTATCACGACTATTTCTTCAAGCCCGAAGGCGGCGCGCGCCACCGTGACCAGCTCAGCGAGGGAGCGCCGGGGCATGCGCTGCATCCCGAACTCGACGTGCGACCGGAGGACATCCGCGCCAGCAAGTCGCGCTTCAGCGCTTTCCTGCCCGGCTACTGCGACCTGCACGAGCAGCTCCAGGAGCGGGGCATCCGCCACGTCGCCATAGGCGGCGTCGTGACCAATTTCTGCTGTGAGACCTCGGCGCGGGACGCCATGATGTTGGGTTACCAGGTCGCGATGGTGAGCGACCTGAATGCGGCGCGCTACCCCGAGGATCATCTGAACGGCCTGACGACGGTGTTCCAGAGCTTCGGGGACGTCGTCACGGCACGCGAGTTACTCGACGACCTGCTTTAGGACGGCTGCCGGACCAAGTTGGCCGCTGCGCATCGCTTATCTCCGTTACGTCAATCGAAAGGGGCGAGGCAATCATGATGAAACCGCGGTTTTCGGCAGGACTACGCCACGCATGGACCGCGCTGTGCACCGGCGTGCTGCTCTGGGGGATGCATGGCCACGCGATTGGCCAGGAAAAGGTGGTCCGGGTAGGCGTAATCGGCGAGTTCTCGGGCGTGTTTTCTATCTATGGGCAGCAGTCGCGTCGCGCGATCGAGCTTTTCATGAAGGAGCACGGGGACACCGTCGCGGGGCACAAGGTGGAGGTGATTTATCGCGACACGACCGGCGCCAACCCGGAAATTTCGCGTCGTGCCGCGCAGGAATTGGTGACGCGTGACCGCGTGCAGTTTCTGGCGGGCTTCGGCCTGACGCCGAATGCGCTCGCTGCAGCCCCGGTGGCGACCAAGACGGAAACGCCGATGATCATCATGAACGCAGCGGCCACGGCCTTCGTGCCTACTCGCTCGCCCTATATCGTCCGTTTCTCGCTCAGCCAGCCGCAGGTCACCAAGCCGCTCGCGGCCTGGGCCGCCCGCAATGGCATCAAGAGCGTCTACGTCATGGTGCCAGACTATGCGCCGGGCATCGACACGGAAAAATACTTTTCCGCTGCCTTTACGGCAGCCGGCGGGAAAATCGTCGGATCGGTCAAGACGCCGATCAGCAACGTCGAGTACGCGCCATACCTGCAGCGGGCTGCCGATGCCCAGCCCGACGCGATCTTGTTCATGAGCCCGTCCGGAGACCAAGGGTTGCAGTTCCTGAAGGCATTCAGGGAGCGCGGACTGGACAAGCGCATGAAGGTGTTGTCTACCGGCGAGCTGACCGATGAAATCGTGCTGGACACCTTCGGCGACGAGGCGTTGGGCCTGGTCACGAGCATGCACTACTCGATGGCGCACGACAGCCCCGAGAACCGCGCCTATGTGGCGGCCTGGCAAAAGGCCTACGGCGCTGACGCGCGGCCCAACTGGTACGCCACCGGCGCTTGGGACGGCATGGCCGCCATTTACCACGTCATCCGGGAGCTGAAGGGAAAGATCGATGCGGAACCAGTCCTGAAGGTGCTCAAGGGCTACCAGGCGCAGAGTCCGCGCGGGCCGATCCGCATCGACGACAACCGGGATGTTGTCCAGAACATCTATATCCGTCGCGTTGAGCGGGTCGGCGGCAAGCTGCAGAACGTCGAGTTCGAAACGTTCGAAAACGTGGCGACCGAGCTATGAGCAACATCGATCGAGCACACTCCCCGGCCTGGGCCTCACTGCCCGTCATCGGGCTGAACGAGGATCCCGACGGCTACGACATCGATGCGCGCACGCCTAATGGAGAGCAGCATCTCCAAGCCTTCGCCGAGCGCAGCGCTGCGGCGAGGCAGGCAGCGGGGCTGCAGGCGCGGACCGTTTCCTATGCAGACCACTCCTTGGCCGTCGCGGACGTGTTTCGCCCGGGGCACGGCACCGTCCGTGGCACGGTGGTCTTTGTGCACGGTGGTTACTGGAAGGGCGCAGGGCGCCCCAACCGGGCGTTTCTGGCGCCTGCCTGGGTGGCAGAAGGCGTGCAGTGGGTGAACCTCGGGTATCCGGTCGCACCGGAGACCCCTCTGCCGGAGATCTGCCGGCTCACCCGCGGGGCCATGCTCGCGATGATGCGTGGCGATGCGCCATTCGGCGGGATGGACGGACCTATCGTCCTGTCGGGGAATAGCGCGGGGGCCCACCTGGTCGCGCATGCGCTGCTCGAACCGCAGTTGCAGGCGGCCGCGGCCGGTCGCCTTGCCGGATGCATGCTGCTAAGCGGTTTGTACGATCTCGAGCCCCTGGTTTCGCTGCCCGCCAATGCGTGGATGCGCCTGGATGCGAGGCTCGCGGCCGAGCTCAGTCCCCTGCGCCACGACGTGCCCTCCCTCGATGCTCCGGTGTTGGTCACAGTAGGCGCGGACGAACCCGACGCCTTCATCGGTCAATCGCGCGCCTATGCCCGCCATTTGCTGGGCCGCGTAGAGATCGACTACCGCGAAGTCGATGGCCGCAACCACATGACGATGATTTCCGCACTGGAATCGCCGGATGCCGTGCTCGGGCGCATCGTGGCCGGATGGCTCGGCCTGCGCGCGGACGGACAGTGACGCAATGCTGGTCCAGGCGCTAGTGGTGCTCATGGATGGGCTTGCCTATGGGGCACTGCTCTTCATGATGTCGGTCGGGTTATCCATCACGCTGGGGCTGATGGGGTTCGTGAACCTGGCGCACATGGCCATCGCCATGCTGGGCGGCTATGTGATGGTGACCGCCATGGAGCAGCTCGGCCTGTCGTTCCTGGCCGCGCTTGGAACGGCCGTCGTGGCGGTGGGCGTGATCGGCGTCATCCTGGAACGCGGCCTGTTCCGCTTCGTGTATGGCGCTCCGCCCCTGGCGCAAGTGCTGTTGACCGTCGGCACGCTATTCATGCTGGGGGCTGCGGTCACTTATCTCTGGGGGCCGGGGCTGCTTTCCGTGCAGATCCCTGATTGGCTCAATGGCAGGCTGTCGCTCGGGCCCGTAGGCGTATCGCGCTATCGGTTGTTCTTGTTGCTGCTCGGGTTGGCCATCCTGGGGCTGTTGGTGGTCGGGATGGAGCGTACCCGCTTCGGCGCCATGGTGCGGGCGTCTGTCGATAACCAGGAGGTCGCGCGCAGCTTGGGGATTCCGGTCGATCGCGTATTCATGGGCACGTTTGCGCTCGGCTCGGCGCTATCTGCCTTGGGTGGCGCCTTGAGCGTGCAGGCCATGGGATTGGACCCAGGCTTCGGGTTGAAATACCTGGTGTTGGCGCTGCTGGTGGTCGTGCTGGGCGGGGCAGGCTCTATTACCGGCACTTTCCTGGCGTCGATGTTGATCGGCATTACGATGATCGCGGGAGCGTATTACATCCCCTGGGCCGGTGCGTTCATCATTTACCTCGTCATGATCGCGGTATTGACGTTTCGGCCCATGGGGCTTCGTGCCGCCCGGGGAGGGCATTGATCATGGATCGGTTCGGCGAGGCGTACCTCCGCACCCAGCGGCGCTGGCACTGGGCCGAGGCATGTTTCTGGATAGCCGTTGCGGCCGCATGGTTCGTCTTTCCCGACAATCTCGTCCTGGGCACGCAGATTCTCATTGCGGCGCTGTTCGCGCTCTCCCTGGACCTGGTCATGGGCTACGCGGGAATCGTGACGCTGGGGCATGCCGCCTTTTTCGGCATCGGGGCCTACGCCGCGGGCAAGCTGGGCCAGCAAGGATGGAGCGAACCGTTTACCGGCCTGCTCCTTGGCGGACTGGCGGCGGCCGTGGTCGCGGTGGCGACGGCCCGGCTCGTCTGCCGGGGCCATGATTTGAGCCGGCTCATGGTCACCCTGGGGCTGGGAATGCTGCTGTTCGAGCTCGCCAACAAGGCTTCGGAGTGGACGGGCGGGCTCGACGGCATGTTGGACATCGAAATCGCCCCGCTGTTTGGCGTATTCGAGTTCGACATGGCGGGGAGGGTGGGGTACGTCTATTGCGCCGTCGTGCTATTTGCCTGGTTCCTGCTGGCGCGCCATCTCGTGCGCCAGCCTTTCGGCCTCAGCCTGCACGCGGTGCGCCTCAACCCGATACGTGCCCGGGCCATCGGGCTGGACACTGCGGCCGCGCTCAGCCGCATCTACGTGCTGTCGGCGATGATGGCGGGCACTGCCGGTGCCCTGCTTGCCCAGACCAACCAATACGTCGCGCTCGACGTGCTGTCATTCCAGAGAAGCGCCGATGTCGCCACCATGCTCATCATCGGCGGCCTGGGCCAGTTGTACGGAGGGTTGGTGGGGGCGGGCGGCTTTGTCGTCGCCCAGGACGCGTTGTCGGGGTTGAACCCGGAGTATTGGCAATTCTGGCTAGGGTTGGTGCTGGTGCTCGTCGTGCTGTTCGTGCGTGGCGGCGTGGTGGAGCTGCTGCGTGTCGGGTATCGCCGGGCGTTGGCGCAGGTGCGCAGGGGCCGGCCATGATGCTCGAGACGCGCGGCTTGTGCCGCAGTTTTGGTGCGCTGGCGGTGACCCGCAACGTGTCGCTGAGCCTGGGGCGTGGGGCGCGTCATGCACTCATTGGTCCCAACGGGGCAGGGAAGAGCACCCTGGTCAACCTCCTTGCCGGGTTGTTGCGCGAAGATTCTGGAGAGATCTACCTGGAGGGCGAGCGCATCAATGGCCTGCCCGTCCACGAACGGGTGCGGCGGGGCCTGGTGCGCACCTTCCAGGTCAACTCGCTGTTTTCCGAGCTGACGCCGCTGGATGCGGTGGCTTTGGCGCTGTGCCAGGCGCAGGGGCGTGCGCTGTCGTTCGTCAACGCCCGGCGCGTTCATGCGGAGGCGGTGGATGAGGCTGCCTCCATTCTCGAGCAGGTCGGCTTGCTAGACCAGGCGCATGCCGTGACGCGGCACATGGCCTACGGCCACCAACGCCTGCTCGAGATTGCACTGGCCTTGGCCTGCCGTCCCAAGGTGCTGCTGCTCGACGAACCCGCGGCAGGCGTACCCGCGGCGGAAAGCCGCCGGTTGTTCAACGCCTTGGACGAGTTGCCCGAAACGCTGGCGATTCTCCTGATCGAGCACGATATGAAACTGGTGTTCCGCTTCGCCAAGCGCATCTCCGTCCTCGCCGAAGGCGCCTTGCTGGCGGAAGGCACTCCAGAGGAGATCGCCAACGACCCTCGTGTTCGCGCCACGTATTTGGGGAGTGGCCATGTCTGAGCTGCTTGTCATGGAGTCCGTGACCGCAGGCTATGGCGACGCGACCATTCTGGAGCAGATCGACCTGGCCATTGAACAGGGTTCGAGCCTCGCCGTGCTTGGACGCAACGGCGTGGGCAAGACGACGTTGCTGCGGACCTTGCTGGGCGCCGCCCGCCAGACGGGCGGCGACATACGCTGGCTGGGAAAAAGCCTGCGCGGCCTCGATGCGGTACAACGCGCGCGCTTGGGCATGGGCTGGGTCCCGCAGGAGCGGGCGGTCTTCCGCTCCTTGACGGTCGAGGAGAACCTAGACGTCGTGGCCCGCCCGGGACCATGGAACAAGCAGGCTGTCTGGTCGCTTTTCCCCCGCCTCCAGGAGCGACGAGGGCATTATGGCTGTCTCATAAACA
>NZ_JADGHH010000022.1 GCF_019689535.1 Pigmentiphaga sp.
ACCGTCAGCCTGACGGACAGCGCGAATAAAGTGGTATTTTCGCGGCTGGGCGACAAACTGAGGGTCGCGGGCACCGCGGAACTCAGCGGGTACTCGCGGGCTCTGAACACCGCGAGGTGCGAGGCGTTGACGTCCTTGACCCGGGAACTCTTCCCCGGGGCCGTGGACCTGGAGAACGTTTCGTATTGGTCTGGCCTGCGCCCGGCCACGCCGTCGAATGTGCCGCTCATAGGACGCACGCGCCTGCCCAATCTTTATCTGAACACCGGCCATGGCACGTTGGGGTGGACCATGGGCTGTGGTTCGGGGAAAGCGCTTGCCGACCTCATCTGCGGCCGCCGGCCCGAGGTCGATTTTCCCTTTTTGTGAATTTGTGTACCCCTGTGAAGTTTGAGAAGTTTCAGGAGATGGGATTGATGCAGCCGAACAAACGCTGGTCGAAATGGTGGGTATCGGTTTTCGCCGCCAGCGTTCTGGCCTTGAGCAGCCTGGGGGCCTCGGCGGCGCAACCGGCCAAGCAGGGCAATACCAAGGCGGCCGCGAAAAAACCAGTGTCCGCGAAACCAGCGTCCGCGCCCAAGAAGGCGGCAGCGGGGGCCGCTGCCGCAGCGGCTGCCGGGGCCGCCGCAAGCGCGGCAGCCGCTCCTTCCGGCCCCATCGAGCTTCAAGTATGGCACACCATGAACCCGCCGCAGGCCGCGGAGTTCGAGTCCCTCGTGGAGCGTTTCAATGCCGGCCAGCACGGCTTCACCGTCAAAGCCGTGCATAAGCCATCGACCGAAGCATTGATCGAGGACGGCATTGCCGCCGTCCGCGCCCGCCGTGCGCCGCACATGGTCGAGCTGCCCGACAATCGCTCGCCTGAGTTCATCGCGCGGCACGCCACCATCCTGCCCATGCATGAACTGCTGGCCAAATATCCCATCAAGGATCTGCGCTGGTTCCTCCCGCAGACCACCAGCACCATGCGCGATGCCAAGGGAAGGCTGCTGGCGTTGCCGTGGATGGCCGACATTCCCATTTATCTGTACAACCGCGATCTTTATCGGCGTGCCGGCTTGAACCCGGATGCCCCGCCGCGCACCTGGCGGGAAATGCAAGGGCATTTGCTCGCCCTCTTGCAAAGCGGGGTCAGCTGCCCCTATGCGACTAGCTGGCAGACCTGGGTGCACGTGGAAAGCCTTTCCGCCATGCACAACACGGCCTATGCCACCCGCAACAACGGGCTGGACGGCCCCAACGGCGCGCATCTGCTTGCCAATGACCTGCTGCACGTGCGGCACCTGGCGCTCATGATGAGCTGGGTGCGCAGCCACCTGTTCCCGGTACGCTCTGGCCGGGACGAGGCGGATGCGCATTTCGTTTCGGGCGAGTGCGCCGTGCTTACCAGCGGCAGCAGCGCCTTGGCGCAGGTGCAGGCCAAGGCCAATTTCTCGTACGGCGTTGCGCCGCTGCCGTACTACGAGGAAGAAGCCTCGCAACCGAGCACACCCTTCGTCGGAGGGTCGGCGTTTTGGGCGTTGGGTGGACATTCCGCGGCAGAACAAAAAGCCTTGGCGACCTTCATCGCTTATCTCGCCACGCCCGTCGTGGCTGCAGAGTGGCACCAGAAGACCGGCTTCTTGCCCTTGACCGAAGCTGCCTACCGGGCCTCGAGCGTGTCGTTCTACAAGAACATTCCCGGCGCCGAAGCCGTGGTGCGCGCGATGGCCAATCCCCCGGCCAAGTTCACCCGGGGCTTTCGCCTGAACAACTATGGCCGCGTGGTGAGCATCATCGACAGCGAGCTCAATGCCGTTTGGAATGGCATCAAGCCTCCCAAGCAAGGCCTGGACGATGCCGTGGCGCGGGCGGCGGCAGTGATGAACGCGAAAAAATGAGCGTTTCGGCCAACGTCGTTTCCGCAGCGCGCTGGCCGTATCCCCGGATATTGGCCCATCGCGGCGGAGGTGTCCTGGCTCCCGAGAACACCCTGGCGGGCATGCGGGAAGCCCATGCGCGCGGAATCCGGGGTGTGGAGTTCGACGTGATGCTTGCCGCCGACGACGTGCCCATCCTCATGCACGACACGCAGCTCGGGCGCACCGTCCCGGGCCACGGCGACGTCGGCGCCCTCGACTCTGAAGAGTTGTCGCGCATGGACGCCGGCGCGTGGTTCCATCCGCGGTTCGAAGGTGAGCCCGTGCCGCGCATGGAAGACGTGGTGCAGTGGCTGCGGGAGCACGATGTCTGGATGAACATCGAGATCAAGCCTCGCGCGGGACATGACGTCGATACCGGCCAGGTGGTCGGGCAGATGGTGCGGGAGCTTTTCGCCGACACTTCAGATCCCGCCCGGCTGCCGCTGTTCTCATCGTTTTCCGCCAAAGCCCTGGCAGCGGCGCGCAACGCCGCGCCGGACGTCCCGCGCGGCCTGTTGGTGGAAGGCGTTCCTGCCGATTGGTTGGCGCGACTGCAAGCCCTGGGATGCGTATCGCTGCACTGCCGCCACGATATGCTCGATGCGGCACTCGCCCGCTGCATCAAAGAGGCCGGCTATGGCCTCATGTGCTACACGGTCAACGACCCAGACCGGGCGAGGGAGCTGTTTTCCTGGGGGGTCGACGCGATATGTACGGATCGTTACGACATCGTCGGCGTCGACCTGTATTGACGCGCGTTCAGACCGTCACCACCAGCTCAGGATCGAAGTCCGCGTTCTCGCCCGGGTAGCCGCCCGGGTTGGCGACCACGCGCGCCTTGCCGATGTGGTAATCGAAACAGGTATGCGTGTGGCCATGTATCCAAAGATCTGCCTTGGCTACCAAATCGTCGAGCCTGGACGAGAACGCCGGCGATAGTTGGTTGCCTTTGTATTGTTCTGGTACCGATCGCTCGCTTGGCGCATGGTGGGTGACGACCACGGTGCGGCCTGAGTAAGGGGCGTCTAGTTGCTCCGCGAGCCAGTTGCGTGCCACCTGGTGCAGGGCGATGCAGGCGTCGGGCGTGAACCGGCCGGCGTCTGTGTCGATGCAGCTGAAATCCGGCATCAGGCGTACGGCCATGGCCTGGGCCAGCTCGTCGGCCGGCGAGCCGTACAGCGCGAAGTCGGCCCAGAGCGTCGTGCCGAGAAAGCGCACGCCTTCGAATTCCACCGCTTCGTTGACCAAGAAATGTATGCCATGGCGGCGGGCCGTTTCGCGCATCTTGCGCTCGAGCTTGCCCATGTGGGCCGAGTAGAACTCGTGATTGCCAGGGACGTAGACCACCGGCGTCTTGCCGAAGGCGTGCGCCGCCCATTCGATGCCCAGCTCGTGGCTATGGATGTCGCCGGCGAGGACGACCACGTCCGCATCGACGTTGGGAAGGGGGCGGTTTCCGCCGAAGTGTTCGTGATGGAGGTCGGACAGGACTCGGATGCGCATGGGATTCGGTAGCTTGGCTGGGGCAGGACAAATGCGGCCTTACGTACGTAGTTCACACGCTACTCGCGCCTTGCCGCATGCGGCACGATGCAGCCCTGGTCGCGGCGCCGTCCGCGACGCTTTGCCGGGGGTTCATTATGCATCCGTGTCGAGTCGTCGTGTCCGTCTTTCTCGCCTTGGCCTCGGGCGTCGCATTGGCGCAGCGGGCCGGGCAAGCCACGCACGGGGCGGCCGCCCGCAGCCAGTATGACTTCACCTACCGCGTCGAGGGAGACAGGCGGGTCGCGCCGGTGCAGGTTTTCGACGATGGGCAGCGGACCTACATGCAGTTCCGGGTGGGCCAGCTGCCACCTGCGATATTCACGGGTGCCCCGCACGAGGCCCGCTTGGCGGCCGTGGCGTGGCAGGGCGGCTATGCGGTGGTGTCGGGCACGGCGCGGGACTTCACATTGCGCATAGGCGACGTGTTCGCACGCGTCCGCTACGAGGGGCGGGCGCCGCGCAGCGAAGGGGGAGGTTTCGACGCGGAGGTACCACCCGGACTTTCCGAGCGGACGCCGGTTCCCGGGGCGGCAGGCCGCGCCCGTGTTGCCGCGGATGCGGACGTCGCGGGCGATGCGCGTTCCAGGCCGGCGGCCGTGCAGCCGCCTTCGCTGTACGAGGCCACGCCGGCGGACCGTACCATGCGCCAGGCGCTGGCCCGCTGGGCCAAAGCGGCGGGCTGGACGTTCCAGGACGAGCACTGGGCGGTCGACGTCGATATTCCGTTGGTGGGGGCCGCCCGGCTGGGCACCGATTTCAAGTCGGCGGTGCGCGAATTGCTGGCCTCGACCGAGTTGTCGTGGCGTCCGCTGCAGCCGTGCTTTTACTCCAATCGGGTGCTGCGCGTCATTCCCTACGCAGAATCCTGCGACCGGACGGCGCCTGCGGCGGCGCGCTAGGGGTAGGCCATGAAGCCATCGTTTTTCGCGCGTTCGCTAGGGAGGGCCGGCATGATGGCGGCTGCCGCGCTGTGCGGCTGTGCGCAAATCGAAGCCATGCGCAAGATCGACGATGCCACTGCCCGCGCGGCGGAGAGCATAGCTGGCGCCCAGGTAGGTTTCCAGCATGCGGTGGTGGATACGCGCCGCAAGCTACTTGCACAAGACGTCGCGCGCCCGTGGCTGGCCGGAAAGCCCCAGCCTCTGGCCCGGGACGTTGCATTGCCCGAGCCGCTGCGCGCATCGGTCGAGACGGCCATCATGTTTCCCGGCGGAAAAGTGGACTTGCAGACCTTGGGCGAGCAGGTGACGCTTGCCACCGGCATACAGGTCCGCGTCCAGCCCGAGGCGCTCTTGCCGTACGAAGCTTTTCTGCCTCGGCTGAGCACTCCCGCAGCCGGCGCCGCAACGCTTCCGGCAGACTCCCGGCTCACACTGCCTTCCGGCCTGCATCCCTTGCCGCGCCTGCTCGACCTAGCGGCCAACCGGCTTGGGGTTTATTGGAAATACGAGGCCGGCGCCATTGTCTTTTACCGTACCGAAACCCGGGTGTTCAACGTCCGGGCTCTCACGCTCAAGGCCACGGCTGCCGCCACCCTGGGCCGCACTGGTGGCGGAGGAGCCGGTGCCTTCGAGAGCGCTTCATCCACGCGCATCGAGGCGGGGGGCAGCGACGCGCTCGCATCCATCAAGAGCAAGCTCGAGCCTTTCATGACTCGCGCGGGCGTCATCGCAGCCAATGGTGATGCATCGGGGCTCATCGTCGTGACCGACACCCCCGATGCGCTCGATCGGGTTGCGGCATTCCTGGAGCGCGAGAACAAGGCGCTGACGAGGCGCGTGCGCCTGATGTTCGAAGAGATCGAGCTGGTGGCCAAGAACCAAAGCGAACATGGAATCGATTGGAGCCTCGTCTACCGGCGCACGCGCGACGCCCTGCAGGGCGGGAGCCCTGAGTCTCTCGTTTCGGACGTCGCCGGAACCGGACTGGGCGTCTCGATCACGGGAGGACGCTGGGACGGCACGGCGCTCGTTCTGAAAGCGTTGAGCGAGGTGGCCACCATTACCCGGCGGACTACCGTACCGCTGCAGACCCTGAACCGACGGCCCGTTACCCACGCCGTGCGCACGACCTTCACCTATATCGACCAGGTCCAGGTCACGACGGTGGCTTCCTCAGCGGGCACCTCTACGGCGCCTTCGGTCACGCAGAAAGAAGAAACGGTCGGCTCTTTCCTCACCGTCATTCCGGATGCGCAGGAGGATGGCCAGATCCTGCTCACCATCGCGTATGACAATACCGTGGCGCAACCGCTCAAGACGCTCACCTTCGGCGCTAACGGCAATCAGGTCCAACTGCAGCAGAAAACCATCGACGGCATGGGCACGGTGCAGCAGGTGGAGTTGCGGCCGGGGCAGCCCGTGCTCATTTCCGGCTTCGAGCGCTCGCAGGACCAATACGACAAGCGCAGGCTCGACGAAGGCGCGCCCCTGGTCCTGGGAGGGTCGGGAAAAACCGCGCGCGAACGGCGCCATACCGTGGTGCTGATCACGGCCCAGGTCGAAGAAGGATTCTGAGGGCCGGAGCATGAACGACTACGTATTGCTTCGGTTCAGCAACGATGATCGCGTGCTGGTGCTTGGCATGCGCTGGCATACCATCCTCGGTAGCCGGCTCGACCTTCGCGCCAGACAGAAGGCGAAGCAAACCAAGGCCTCGCATTATGCGCATGCTTCGCACTCAGAGGCCGTAGGCGTGGTCAAGCTGGGGCGGGCCGACCGCAAGGAAGCCGAGCTGTTCCATAGCGGCGCGTTGGCCTTTGCCGCGGAGCATCCGCATGGGGTGGTCGCGCTGCGGGCGGCCTTGCCCGACGGAAGAGTGTGGGTCGTCGCTGCCCAGTCCGGCAAGGTGCTCACGAACTCCGACCGCATCTATGCAACGGCAGAACAAGCGCTGGCGGCGATCGACGAGCTCGCGGCGCGTCACGGCGATGCGCTGACCGTGCTGGAAGCGCTGGACTTGGACAGCCCCGCCATGCCATTCGCTGCACTGATGAGCGAGTCCTCGGCTGAGTGCCGCCTTCGGTCCTGCGGTTGGGCGCTGCCGGGGATTCCTCGTCCCGTCGCGGTGGCGGTAATCGGTTGTGCAGCAGCGTTTTTACTGAGGGCCGTCTGGGATTGGCACGCAAGCCGCTCCGGTCGCGCGCTCGAACCGCTGGCCGTCGATCCCGAGGCTGCGTGGTCGCAGGCATGGGAGGCTTTCCGCAGCCGCGTCCGCGTCGATGCGGAGCATGACTGGGGCGCTTTGTTCGACCGGCTGGTCGACCTGCCCGTGGAAATCGGCGGCTGGCGGCTCGCTTCGGCGCAATGCAAGCGTGACGCGGTCCGCGGTTGGTCCTGCTGGGCGAAATACGGCCGCATCCACCGGCTCGCCACCAACGCCAGTTTCCTGGCTTCCCGCCCTAAGGGGTGGAGCGAGGCATGGCAACCCATGGATGGCGTGGTTGCCCGCTTCGATGTTTCTGTCACTGGCCGTCCCTTGGATGTTTCCCGTCTCAAGACGAGCGCCGAACACGAGAGTGAAACCATATCGTCGCTGCAGCGCTTGCTGCCGCTCCTGAGCGCCGCCTCATTGGGAGAGGCGGCGCCAGTGCGCGTCGACGCTCCGCGCGACGAGCGCGGCGTGCCGCTTCCCGTTCCTCCGTCGTTACCGGCCCTCGTCGAGCGGACGGTGACACTCGAAGGGCCGCTACGTTCGATGTTCTTGCTGCCCGGTACGTTGGCAGGCCAGGTCGAATGGCGATCCGTCGCGCTATCCGTGGACCCTTCCGTCGAACCTGCATTGAACCGCAGCCAGCTCATGGCCGGTATTTCTGGAGTGCTCTATGCGCATGAATAGGAGGATCGCATGGGCGTTGGCCGCGTTTGCGTCTGCGGCCGCCTATGGACCGCTTGCATGGGCGAGCGATGCGGATCTCGACAAGGTTCGCGAAATGCTCAGGCTCGATACCGAGCGCGCGTTGGCGGCCGAACGCGCGCGGCGGGGGGCCGGCGGGGAGGGCGCGCAGCCCCCCAAGGTCGCGCGCCGCCCGGATAAGCTCGTCCTTTCAGCCGTTTACGGCTTGCGCGGTGCGCTGACCGCGGTGGTCCTGGTCAACGGTGAACCCAAGGTATATCGCCAGGGGCGCGACTTGCCTTTCGGTGCGACGTCCGCCTCCTCGGACTACCGGCTGCACCGCATCGAAGAAGGGTGCATATACCTGCGCAAGGGCGCGGTGCAGAGGTCGGCGTGCTTCGACCCGTCGGCATCGCTGCCCAGTCCGCCGGGCCTCGCCCCGCCTGTTCCGACACCGGCCCAGGCTCCGCCGCCCATGCTCCCCATGCTTGCACTTCCTCCCGCCGTCCGCCCGTGACGCCAGCGGCCATCGCCCACAGGAGGCTTCATGTTGATATCCGCTACCCGTACGCGACTGCGTACGATCAAGCACTCGCCCACGCCGGCAAACGGGGCGTTTGCCGGCGAAATCGACGCCCTCTCGGCGCCTTTCGCCCGGATCGACAACCGGGATCAGCTTGCACGCATGACCCCTGCATTCAAGCGGGCATTGCGCACCGAATTCGACCTAGGCAGCCTGCTCAACAAATTTTGCCCCGTCGAGTTGGACACTGGCGAGATTGCCCTATTCACCGTGGATGACTACGTCCGCAGCGAGCAGATCGAGGAGTTCGAGCGCATGGTGCGGGCGCGCGGGCGTACGTTGGCACGCCCTGCGCGGGTGGTCGTGCATGCCACGCTATTGCTGTCCATCGTGCGCGGCCAGATTACGGGCGAGACCCTGCGTTCCCGCCGCAGGGTCCTGATGGACCCGGTCAAGAGCTCCATGGCTGCAGCGTTCCACGACATCGTGGCATGGGGCGTCCGTCACGGCGCGAGCGACATCCATTTCAACGTCAGGATGGCCCACCCTGAATCCGAGATCCGGTATACGGTTGGCGGCCGCTACGTGATGCCCGAGAGGTTCCGCGGCATGCATACCTCGACCCTGATGGAAATCCTTGCCGTGGCGTACATGGACATACAGGGCGGAAACGGCGCCGTGTTCGATCCCATGACAGAGCAGCAGGGCAGCATTCTGCATGAGGTGGAGGGCGGGGCGTACATGCTGCGTTGGGCGTCGCTGGCTACCGACGCGGGCGCGTCGGTCACGATGCGCCTGCTGCGCATGGACATGACCGAGCAGCCCAGGGACTTCGCGCAGCTGGGGTATCTGCCCTCGCAAATCCAGACCATGGAGCGTGCCCTGAAGGCGGAGGGCGGGGCCATCGTGCTGGCGGGCGTGGTGGGATCGGGGAAATCGACCACGATTGCTTCGATGATGGCGGCCATCCCGCCCACCCGCAAGGTCATCACGCTCGAGGATCCCGTGGAGTACCTGATCCCGAACGCACTGCAGAACAGCGTGAGCCGCTCGCTCGACGGTACCGTGTCGAACGAATTCGATGCCAAGCTCAAGACGATCAAGCGGTCGGCCATGAACGACTTGCTGATCGGCGAAATACGCGATCGCTCTACCGGCAGGGCCTTCATGGATCTTGCCAGTTCGGGCAGCAATCTCTACACGACGACGCATGCCGGCAGTGCGGCCCTGATCCCGGACAGATTGGCTTCCGAATTCATCGGGGTGTCTCGCCGTTTGCTGTCCACGCCGGGCATCCTGAAGCTGCTCATTTACCAGACTTTGCTACCCACTTTGTGTCCGCGCTGCGCGCTGCCCCTGTCTTCCCTGTTCGAACGAAGAGGCGGGGAGGACGGATCGCCGGACGAGTGGAGGGCCTATGCCGGTCGCCTGCAGGAACTGTACGGGCTCGATATTGGCCGCCTGAAGGTGCGCAACCCTGCGGGTTGCGCATCGTGCAGGGAAGCCGGGCTCGCCGAGCTGCAAGGATATGCCGGCCGCACGGTGGCGGCCGAGATGATCGATCCGGCCGTCGATGACGACTTTCTGCGTCTCGTACGCGATGCCGATGCGCTTGCCTTGCGGGATTACTTCCGGTATCGGCGACGCACGGCGTTCGACCACCCCGACATGACGGGCAAGACAGCCATGGAGTGCGCCATCTACAAGGCATCCCAGGGTTGGATAGATCCGCGCGACATCGAGCCGAGATTCGTCAGTTTCGAGACGGTGCAGATGCGGGCGAAACATGCCGGCGCGGCGGCGAGGCGCCCGATGCGAAGGCGCCGGCTGGCGTCGGGCCGGGTGCCCGCGCTGCTCTCGCGCCGGCGAGACTCAGGACGGGGGGCCGCATCATGATGCCCTCGCTCGAAGGGTTGCGCGTGAGCGTGGCCGCACGATGCTTTCGTCCCATGCGGGCGGATTACTACGACTACCTTGCCGACATCATGGAAGCCAGCAGCGGCCGCAAGACGCTGCGGGACATATTCCTCGACGACGCCAGGCGTTATGGGCGTCACCCGCGCGGCGTGCTTTCCGGCCATTGGGCCGCACGCTACCAGGAGGGTGGGGGCGACCTGTACGAGACCTTCCGGTCCACCTTGCCCACTGATGAGCTCGTCTTGATCCGGATGGCCCAACGGGGCGGGGGCGGCGCGCTCGAACAGACTTTGCGCGATGTGGCAGCGTTGACGCGCCTGGTCGAGGAAACCAGGAGGACGCTCGTGAGCACGCTGTCCGTGGCCTTCGCCGCAGTGTTGGTCACCTTCGGGATGATAGTAGCGGTGCCATTGTTCACCGTGCCGCGCCTGAAGCGCGCATTTGGCATGCTCCCCGCCGAGTTCGTTGGAGGGTTGACGCGCAAGCTGTATGCATTCGCCGAGTTCGTGCAGGCACATTTATTTGCTTTCGTCGTGTGCCTGGGCCTTGCGATCTATTTCGTGGCATGGTCGTTGCCGAATCTGACGGGACGCCTCCGGCACGTGTTGGATCGATGGTTCGTGTGGCGCTTGTATCGGGATCTCCAGGGCATCGGTTTCCTGGCATCGCTTGCGACGATGGTCAAGCGGCGCGGCAACGTGAGCACGGCATTGCGCGAAGCGCTCGAACTGCAGGTAGAAGGCGCGACGCCGTGGCGCCGATGGCACCTGGAACGGATGATCGCCAACATCGACGATGGGCGGGTCGGTAGTTCGACCTTCGATACCGGCATCGTCGACGCCGAAACCCTATGGTTCCTGACCGACCTCATCGCGGCGCGAGGCATGGACACCGCCTTGCAACAGACGAGGCAGCGGCTCGTGGAGCGGTCTTTGCGGCAGGTGGCGCGCAAGGCCGCCGCGGCGCGCTGGATCCTGCTCTTGGCGTCCGTAGGAACGGCGCTGTCCATCGTTTTCTGGCACATGGGCGTCGTCCAGGAAATGCGGACGTCCCTGACGAATTATTACTCCAGCCGATGAGGTATCCAATGCGTCGCTTTTTCCGAGTCTCCCTGCATCGCCAGAAAGGTTTCACCTTGGTGGAAGTCGCCATCGTCGCAGCCATCGTGTTGATCGCTGCGATCGTGGGCATTCCGGCCATCAACGGGTACATCATCGAGAACAAGGTACCGGCCGTGGCGCAGGAGTTGCAGCGCTTCATCGCCCGGACCAAAGCGTCGAGCCAGGGATTGGGGACGACGCCCTACGCAGGCATCGGGATCGTGCAGCTGGCCAACGCGTTGCGCGGCAGCAGCGTCGTCACCGTCAGCGGTGCGGGGGCAGCGGCCATCGTGCGCCACGGATTGGGCGCCAGCGACGGCCGCATTGTCTTGGCTGCCGGCACGATGACCAGCGCGGGGGATGCTTTCGAGCTGACGCTGGACAAAGTCAACGAGGCCGCGTGCCCCGGGCTGGCCGCCGTCATGCAGCGCGTCTCAGAGCGCATCGTGATCAACGGCAGTGCGGTCAAGCAGCCCGGGACAGGCAACGCCGCGGGCGTCTACGACGCGGTGGGCGCGGACGGAGCCTGCACGAGCGGCGACACGAATACGTTTTCGTTTACCGCGCGCTGAGGCAGGGGATGGAGAGGCTGGCCGGAACACGTCGTCGTGCCGCGTCCGCGCGACAGCGGGGGGTGACGCTGGTCGAAGTGGCCGTGGCCGCGAGCATAGCCATGGTGCTGGCGGTGCTCGCGGCCGGCCGCCTGATGCAGGAAGTCGACGATGCCGCGGCGCACGCCACCGGGACGTATCTGCTCGCCGTCAAGGGTGCGCTGGATGGTTATCTCGTCCAGCATTACGACGCCCTGGCAAGCGGGCAGGACATTCCTGGCGTGGCGGCGCCGTTGGCCCCCACCCTGAGCGAACTGCGGGCCGCTGGCATGTTGCAGGCCTCGTTCCCGGACCGCACGCCGTTCAACCAAGACGTTGCCATTCGCATCGAGCGCAGCGGGGCATGCCCGGGCGCGGGCTGCCGGATGGATGCCCTGGTCCATACGACGACTCCGCTCAGGCCGCCGGGCGCCGCCGAGGCAAACGACCAGCTATTGGCACAGGTCGTCATGGCGAGCGGAGGGTTCGGCGGCGCGGCATATAGCCGGCAGCCCTCCGTGGTGCGGGGCGCCACCTTTACTGTTGCCAATCCGCTCGGCGCCGCGGCCGGCACGGTAGGCGCGTTGGCGAGCCTGGATACCACGCTCTTTCAGCAGTTCGTGCGCATGCGCGACACCCGCAACCCCGACCTACGAGGCGGCCTGGACGTGCAGGGGGCCGTTCGGCTGCACGATACGCTCACGCTGCGCGGAGCGGCAGGCGATTGCATCTCCGCCAGCAACACGGGCGTCATGACCATACAGTGCTCTGGCCTGCTGCAGACGAAGACAGGGCTGTTCCAGGCCGACAACGGTGCGGTCGTGCGCATAGACCCTGCCACGGGCGTGATTGCCAGCCAGCGGGTCATGGGGGCGCTCGGGTTGGTCACAGACCGGGGGTCCGTGTTCGATGCGGCCGATCCCCAACCCGCCATTCGGGTCGCAGCAGGGCAGATGGTCGTCGCCACCGGCGATGGCGTGGCCTTGACTGTCTCCGGCCGTGACCTCGTCGGCCACGCCGGCGTCTCGGCGGCACGGCTGGGCGTTCGCGAGGTGGCGGTTGCGAATACGCCTTGCGCTCCGCTGATGTCGCCCGAGGCTGGGGCCAACGCCGAATTCGCGCGTACGGCCGCGGGTGGCCTACTCGTGTGCGTAGGGGGAGCCTGGCGGGAATTGGCCGCCATCGCCTCGAACGGGACGGCCTGTACGCCCAACGGCGCTTTCGCCACCGATGCGGATACCGGGACGGGGTTGGTGTGCCGCCTGGGGGTTTGGATGCGCGCCGATGATCTGCTTTCCAGCTACGTCATGACGGGCAGCCAGGTGGTCGGGTCGGGAGACCTGGTGCAGAAGCCCACGTGCGGACGCCTCGGCACCGCCAGCGGAGTGCCGCTCATTTATCTATTGCCCCAGATCGAGTCTTCCAAGGGGGCGTCATTTACGCGCAAGGCGCTCGATGCCGGCACGGCGTGGCAGGTGCAGCTGCTCGATTTCGATGGGACGGCGCTGGGCGGGCAGGCCAAGGCCATCGCCCAGGTCTATTGCAAATACTAGGAGAGATCCATGAAGCGACACTTACTGATGGGCCTGGGCGGCTGGCTCGCCGCGGCCGCGCAGGCATACGGCCAACCCGCCGAGCCGCAGGTGCGTTCGCCGTGGGCGGATTCCACGCATATCACGGGGGTGGCGCAAAAGGTCATGCCGGATGCGCCGACGTCGCCGCCTGTGGATCCTGTTCCCGATGCCGGCAAGGCACCCGCCACGATCCAAGACTTCCTGGACGCATTGAATGGCGCCGATATCTATTTCCGAGAAGCGTGGGACGGCCGCAGCGGCTGGGCCGAGCTGCCGGCATTCCTGCGCGTGGCGGTCCGCAGCAGCGGGGCGCAGATCCAGGTGCACAACCCGGGGCAGAACGCCTGGTACGAGCTGTGTACGTTGACGCCCTGGAAGACACAATGCGTCCTCAGCGCCGGCACGCCGGTGAACCTGACGTTCGGGATCAGCAACTCCGCGATCACCATAGCGGGCGCTGGCTGTGGGCCCGGGTATTACGGGAGCGCGCAGGCTTCCGGTTCCTATACGTGGGAAGCCTTTGCGCACAATCAAAGCGCCTTTTCCAACCAGAACCGGCATTTGGAGCCGGTCGCCAACGGCTATTCGGGCCACTTCTTCATGAACGGAAGTTTCTTATCCGCCTGCAGCTACGAGTTCCCGGGGTAGGGGCTTTGCGCCATCCCGCAGCGCCGGGTTTGCGCTGCGGGTCTCGAAGCGCCAGTCGGTCGAGATGTCTTTGCCTGCCTGCTCGGCGTGGACCGAGACCTGGTAGGTCTTGCCGAACTGGAGTTCGGTCGTGGGCAGCAGGAAGACGCAGCCCTGGTAGACGGATGACAGCGCGAGATTGGGGTCCACGACGATATCGATGTTCGATCCGGCCTCGGCCTGCACCCGCTCGTTCACCAGCAGCCGGGCAGGGATGGAAGCGCCAGACTCGCGTTCTTGGAGGGCGACGCCGATGACGCGCAAGGGGGCGAAATCGCCTTCGGCCCCGCAAAACATGATCGGCGTGCCCGCGGACTCGAGGTCGGGGGCCGGGTTGGGCGATTCATTGGCAGGGTAGAAGATGGGGTTGACGTCGGCCTGCCCGTCGACCGGCCAATGCCAGACCGAGCCTAGTGTCAGCAGGCCCCGGCCGCTCGTGCCCATCGTGATGCTGGTGCTGGAAAGCGGCGCGGGGGTCGAGGTGGAATCGCTGCCGATGCCGATCTGGTTTGCACGCGGCTCCAGCACGCCGTGCAGGTGGTAGACGGACTGAAGGAGGGATTCGATGGCGTCGACGCCGGGACGCGCGTAGCTGATCACCTCGACTACGGTTGTGCCTGAATAACCTTGAGCGCGTGCCCTTGCTCGATGGTCGACTCCCGTGAACCATGGTTTGCCGGGATCCTCTCCATGCCCAACCCTGTAATTCCGCACCTGATACGTCGCATGTGCCTGCGCCGCCGCGTCGAGCTGGGCGTTTTGCTCGACGGCGCTGACGCCGGCGGCTAGGCGAGCCTGGTTCAGGCGCATGAAGGCTTCGAGTTTGTCTCCGGTATAGCTCGAAACGGGCATTTCGGTAATAGGCCGGTCGGTGTCCGGCGTCGGTGGCGTTTGCGGGGTGGCGGGCGGGCCGTCGCTTCCTCCGCCGCCGCATGCGGCAAGGAGCGCTGTCAGGGGAAGCACGCGCAGGGCAGGTTGCAGAAATTTCGGAAGGACGGGAAATAAGGTTGTTTTCATGGCGGTAGGGCATCACGAGGAGAAAAAGGCGCCCGAGCGCCCGCGACCTGGTTTCGATGCGGATGGTCGAGCTATGAAGATCTAACGGGCGTTCCTACGGTCTCGAGATGCGGGGCTCTACGTACGTACCCCGGGCGGCTTGCCGGGCGTTTCCTGGTCCGCGGTGCAAGGGGGCCAGGGATGTGGCGCTCCGCTCATGGAAGCCGTCGCCCCGCACCGGCGAGGGCGCCTGGGTAAAATGGCCGCCATTACTGTTTCGGGGTCTCTATGCGCCTACTTCTCGCCCTCTTGCTTCCCTGGCTGCAGTTTTTCACTATCGGCCGCCCTTTCGCCGGCATCGTGTGCCTCATCCTCCAGCTCACCGTGATCGGGTGGGTGCCGGCCGCGATATGGTCCGTGTACGCCCTCAGCCAATACAAGACCGACCAGAAGATCAAGAAGGCCCTGGGCGGCCGCTGAGCTGCGTCCCTCTATAATCAAAGATTCGATATTTATCCGGGGATGTAAACGGGCGCTGTTGGCGATTCATCCCCTACCTGCGTGCAGCGATGAAATCCGCCGAGATCCGTCAGAAGTTCCTCCAGTTCTTCGAATCCAAGGGGCACACCGTCGTGCCGTCCTCGTCGTTGGTGCCTGCTAACGACCCGACCTTGCTCTTCACCAATTCGGGCATGGTCCAGTTCAAGGACGTTTTCCTGGGCAACGAAGTTCGTCCCTATAAGCGCGCCACCTCCGCCCAGCGCAGCGTGCGCGCGGGCGGCAAGCACAACGACCTCGAGAACGTGGGCTACACCGCCCGGCACCATACGTTCTTCGAGATGCTGGGTAATTTCAGCTTCGGCGACTATTTCAAGCGCGATGCCATCCATTACGCGTGGGAACTGCTCACCACGGTCTACAAGCTGCCTGCGGAAAAGCTGTGGGTGACGGTCTACCAGGAAGACGACGAAGCCTACGACATCTGGAAGAACGAGATCGGCGTACCCGTCGAGCGCATCGTGCGCATCGGCGACAACAAGGGCGCCCGCTACGCGTCGGACAACTTCTGGCAGATGGCCGATACGGGCCCCTGTGGCCCGTGTTCTGAGATCTTCTACGACCATGGCCCGGATGTCTGGGGCGGCCCGCCGGGATCGCCCGAGGCTGATGGCGACCGCTACATCGAGATCTGGAACCTGGTGTTCATGCAGTTCGACCGCGACGCTTCGGGCAACATGACGCCGTTGCCCAAACCCTGCGTGGATACCGGCATGGGGCTCGAACGCATCGCCGCGGTGCTCCAGAACGTCCACTCGAACTATGAAATCGACCTGTTCCAGAACCTGATCAAGGCTGCCGCGCGCGAAACCGGCTGCACGGACTTGGCGAACAATTCGCTGAAGGTCATCGCCGACCACATCCGCGCGTGCTCGTTCCTGGTCGTGGACGGCGTCATCCCCGGCAACGAAGGCCGGGGCTATGTGCTGCGCCGTATCATCCGGCGGGCACTGCGCCATGGCTACAAGCTGGGGCAGACCAAGCCTTTCTTCCATCGCCTGGTGAAGGATCTCGTGGCCGAAATGGGCGAGGCCTATCCGGAGCTGGCCAAGGCCGCGCCGCGCGTGGAGCAGGTGCTGCGCCAGGAAGAGGAGCGCTTCGGCGAAACGCTGGAGCACGGCATGAAAATCCTGGACAACGCGCTTGCCGCGTTGAAGCCGGGTGCCCCGTTGGACGGCGATACGCTCTTCAACCTGTATGACACCTATGGATTTCCGGTCGACCTGACGGCCGACATCTGCCGCGAGCGCAACGTGGAGGTGGACATGGACGGTTTCGAGGCTGCCATGTCGCGCCAGCGCGAGCAGGCCCGCGCCGCCGGCAAGTTCAAGATGGCCGCCGGCCTGGCGTACGACGGCGTCAAGACTGTATTCGAGGGCTACACCCACTTGGCAGTGCAGGGCAAAGTGACTGCGTTGTACGTGGACGGCGTCTCCGTGCCGCGCATCGAGGCAGGGCAGGCTGCGGTGGTCGTGCTGGATCGCACGCCTTTCTATGCGGAGTCGGGCGGCCAGGTGGGCGACGCCGGCGTGCTGGAACAAGGGCAGGTCCGGTTCGAGGTGGAAGATACCCAGAAAATCCAGGCCGAGGTGTTCGGGCATCACGGCAAGCTCGTCTCGGGATCGCTTGCCGTGGGCGACACGGTCGACGCCCGGGTGGACGAGCTGCGGCGGGCGCGCACCATGCGCAACCACTCGGCCACCCACTTGATGCACAAGGCGCTGCGCCAGGTCCTGGGCGACCACGTGCAGCAGAAGGGCTCGCTGGTCGACCCCGACAAGACCCGCTTCGATTTCTCCCATGATGCCCCGATGTCCGCCGAGCAAATCGCGCAAGTCGAGGCCATCGTCAATCGCGAGATCCTGGCCAATACGCCGGTGCAGGCCCGGTTGATGGCTTATGACGAAGCCGTCAAGGGCGGTGCCATGGCGCTTTTCGGGGAGAAATACGGCGACGAAGTGCGGGTGCTCGACATCGGGTTCTCGCGCGAGCTGTGCGGGGGCACGCACGTGAGCCGCACGGGCGACATCGGCCTGTTCAAGATTGTCTCCGAAGGGGGCGTGGCAGCCGGGGTGCGCCGCGTAGAGGCCATTACCGGCGACAACTCGCTTGCCTACCTGCAGAACCTGAATGCGACCCTGAACTCGGCAGCCGGCGCGCTCAAGGTGCAGCCGGGCGACCTGCCGGCGCGCATCGCGCAGGTCCAGGACCAATTAAAGGGCCTGGAAAAGGAAATCGCCCAACTCAAGAGCAAGCTCGCGAGTAGCGCCGGCAACGACCTGGCGGCATCGGCCGTCGAGGTGAAGGGCGTGAAAGTACTGGCCGCGAAGCTCGACGGCGTCGATCCGAAATCCCTCCGCGAGACCGTGGACCAGCTCAAGAACAAGCTCAAGTCCGCCGCCATCGTGCTGGCCACCGTCGACGGTGGCAAGGTAAGCCTGGTCGCCGGCGCGACGAACGACGTCTCGGGCAAGGTCAAGGCCGGGGAACTGGTCAACTTCGTGGCCCAGCAAGTGGGCGGCAAGGGCGGCGGCCGGCCCGACATGGCCATGGCCGGCGGCAGCGATCCTTCCGCGTTGCCCCAGGCGCTCGCCAGCGTGCAGGCATGGGTTGAGAGCCGCCTGTAAAGGGCGGCAGGAGAGGCTTCGATGAACACCGAATCGATTGCATTCGATCTGGAAGTGGATGCCAAAGGGCTCAAATGCCCTTTGCCCATCCTGCGCGCAAAAAAAGCGTTGTCGAACTTGGAGAGCGGCCAGGTGCTCAAGGTCGTCTGCACGGACAAGGGCTCCGTGCGGGATTTCCAGGCCTTCGCCAAGCAGACGGGCAACGAGTTGATTGCCCAGGCTGACGACGGGGAAGTGTTCGTCCACTATTTGAAACGACGCTGAGCGCGTCGCGCGCCTCGGGCCCCGTGCAGCCGCCCCGGCCCCCCAAAAAAAAAACACCCCGTGCGGGCCGTTCTTTTTTTGTACGCGAGGCTTGCCGGTCAGCCCAGCTTGGCGCGTTGTTCCCGGATCTTGCCCAGCGTGTCGGTGAATTGCGCGAGCCGGCTTCTTTCCTGTTCCACCACGGCCGCCGGCGCCCGATCGACGAAGTTCGGGTTGCTCAGTTTGCCGTTGGCCTTGGCGATCTCGCCCTCGAGGCGGGCGATTTCCTTGTCGAGGCGCGCCTTTTCCGCGGCGACGTCCACTTCGATGTGCAGCATGAGCCGCGCATCGCCCACGACTTGTACTGGGGCACCGATGATGTCGGGCAGCTGGTCCACCACCTTGACTTCGCTCAGCCGCGCCAGCGCTGCCAGGTAGGGTGCGTTGCGCTCCAGCGTCGCGCGGTTGCCGGTCGCGTTGAGCGGGGCTTTCTGAGAGGGGGGCACGTTCATTTCCCCGCGCAAGGCGCGGACCGCGTCCACCTGCGCCTTGAACTCAGCCATGGCGGCCTCGGCCGCTTCATCGATCTTCTCGGGCTGTGCGACGGGGTAAGGCTGCAGCCCCACGCTGGTGGCTTCGTCTGCGCGCCGCTTGCCGGCCACGACGGACACCTTCTGCCACAGTTCCTCGGTAATGAAAGGAATGATGGGGTGGGCGAGCCGTAGCACGGTCTCCAGTACCCGGATCAGGGTTTGGCGCGTGCCGCGTTGCTGCGCCTCGCTGCCGGCCTGAAGCTGGACCTTGGCCAGTTCGACGTACCAGTCGCAGTATTCGTCCCAGACGAAGCGGTAGAGCGCGGTCGCGATGTTGTCGAAGCGGTAATCCTCGAAACCCTTGGCGACCTCGGCCTCGGTCCGCTGCAGTTGGCTGATGATCCACTTATCGAATATGGACAGTTCGACTTCGGCCCCGGGTTCCAGCCCGCAGTCCTTGCCTTCCACGTTCATCAGCACGAAGCGGGTAGCGTTCCAAAGCTTGTTGCAAAAGTTGCGATAGCCTTCGCAGCGCTTGAGGTCGAAGTTGATGTTGCGGCCGAGGGTGGCGTAGGCCGCCATCGTAAAGCGCAGGGCGTCTGCCCCGAAGGCGGGGATGCCGTCGGGAAACTCCTTGCGCGTTTTCTTGGCGATGCTTTCGGCCTGCTTGGGGTTCATCAGGCCCGTCGTGCGTTTCGCAACCAGCTCGTCGAGGCCGATGCCGTCGATCAGGTCGACAGGGTCCAGGGTGTTGCCCTTGGACTTGCTCATCTTTTGCCCTTCGGCGTCGCGGATGAGGCCATGCACGTAGACGTGCTTGAACGGAACCTGGCCCGTGAAGTGGGTGGTCATCATGACCATCCGGGCGACCCAGAAGAAGATGATGTCGAAGCCGGTGACCAGCACCGAAGACGGCAAGTAGCGGGACAGGTCGGGTGTCTGCTCGGGCCAGCCGAGCGTGGTGAAAGGCACCAGCGCGGACGAGAACCAGGTGTCGAGCACGTCCGGATCCCGCGTGAGCGGACCGGTGTAGCCGGCCGCGGCGGCTTTGTCCCGGGCCTCTTGTTCACTGCGGGCGACGAAGATCCGGCCGTCGTCGGCGTACCACGCGGGAATCTGGTGCCCCCACCACAGCTGGCGGGAGATGCACCAGTCCTGGATGTTGTTCAGCCACTGGTTGTACGTAGTGGTCCAGTTCTCCGGATAAAACTTCACGCGGCCGTCGGCCACGACTTCCTGCGCCACCTGGGTGATCGATTTTCCGGGGTGGAGGGTGCCTTCGGGCGCGGGCTTGCTCATGGCGACGAACCACTGGTCGGTCAGCATGGGCTCGATGATGGCGTTGGTGCGATCGCCGCGCGGCACCATCAGCTTGTGCTTCTTGACTTCGGCGAGCAGGCCCTGGGCCTCGAGATCGGCCACGATGCGGGCGCGCGCCTCGAAGCGGTCCAGCCCCCGATACGCCTCGGGGACCTGGTCGTTGATGCGTCCGTCCAGTGTCAGGATGGAAATCATGGGCAGCCCGTGGCGCTGGCCGACTGCGTAGTCGTTGAAGTCGTGCGCAGGCGTGACCTTGACCGCGCCTGTGCCGAACTCGCGGTCGACGTAGTCGTCGGCGATGACGGGGATGAGTCGGTCGGTAAGCGGCAGGCGCACTCGCTTGCCGATGAGCGCCTGGTAGCGCTCGTCGTCAGGGTGCACCATGACTGCCACGTCGCCCAGCATCGTTTCCGGACGCGTGGTCGCGACCGTGATGAAGCTGTCGCTGCCTTCCACCGGGTAGCGGATGTGCCACAGGTGGCCGTCTTCTTCCTCGCTGACGACTTCGAGGTCGCTGACCGCGGTCATGAGCTTAGGGTCCCAGTTGACCAGGCGTTTCCCCCGGTAGATCAAGCCCTGCTCATAGAGGCGGGTGAAGACTTCCGCCACGCCGCGCGACATGTCTTCGTTCATCGTGAAGTATTCGCGCGTCCAGTCGGGCGACGTGCCTAGGCGCCGCATCTGGTTAGTGATGGTCCCGCCCGAGTATTGCTTCCATTCCCAGACCTTTTCGACGAATTTCTCGCGGCCGAGGTCGTGGCGGCTGATCTTCTGCGCGTCGAGTTGGCGCTCGACCACGATCTGCGTGGCGATGCCCGCGTGGTCGGTGCCGGGAATCCATACCGTATCGAAGCCGCGCATCCGGTGGTAGCGCGTCAGGCCGTCCATGATGGTCTGGTTGAACGCGTGCCCCATGTGCAGCGTGCCGGTTACGTTGGGCGGCGGCAGCTGGATGGCGAAGGCTTGGTCGTTGTTGGGCCCTTTTACGTGTACCCCGGCTTGGAAGTCCCCGCGTTGTTCCCATAGCGGATACCAGCGCGCCTCGATGGCCGCTGGCTCGAAACTCTTGGGCAGTTCGTCGGTTTCGTTTTGGGCTGGGGTGGATGCTTGGGTCATCGGAGTTCCGGAAATGCGTCGAAGAGGAGGCGGGCACGTGGCCGCCGCCCGTAAACCTACGATTTTAGTGGATTGAGTGGCTTGCCGCCTTCGGCAGGGTCGTCCGCGCGGCCGGCTCGGCCTTCCCGGCGCCGGGGTCGCGGGCGTGGAGGCGCTTATTCGGACGCAGGGCGGCTCCGGGCCTGGAAATCGGCGGCTTCGCGGCGGATCAGCTCTTTCTGCACGGCTTCGTCGACCATGCGGCCAAGTTCTTCGCGCAGGCTCGCGGCAACGTCATCCAGGGCGCGCGCGGCTGCCAATTCGAGCGCGGTGCGCATGCGGCCCTTGAGCAGCGGGTCGACCCGCTCCAGGAGGTCCTGCAGCACGGCCGTGCGCAGGGCTTCTATCTCTTTCTCGAAGTCTGGCGTGCGTGGCGCCGCAAAACTGGGCTCGGTGCGCGCGGCCGGCGAGGCCCGCCCGGCTGGGGGCGAGGCGGGTGTCGACGACGGCAGCGGCACGTCCAGGACTTCGGTCAGGACCGGGATGGCCGGATCATTGCGGGGAGGGAACGGAGAGTGCATGTCGATATGCCCCGTGGTTACGGGATTTGTTGGCGCGACACGTCATGCCGCACGATGTTGTGGCCGCATTCTTGGTAGAAGCGCCAGCGCGCCCGGGCCGCCTCACGGTCTGCCGGATCGGTAGACACGACCTCGATGACCCGCTGGAAGCGGGCGTAGATGGGCGGCCAGGCATCGTCCAGGTTGAGCAGCCAATCGTGATGCGGCGTGGGGGCGTCGGAGGAGGTCAGGACGATGGGGGTGTCCGCGGCGAGCGGGTCGTTGAGCCAAACGTGGGGAACGAAAGAGATGTCGTCCAGCGCCCACAGCATTTGATCGAACGCGGTCAGCCGTCCATGATCGCGGCAATACACCACCAGCCTATGCCCCGCCTGGTGGCGGCGGGTGGCGATCAAGCAGGCGGTGCGCAGGCGGTCGGGGGCGCTGAACGCGAAGTCGATTTCAGTCATTGGGCCGTGCGATTCAGCTCAAGGACAGGAGGTACTGCGTGAGCAGCGGCACCGGCCGGCCCGTTGCGCCTTTGTCTTTGCCGCTGCGCCATGCCGTGCCGGCAATGTCCAGATGCGCCCAGCGATAACCCTTGGCGAAGCGCGACAGGAAGCAGGCTGCCGTGACGGCGCCGGCCGGCGGGCCGCCGATGTTGGCCATGTCGGCGAAGTTGGACTTGAGCTGCTCCTGGTAATCGTCGTCCAGGGGCATGCGCCAGACCGGATCGAGCACCTGCCGCGACACGCCGAGCAGGGCGTCGGCCAGTGCGTCGTCCGGCGTGAACAGGCCGGTATTGACGTGACCCAGGGCAGTGACGCAGGCGCCGGTGAGCGTGGCGATGTCGATGACCGCGGCCGGCTTGAAGCGCTGCACGTAGGTCAGTGCATCGCACAGGATGAGGCGTCCTTCCGCATCGGTATTGAGGATTTCCACGGTCTGGCCGGACATGGTGGTGATGACGTCGCCCGGCTTGTTGGCCCGACCGCTGGGCAGGTTTTCGCAGGCGGGGACGACGCCGATCACGTCCAGCGGCAATCCAAGCTCGGCGACGGCGCGCAGCGTGCCGAATACGCTCGCCGCGCCGCACATGTCGTATTTCATTTCATCCATGCCGGAGGCGGGCTTGAGCGAGATGCCGCCTGCATCGAATGTGATGCCTTTGCCGACCAGCACGATGGGCCCTTGGCCGGCCGTCTTGGCGCCGGCTGCCTTGGCACGCGAGGCGGGTTTTTGTTTCGCGCCTTCGTAGCGCATCACGATGAACTTGGGCGGTTCATCAGAGCCACGCGCCACCGACAGGAACGACCCCATCTTGAGCGCTTCGATCTGTTTGCGGTCGAGCACCTCGACCTTGAGCTTGTGCGTCCGGCCAAGCTTCTTGGCCGTTTCGCCCAGGTAGGTCGGCGTGCAGACGTTGGCCGGGAGGTTGCCGAGGTCGCGCGCCAGGCTCATGCCGTTCCCGATGGCGCCGCCTTCGCGCAGTCCTGCCTCGGCTTCCTTGGTGTCGGACCGTTCGACGGCGAGGGCGACGCGGCCAAGCTTGGGCCGGCTCGAAGCATCGCGCTTGCCGAGGGTGGCGTCGAAACGATATGTGACATCTGCGGCGGCGATCGCGGCGAGCCTGGCCCGGGCGCGCATGTCGGCACCCTGCATGGGCACGGCTGCCAATGCCGATACCGCCTCGGCCACGCCCAACCCGGCGGCCGCCGACAGCGAGGCGCGGTAGGCAGAGGCGAGCACCTTGGGAGAGAACGCATCTTGCGGGCCCAGGCCGGCCAGCACGACCCGCTGGGCAGCGATGCCGGGCAGGGACCTCAGCACGAGCGTTTCGCCTGCCTTCCCTTTGAAGTCGGTCTTGACCGCGGCGCGCACGGCGCCCTGCGAGGCGCGGTCGATCGCGTCTGCGGCCGGCGAGAGGGCTCCGTCGGCAAAGACGCCGACCACCAGCGCTGCGGTCTTGATTTTCTCGGGTGCGGAGGTCTGTGTGCTAAAGTCCATGCGCGATTCTTCCTATATGTAGTCGCGAGATTGCCGATTATCCCGCAGATGCGGGCCCCTCGCACAGGCCGTACCGTGTCCTTGTTCCAGCGCTCCGTCAAAGACGAACTGACCAGCCATGCCAGCGTGGTGTTTTCTACGCTCGTGGTCGTGTGGATCAGCGTGCTGCTGGTGCGCCTGCTGGGCGAAGCGGCGGCGGGGCGCATCGGCGCCGACGTGGTGCTGGGCATCGCGGCGTTCTCATCCATCAACGCGCTACCCACTATCATCGCGGTCTCCGTATTCATTGCCGCGCTGACCACCGTCACGCGCAACTACCGCGAATCGGAAATGGTGGTCTGGTTCTCCAGCGGCCTGAGCCTGGTCGCCTGGTTTCGCCCCATCTTGCGCTTTGCCGTACCCGCCGCCGTATTGGTCGGGCTGCTGACGCTGGTGGGCTCGCCGTGGGCGCAGAAGCAGATCGCCGATTACCGCCTTCGCTATGAACAGCGCTCGGACGTGTCCAAGGTCACGCCTGGCCAGTTCCTCGAGTCCAGCGGCGTTGACCGCGTGTTTTACGTGGAATCGGCCACCGACACCATCGATCGCGTGCAGAACGTATTCGCACGCTGGATCGAGAACGGGCGGCTCAACGTGCTCGTCTCGGGCGGGGGGACGCAGGAAGAGCAGCCCAACGGCGACCGCTTCATGGTGCTGGAGTCCGGCCATCGGTATGAATTCGAGCCGGGATCGCCGCAGTTCAGGCTGACGAGTTTCCAGAAATATGGCGTGCGGATGGAGAGCAAAGGCCCCGTCACCTCGGACGATCTCTCGAACAAGGCCCGCTCGACCATGCAGTTGATCCGGGATAGGGGGCCGGGCGCGGCGGGCGAGATGCTCTGGCGCGTCAGCATGCCCCTGTTGGCCATCAACCTCGCCCTGCTGGCCGTTCCCCTGGGAGCGGTGAACCCGCGGCTGGGGCGTTCGGGCGACGTGGTCATCGCGCTCTTGGTAGCCCTGTTCTATCTGAACATGGTCAATCTCGCCAAGGCTTGGGTCAATAACGGCCGGGTGGACTTTTTCGTGGCGCTGGTCGCCCTGCACGGCACAGTGGCCCTGCTTACGGCTGTCCTGATGTATTTCCGGGTCCGCGTGAAAGCTCCCAAGGCAGCTCCCAAAGCGGCCTGAGCTGCGCGCGGCCGCAGTAGTGCGGCCGTCATGCTGCAAAATCCGACTATGCTTATTTCCAAATAGAATTAACGGTAGTCGGCATATTACATTATGATCTATGGCTTGCCGCGGCCTGCGTTGGCAGGTTGGTAGGCCGATCATAGTGAACCGCACCATGAACTTGCAGCAATTCAAATTCGTCCGGGAAACCGTGCGCCGCGATTTCAATCTCACGGAAGCCGCGCGCATGCTCTATACCTCGCAACCTGGGGTCTCCAAGGCCATCATCGAGCTCGAGGACGAACTCGGCGTGAAGATCTTCGAACGCCACGGCAAGCGCATCAAGGGGTTGACCAAGCCTGGCCTGGCCGTCTCCCAGATCGTCGATCGCATCATGCGCGAGGTGGACAACCTCAAGAAGGTCAGCGACGAGTACGCGCGCCGCGACGAAGGGGGGCTGACCATCGCCTGCACCCACACCCAGGCTCGCTATGCGCTGCCCCAGGTGATTCCCGAATTCCGCAAGCGGTTCCCCAAGGTGCATTTGTCATTGATCCAGGGTAGTCCAGGCCAATTGGCCGACATGGTGCTCAACGAGCAGGCGGACCTTGCCGTGGCGACCGAAGCGCTGGCGCTCACGCCCGGCATGGTCACGCTGCCGTGCTATTCCTGGGAACACGTGGTGGTCGTGCCGCCAGACCATCCCCTGGCACAACTGACATCTTCGCAGGCACGCAAGCTCACACTGGAACAGCTGGCGGAATACCCGATCATCACGTATGACCGGGCGTTCGCGGGCCGCACCGCCATCGACCAAGCCTTCAGTTCACAGGACATCCATCCCGATTTCGTGCTGGAAGCCATCGACGCCGATGTCATCAAGACCTACGTGGAACTGGGGCTGGGCATAGGCATCATTGCGGGCGTCGCCTACGATCCCAAGCGCGATAGCGGGTTGGTCGGCTTGCCGGTGGGCCGGCTGTTCGGCATGCACACCAGCCGCATCGGCTTGAAGGCGGGGACCTTCCTCCGGGACTACGTCTATACCTTTGTCGAGCTCCTCGCACCGAATCTCACGCGCGAGGTCGTGCAGAATGCCCTCAAGCCTGCTGACGCGTAGAGGCTTTCATTTCCCGGCCGGCGAGGCGAAGCGGGCCTTGGCCGGGAAGGACTTGCGCCGGCTATCTGGCGGGCGATGTCGATCAGTTTAATCAAATGAGAATTTTTCTCATTCTTGTTGACTTGATAACAAGAATGATTATCATTTGATAAACGTTTCCTTGCGGAGATCGATATGGCAGTGAGCGCCGTCGTGGTCGGGGCCGATAGGCTGGGCAATATCCCTGACCTGCTGAAGGGACACAACATCGCCATCACCCACCACATCAGGA
>NZ_JADGHH010000206.1 GCF_019689535.1 Pigmentiphaga sp.
CCGAGAGCATGCGCCATTCGGCCATGGTCAATCCGAACTGTTCGGCGTAAGGCAAGGTGACGACGCGCCGGAGCGAGTTGGCCGTGCGGACGACGAGGGTGGTGATGAAGTCGTCCACGGACAGCCCCGTACCTTGTTCGTCGAGGCCTACCCAAGGGCAGGGGTCGCCGCCGCCGCGGCTGTAGCCTGTGTTGCCGGCGCGGGGGTCGCTCATGCTGCCTCCGCATACCCGTCCAAGCCGATTACCGTGGTCGTGTCGTACCCGCCCGGAGGGGATACCGACGCCATCGCGCGCCTGTTTGCTGACAAACTCGCCGGGCGCCTGAAGCAATCGGTGATCGTCGAAAACAAGGGCGGCGCCGGTGGCACGGTCGGCAATGCCTATGTAGGCCGCGCCGCACCGGACGGCTACACCTTGCTCTTCACGCCCAATCCGTTCACGACGGCGCCCATGGTGCTGGGGCTGACGCCTGCCCAGAGCTATGACGTGCTCAACGGGTTCGAGCCCATCATCCAAACCGCCGTCCAGCCGTTGGTGCTCGTGGCCAATCCCAAGTCCGGCTTCAAGAGCGTGAAGGACATGATCGCGGCGGCCAAGGAAGGCAAGCCGGTGTCTTATGGCAGCCCTGGCGCCGGGTCGCCCATGCACGTCGTGGCCGAATGGCTGAACCGCGAAGCCAAGGTCAACATCCAGCATGTCCCCTATCGCGGCGTCGGCCCGTCGGTGACCGACGTGGTGGCCGGCCACATCGATACGGCATGGGTCACGCTGGGGCCGGTCACGCAGTACTTCGCAGCCGGCCGCCTGGTGCCGCTCGCCGTCGGCGACGCCCAGCGCACCCCGCTCGCGCCCAATATCCCCACTTTGGTCGAGTCCGGCTACAAGGACATCATCGTGGGAGCATGGAACGGCTTCTTCGCGCCCAAGGGCACGCCGGCTGAAATCGTTAAGTTGCTCAACGGTCACCTGAACGAAATCCTCAAAGACAAGGAAGTCGTCGAGAAACTCGCCACGTACGGCGCGTTCCCGCATGGCGGCGAACCGGCTGAGCTTGGTCGCACGAACGCACGCGAATACGAGGTGGTCGGCGGCATCATCAAGTCCCTGGGCATCAAGGCCCAATAAGGCGGAGGCAGGGACGAGACTATCGGGAGTACAGGATGAACGCATCGACGCTAGGCACCCCGGTGCCGCAAGTAACTGCACGATCCAAGGTGTTGGGGCGCGCGCAGTATGCGGGCGACGTCAAGGTCGCAGGCATGCTGCACGCCAAAGTGCTGCGCAGCCCCTACCCGCACGCGCGCATCGTCCGCATCGACACTTCGGCAGCGCTGGCGCTGCCGGGGGTCAAGGCAGTGCTCACCGGCGCGGATGCGCCGCGCGCCATGTGGGGCGTACATCACAAGGAGCGCCGCATCCTGGCGGATGGCGTCGTGCGGTTCGCGGGCGAGGAAGTGGCGGCCGTGGCTGCCGTGACCGAGGAGATCGCGCGCGATGCGCTCGATCTGATCCAGGTCGAATATGAGGAATTGCCCGCCATCCTGACTCCCGAGGAAGCGCTGGACGAAGAGGCGCCGGGTGTTCATCCCGGGCGCAACAACATCTCGCACGAGATCAAGTTTCACATCGGCGACGTAGAGGCCGGCTTTGCCGAGGCCGACCTCGTCTACGAGGCTACCTACGTCTGCCATTCGCAGTACCCGGGCTATCTCGAGCCCATGGCGACCGTTGCCACCATCGATGCAGACGGCCGGCTGCAAGTCTGGACCTCGACCCAATCGATATTCCAGGCCCGGGCCCGGCTGGCTGCTGCCCTGGAGCTTCCCGTCTCGCGCATCCGCGTGATGCAGGCCACGACGGGCGGCGGCTTCGGTGGCAAGCTCGTGGAAGACGCTAACAACCTCATCGCGGGGCTGTTGGCGCTGCGGACCGGCAAGCCGGTGCGCCTGGTGAACAACCGGCTCGAGGATTTCCTCGCCTGCTGTTCCAGCGTGCCTGAGCGCATCACGCTCAAGCTCGGCATGACCAAGGACGGCATCATCACCGCCAAGGACGTGCGCATCATCGCTGAGTGCGGCGCCTATAGCGGGCTTTCTGCCGAGGTCATGCACGTGACTGCCATGCGCAGCGACAACATGCACCGCCTGAAGAATGTGCGCTCGCACGCGACGCTGGTCTATACGAACAATCCGCCTCATGGCGCGTTCCGCGGCTTCGGCGGCACGCAGATGCAGTTCGCGCTGAACAGCCACATCCACATGATGGCCGAGAAGCTGGGGCTCGATCCCATCGAGATCCACAAGCGCAACGCGCACGAGGTCGGCGACACGTCCATTCACGGCTGGAAAATCGGCAGCACGGGCTTGCGCGAGTGCATCGACCAATGCGTCGAGGCCATGCAGTGGCATGCCAAGCGCGCCGACGCATCGCGCAAGACCGGTGTCAAGCGCCGGGGCATCGGCATGGCTGCCGCCATGCACGTCAGCGGCAACCGCACGATCGGCGATTGGGATGGCTCCACCGTCGTCGTGAAGGTCAATGAGGACGGCCGCGTGATCGTCCATAGCGGCGAGTGCGACATGGGGCAGGGCGCGATGACGATGTTGAGCCAAGTGGTCGCCCACGAGCTCAACATTCCGCTCTCCCACGTACACGTGGTGGCACCCGATACGGACGTTTCCCCGTACGCCATTGGCTCGCTGGCGTCGCGCGTGACCATCGCCGCCGGCAATGCGGCCATCTTGGCCGGACGCAAGGCGCGCGAGGCGCTGCTGAACCTGGCGGCGGAGAGGCTTGGCGTGCCCGCCGACAAGCTCGAAATCGCGGACGGCCTGATCCGCGCCGTCGACGATCACGAGAAAAAGGCCACGTTGGCCGAAATCGCCAAGCTGCACATATGGCGTCATGATGGCGAGGGCATCCAGGTCAGCGCGACCTGGGACGCCAAGACGGTCATGCACGGCAATGTCCACGGCAATATCGCGCCCGCCCATACGTATGCGGCGCAAATCGTCGAGGTCGAGGTGGATACCGAGACCGGCCAAGTGACGGTGCTGGATTCGTTCCTCTCCGACGACTGCGGCAAAGCCTTCAACCCGTTGGCCGTCCACGGACAGAGCAATGGCGCTGCGACGCAGGCCATGGGGTGGGCGTTGTACGAGCAGATGCACCTGGAAAACGGGCGGCTGGTGAACGGTAACTTCGCCGACTACAACATGCCTACGGCCGACTCGATTCCTTTGTTGCGTTCGGGCATCGTGGAGTCCAACGATCCCAACGGTCCGTATGGCGCGAAAGGCGCGAGCGAGACCGCAATCCTGCCCGGCGCGGCCGCGATCGCCAATGCCGTCTACGACGCCATCGGCGTCCGCATTACGGACTTGCCCATCACGCCCGAGAAGGTGCTGGCGGGGCTGCGCGCCCAACGCCAGGCACGCGAACAGGAACAAGGAGGTACCCATCATGCGTGATTTCGACTTCCTCGAGCCGGCATCCGTGGCCGAGGCCAGCCGCATGCTGGCGGACCTCGGCGAAGATTGCCGCGTCATGGCCGGAGGCACCGCGCTCATGCTGGCCATGCGCCAGCGCATGCTCATGCCTTCGCACATCATTTCCGTGGCGCGGATAGAGGCCTTGCGCGGCATCCACTTCGATCCCGTGAACGGGCTGCGCATCGGCGCCCTGACGCGCCACATCGACCTGGCCGATTCGCCCATCGTCAAACAGCACTATCCGATGCTGGCCGACATGGCGGCGAGGGTGGCCAATCCGCAAGTCCGCAACCAAGGCACGGTGGGCGGCAATCTCTGTTATGCCGATCCGTCCACCGATCCCCCGACCTGCCTGATGTCGCTCGGTGCGAGCGTGGTGCTCGGCAGCACCCGCGGAGAGCGGGTGTTGTCGCTCGAAGCGTTCTTGGTGGATTACTACGTGACCGCCATCGAGCCGGACGAAGTCGTGGTGGAAATCCGCGTGCCGGCGCCTGCCGCGGATTTCTCCGGCCGCTATACCCGTTTCCTGCGTACCGCAGCCGAGCATCGCCCGTTGATCGGCCTGTCGCTGGCCACGCGCCGCAGCGGCAACGTGTGCCGCGAGGCGGTGCTGACCGTCGGCGCCTCCACGCCCATTCCCTGCCGTGTTCCCCGCGCCGAGCAGTTCCTGGCCGGCAAGGCCATCACGCGCGAGGTCGCGGCCGAGGCAGCGGAGATCGTCGCCGCGGACATCGAGCCGGTGTCCGATTTGCGTGGCTCCGCGGAGTTTCGCCGAGACATGGTACGGGTCGTGGCCCGGCGCACCATCGCCGGCCTCTACGGCTTGGCCGAGGAGTGAAGACATCATGAGCAAGCATTTGATCGAAGTCACCGTAAACGGTGAGAAACACAGCGTCGAAGTACCCGCACGCCGCATGCTGTCGGACTTCCTGCGCGACGACTTGAACCTGACCGGTACCAAGCGCGGCTGCGAAACCGGCATTTGCGGCGCCTGCTCCGTGCTGGTCGATGGCGAGGTGGTCAAGTCGTGTTTGTCGCTGGCGGTGCAGGCGAACGGACGCAGCATTACCACCGTCGAAGGCCTGGCCAAAGGCGACGAGCTTCATCCCCTGCAGAAGAGCTTCATGGAATGCGGCGGCCTGCAGTGCGGCTACTGCACGCCGGGCATGTTGATGACGGCCTGCCATCTGCTCAAGCGCAATCCGCGGCCCACGGCCGACGAGGTGCGCGAAGGGTTGAACGGCAATCTGTGCCGGTGCACGGGTTATGCCCAGATCGTCGAGTCCATTCTCGACGCCTCGGAGAAAATGAATGGAAATTGAGAAGGTTTTGACCGTGCCCGCCCCGGCCGCCAAGGTCTGGGAGATGTTGCTGGACCCGACCGTCATGGCCAGCTGCGTGCCGGGCATGAAATCGATCGAGGTGATCAGCGACGTCGAATACAACGCGGTCATTCACGTCAAGATCAGCTTCATCAGCGCCAAGTTCAAGCTCAAGACGCGCATCGTCGAACAGCGCGCCCCCGAGTACCTGCGGGCCGAGGGCACCGGCGAGGATGCCTCGGTGGCGAGCTCGCTCAAGCAGCAGAGCGAAGTGTTCCTGAAGGAACTGCCCGGCGGACAAACCGAGCTGCGCACCAAGGTCAAGGTCGACGTCCTCGGCCGGCTGGGGACCTTCGGCCTGAGCGTCATGAAGACCAAGGCCGACCGGATGTGGGAAGAATTCAGCCAGAACCTGGCTACGCGCCTGGCGGGTGGCGAGGTTCCCGGCGCGGCAAACGTCACGGTGACGCGCGTCGGCACCGCCGCGGCGGGCAAGCCCGCTGCCCAGGCGGTGGCTTCGGCCGTGCCGGCCGGTGCTTCCACAGCAGCGCCGGCCGCGGCGCCTACGCCTGCAGCAACGCCAGCTCCCGCGGCGCCAGCCTCGGCTGCCGGCCCCGCTGCATCGCCTTCCGCTCCAGCCGCGGCGACCGACGCCGCGTCGGTCCAGGGCAGCATCAACGGCGTTCCGGTGTCACGTGGCGCCTCCGAGGCTGGTTGGCTGTCGCGCCTGCTGGGCCGCTCGTCTTCAGGTGTCATCCATGTGGAGCTGCGGCGCGGCGACACATCTTTGACCGTCGATTGGCCGGCCTCGAGTGCCAAGGAGTGCGTGGACTGGCTGCGCGACGTGCTCAAGTAAAGTAAGCGGTAAGCGCGAACGACTAAGGCCGGTGCCGGCAGATGGCCGACACCTGCCTTTTTCTTATTGCCCCGGCCCCGGCGACGCGGTCCGCGAACCCGCTCCCGGCTGTCTAGCGCTTGGCCGGCAGTGTGTCGGGTCTGGCCCGGGGAACGTAGCCCTCGCGACCGCTGGTTCGCCGGCCCGTCCCTGGCATTCGCGAGTAGCCGGCCACGGGCCGGTAGGGGTTCTCTCGCCCGGCCCCCCATTCGCC
>NZ_JADGHH010000207.1 GCF_019689535.1 Pigmentiphaga sp.
CGCCAGCAGCAGGAACCCACCGAAGCGACTCAGGGGCGGCTCAATGCCGCTCCTGAGCGCCGTAGGAATCTCCGACCTTCAGGCCGGGGAGGATGTCAACGGAGGACGTTCGTCAGTCCTCGCAGGGGCTATCCAGCATCCCGCGGGTGAGTTTGTCGACGACCACGACATCGCGCGGCGGTTCTCCCGTGCGGGCGATCCGGCCTTCTATCCACATCAGCACCGGCGTGCCCGGCGCGATGCGCAGCTTGGAATAGGCATCGACAAGGGCCTGCCCCTGGCCGGTCTTGGCGACGGGGTAACGCTTACCCGTGCTGCAGATGGCGAAGGTTGCCTCGCCGTCCTTGGCGACTACTTTGCCGCGCATGGGGAAGGATTCCTCGATGTAGTCGATGTCGAACTGCTGGGTGAGCGAGTAGTTGAGCGCCGACTGGATGGGCTCGCCCTTCTGGTCGAGCAGTCGCAAGGTCGTGGGCGACAGGAATTCGTACAGGCCGCCTTCATTGCGGTCGCCGACCAGGCGGATGCGTTCGGGGGCGTCGACCAGCCGTTCCCAGCGGCCGGTGCTGATGAAGGTGAGGTCTTTGTTGTCGCGCGTGCCGAGATAGACGCGGCGCATGCGCCAGGTCCAATCTGGCAGCAGGGTCAGGGTGATCCGCTGCCCCGCGCAGTCGGCGCAGGGGATGACGCCGCGGAACGTCTGGGGCTGGGCCAGGGGCGCGCCACGGTCGACGACGGGCGCTTGGTCCACTTGCGTTCCCTGCATTTCGGGAGGCGGGGGGGCAGCGCCGGCGTCGCTCGGCGCTTCGGTACGCTGGCGATCGGGCAAGGGGATGGCGCAGCCCGCCAGGCCGGCCGCGACGACGGCCGCTGCGAGGAGGCTGGCGAAGCGTGACGGAGAGGGGCGGGACGGAAGTGGCGGGTTGGTCATGACGGCTCCGGCTCTTGACGTTTATCGCAAGTCTACCTTGTTGCGCCCGTCCGTTCTCGCGCCCGGGGCGAGATGGTGGACATTTCCTCCTGGCTGCGACTTCGCGGCGGAGTGCGGGGGCGGTTAAGCTTGCGGGGGGCCGCAGCGCGGCGATTTTTCTCTCTTCTATGTCTTTCGTGCAAATACTTGCGGCCACGCCGTGGCTGGCCTGGACATCGGCGGTCGTGCTCGGACTGGCCGTCGGCAGTTTTCTCAACGTGGTCATCGTGCGCCTGCCGCAGATGATGCACCGGGCCTGGCAGGCGCAATGCGCGGAACTGAACGGCGAGGCGCCGGCGCACGAGCGTTTCGACTTGGCCTATCCGCGTTCGCATTGTCCGGCCTGCAAGCACCCCATCGCCTGGCGGCACAATGTGCCGGTGTTCAGCTGGTTGGTGCTGCGCGGGCGCTGCGCCCACTGCCGGGCGCCGATCTCCGTGCAGTATCCGCTCGTGGAGCTGGCCGCGGCAGGGCTGTTCGCGGCGTGCCTGGCGCGGTTCGGCGTTTCGTGGGCGGCGCTGGCGGCGATGGGGTTTTGCGCGGCGTGCCTCGCCCTGGCCGTCATCGACCTGCGAACCTCCCTGCTGCCCGACGCGCTGACCTTGCCGTTGCTGTGGGCGGGCCTGTTCGTCAATCTCTGGGGGCTGTTCGCGCCTTTGTCCCATGCGGTGATCGGCGCCATGGCAGGCTACGGCGTGCTGTGGGCGGTGTATTGGATCTTCCGCCTTGCGACCGGCAAAGAGGGCATGGGCTACGGGGATTTCAAGCTGCTGGCCGCCATCGGCGCATGGCTGGGCTGGCTGAGCCTGCCGCTGGTCATGGTGGCGGCCTCGCTGGTCGGCATCGTCGTGGCGGGGGGGCTCCTCCTTCTCGGCAGGATCCGGCGGGGGCAGCCGCTGCCGTTCGGGCCTTACCTGGCCGCCGCGGGCGTGGCGGGCCTCCTCGGCGGCGATGCATGGGCTAAGCTTCTCGCATGGTGATGACGACTCATACATCCCGCGGCAGGCTCTTGCGCGTCGGCCTGACGGGGGGCATAGGCTCGGGCAAGACCGCCGTCGCGGACTTGCTTGCCCGGCAGGGCGCGGCGGTCATCGATACGGATGCGATCTCGCATGCGCTGACCGCTCCCGGAGGCTTGGCCATCGAGCCCTTGCGCCGCGAGTTCGGTTCTTCGGTGATCGGCCAGGACGGCGCCATGGACCGCGCCCGGATGCGGGAGCTGGTATTTTCCGATCCGCAGGCCAAGGCGCGCCTGGAGGCGATCATCCACCCCCTGATCGGGCAGGAGGTCGAGCGCCAAGCTGGGGAGCGGGAGGGCGCCTACCAAGTGTTCGTCGTGCCCCTGCTCGTCGAGTCCGGCCGCTGGCGCGACCGCGTAGACCGCATCTGCGTGGTGGACTGCGACGAGGCAACGCAGGTGCAGCGCGTGCAGCGCCGCAGCGGCCTCGCGCCCGAGATGATTGCCCGCATCATGAATGCCCAGGCGAGCCGCGCAGAGCGCCTGGCCGTGGCCGACGACGTCATCGTCAATGACGGTTCGACGACGCGCGAACAGCTCGTCCAGCGTGCCTTGGCCCAGCACCGGCTGTGGCTCGAGCTGGCCGCTCGCCTCGGTTCAGTCACATCTCGAAACCGAATTTCGGATGCGCCTCCGTCAAAGTAGAGGCTGAGATCGGCGAGATGTGCGTTGCGACCATGCGCCTACATAGGAGGTGTTCCGAGGTGTGCCCGTGCGAGGGCCGGTTCGGAAACGGATGAAGCGTCTGTCGCTTCATCCAATTGTGCAGGTATAGTTCCACCAATTCCGATACCGGACGGTCTACGTGGTTTTGTACGAGTATCCATTCAATGAGCGCGTCCGTACGCTGTTGCGTCTGGAAAGCCTCTTCGATACGTTATTTTTCTTCGTGCGGCAATCGGATCCGCGCGGGCATCACGTTGCACTGACCACGCTGTTCGAAATCCTCGATGTCTCGGCGCGCGCCGACTTGAAGTCCGACCTGCTGCAGGACCTGGAACGCTACCGCCAGTCGCTTTGTTCGCTTCGCGACCATCCCGACGTCGACAGGCAAGCGCTCGATGCCATGCTCGCCAACATCGAACAAGTCGCCTCGTCGCTGGTGGCGCAGGGCAAGACCGGCATGCCGCTGCGGCAGAACGAATGGCTCACCAGCATCCGCAGCCGGCTCGCCATCCCCGGGGGCGCCTGCGAGTTCGACGTGCCTTCCTACCACGCCTGGAAACACAAGCCGGCGGAACAGCGGGTGCAGGACCTCTCCCAGTGGGTCGAGCCTTTCCTTCCCATGCGGGACGGGCTGGCCATCGTGCTCAAGATGTTGCGCGAGTCGGGACGGCAGGTCAGCGTCATGGCCGAAGGCGGGGCCTTCCAGCAAATGCTTGGGGGCAAGGCCTACCAGCTGCTGCGCATTCGCGTGGACGAGGGCCTCGGCGTGTTTCCCGAGGTCAGCGCCAACAAGTACATGGTCTCGGTGCGATTCTCGTCGCAGGGCGGCGACATGAAACCCCAGCCCGTATCCATGGACGTCCCGTTCCAGCTCACGCTCTGCAACAGCCTTTGAGGCGGCTCGCGCCGGGCGGAGCGCTTGCTAGCCCGCCCGGCCGCTTCGCTAGAATGTCGCCATGGTCAAGAAAGTCAAATGCCCCACTTGCTCCAAGCCTGTCATTTGGAGCCCCGACAACGCCTGGCGTCCCTTCTGTTCGGAGCGGTGCCGGCAGATCGACCTGGGCGCATGGGCGTCCGAGAAATTCGCCATTCCGGGCGCGCCGCTGGAAACCGACGATCTCATCGGCGATACGGCCGAGCGCCTTTACCCGCCGCCGCGTTCGATGAACTGAGGCGCATCCGCCCCATTGCCGCGCGCGGCGCGTAGTACGGGATACGGGAGCTGTCGGCCAGCGGCCCGGCATGCGGCGGGTCACTACCCCCAGAACGCCCCGATTCCGGCGATGCCATGCGCGCCATGCTCGAGCGCGAGGGCTTTCGTTCGTGCCGACTGGCCGCCGAGCGCGAACACCGGCAGGCCCGCGTGCAGCGCCAGGGCGGCGAATCTTTCCCACCCCAGGGCCGGCTGGCCCGGGTGCGACGCGGTCGGCAGCACCGGGCCCAATACCGCGAAGTCAGCGCCGAGCCGGCGGGCGCATTCCAATTCTTCCTCGGTGTGCACGGACACGCCCAGGCGCGCGCCGCGGGGTAATTCCGGTCGTTCGCCGGCGAGGTCCGCCGACCGTAAATGCACCCCGTCGGCGTCGGCGCGCCAAGGCGCCGGGTGCGCGCTGTTCAGGAGAACTTGCGCCCCGGCAGACCGGGCGCGCGCCGAGACGCGCTTGAGCACCTCGCGCAACGACGGTTCCGCGGGGCCACCGGGCCAGCCTGGTTCGCGGAACTGGATGAGCTTGAGGCCCGCCGCCAAGGCGGCGTCGAGGCGTTGCAGGAAGGGCTCCACCTGGGAGGGCGAGCCGATGTTCGTGATGGCGTAGGTGTCTGGCAGCGACAGCCACTGCAGGGGCGGCAGGGTGGCGGGCAGCACCGGCCCGATGCGCGGCTCGAGGGCGAGGCCCAGCGCGTCTTCCGGCGCCTGCGCGCGAGCTTGCGCGGTTTCCAGGTCGGTCGGCTGCTCGCCGCGCGAGCGCCGGGCCTCCAGCTGGGCGAGCCGCTCCTCGCGTTCCCGCTCCGCGGCCGCGATTTCCGATGGGGTGGCCGCACGTACCCGCGCCCATTGCAGCGCTTGCGACTCCAGCCCTCGAGGCTGCCCTTCCCATTCCGTGACGCGGCAGAAATAAAGCCTGACGGTGGCATGCGCATACGCATGGATATGCGTGACCCAGGGCAAGGCCTTCAGGACGGTCACGCCCAGCTCTTCCTTGAGCTCCCGGGCTAGGGCCTGCAGCACCGTTTCACCGGCTTCCAGCTTGCCCCCGGGAAACTCCCACCAGCCGGCGTACGGCTTGCCCTCGGGGCGTTGTCCGAGGAGCAAGCTCCCGTCCGGCCGCAGCATGACGCCCACGGCGACGTCCACGACTTTGCCGGCAGTGTCGGGTTTCTTGGTCATTCCACGTCTTCCTGGATGTGCGGTTTCACCTGGCGCAGGCGCAGCCGCGGCCGCCTTGCGCCCGCGAAGGCCAGGCTTTGCGAGTCAGCGGGCGCCGCGCTGTTCGTCTTTGGCCGCCCAGTCTTTCGCGAACTGCCAGGCGACGCGTCCGGAACGCGAGCCGCGCTCCAGGGTCCATTGCAGCGCGGCGGTCCGGGAGCGCTCGATAGATTCCTCGCTGCATCCCAGCTCGCGCAGCCAATGGGCCACGATGTCGAGGTAATCGTCCTGCTTGAACGGGTAGAACGACAGCCACAGGCCGAAGCGTTCCGATAGCGAGATCTTTTCCTCGACGGTTTCGCCGGGGTGGATTTCGCCGTCGCTCTGGTGCTTGGCCTCCAGGTTCTCGTGCATGTATTCCGGCATCAGGTGGCGCCGGTTCGAGGTCGCGTAGATCAGCACGTTCTGCGAGGCGGCGGCGATGGAACCGTCCAGCACGGACTTAAGCGCCTTGTAGCCGGCCTCGCCTTCTTCGAACGAAAGATCGTCGGCAAATATGATGAAGCGCTCAGGCCGCTCGGCCACGAGCTCGACGATTTCCTGCAGGTCGCCCAGGTCGCCCTTGTCGACTTCGATCAGGCGCAGCCCGCGCTCGGCGTAGGCAGCCAGCATGGCTTTCACCAGCGAGCTCTTGCCCGTGCCCCGGGCGCCCGTCATCAGGACGTTGTTGGCCGGCTTGCCTTCCAGGAACTGGCGCGTGTTGCGGTCGATCACCTCTTTCTGGCGGTCGATGTGCTGCAGGTCATCGAGGTGGATGCGGGCGATGTGCCGCACCGGCTCCAGCCAGCCGCGCGTGCTCCGCTTGCGCCAGCGGAAGGCATGGG
>NZ_JADGHH010000208.1 GCF_019689535.1 Pigmentiphaga sp.
CAATAGATATAAGACATATATTAGACAAATTAACACCCCCTCCATAGAATCGATCGCACACCAAGAGGCGAAGCGAGGTCGCCGAGGACACAAAAGCACGACTACGGAGACAAGAACCGATGGCGCGCAAAGCGAAATGATTCTGGCCGCAATGCCCGCATGACGGGCAGCGCCGGCTGCTCCGCGCATTCAGTATCCGGGCTTGCTGCCCGCTGATGGAAACGAGGCCAGCGCCTATCAAGGCGAGGGCGGGGACGCTTTTCGCCCGGGCTTCATGACTTCACGGTCAGCGTGGCTGACGGAGGCCTTGCCGTCTGCTACGTCAGCTGTGGTCCGGCAATTCGAACCGAAGGGACATGACATGACCTTTCCCGCCTTGCTGCCCCCCCGCGCGCTGATGATGGCTCTCATCTTGGCCTCGGCAAGCTTTTCGCCCTTGCACGCCACCGCTGCGTGGCCCGAACGACCGGTCACGATCGTCGTGCCCTACACACCAGGCACCAGCATGGACACCCTGGCACGCACCATCGGGCCGAAGCTGTCGCAAAAGCTGGGCCAGCCCGTCGTCGTCGAAAACCGCCCCGGAGCCAGCGGCAACATCGGCACCGGCTATGTGGCCAATGCCGCACCCGATGGCTACACGCTGCTCATGACGGTCAGCACCTTCGTGATGAACCCCAGTCTCTTCAAAACCGTCCCCTACGACCCCCTGAAGAGTTTCGCGCCGATCGGCCGGGTTGCCGTCGGAACGCTGGTGTTCGCGGTACATCCGGATTTTCCGGCAACCTCGCTTGCGCAAGCCATACAGCTCTTCCGCGACCGGCCGGCCCAGTATGCCTATGCATCACCAGGCAATGGCACGCCGCAGCACCTGGCAATGGAGCTTTTCAAGCTGCACGCGGGCGTGGACCTCATGCACGTCCCCTACAGCGGTTCGGCTGGGGCCGTTACCGACCTGCTCGGTGGGCAGGTCCAGGCCATGATCCTCCCGGCAAACACCGCGCTGGCGCACAAACAGGCCGGGAAGCTGCGGGTGCTGGCCACGACGCAGGAAAGGCGCGACGCAGGAAAGGCGGATCGACGTCATGCCCGACGTCCCTACCCTCGCCGAACAAGGGGTGCGCGGGGCGGAAGTCGATCTATGGTTCGGCCTGCTGGCGCCCAAGAATACGCCGGAGGCCGTCGTGACCCGCCTGAACGGCGAGGTCAACGAAATCCTCGCCATGCGCGAGGTCAAACAAAGCCTGGACAAGCAAGGATTGATCGTCGCGCCCGGCACGCCCTCGGCCTTTTCCAGCCTCGTAGCGAGTGAATACACGCGCTGGGCCCAGGTCATCAAGCAATCCCGAATCACCGCTGACTGACTGTACCGAAGATGAAGAAACATCCCCTGACCCTGATCGTCGGCGCCGGAATCGGCGGCTTGACCGCCGCCGCGTGCCTTCTCCAGCGCGGGCTCCCCGTACGCGTTTTCGAACAAGCGCCGGCGCTTGGCGAGGTCGGCGCCGGCGTGCAGTCCAGCGCAAATGCCGTCAAGGTGCTGTACGACCTGGGACTGCGGGAGGCGCTCGAGCAAACCGTCGTGCGCCCCCAGTCCTTCGAGTTCCGCCGCTTCGATACGGGCGAACTCATGCATCGGATTCCCCTCGGTCAGGAACACGAGCGACGCCACGGCGCTCCGTATTTCCACATCCACCGCGCCGACCTTCACGACCTGCTCGCCAGGGCCGTTCTGAAAATGGATCCGGAGAGCATCGTCCTGGGCGCGCGCGCCGACCGGTTCGAAGAGAACGAACATGGCGTGACGCTACACCTGGCCGACGGACGCCGGGTCAGCGGGGACGTCCTCGTCGGTGCGGATGGGATCAAATCGACGATCCGGGCCCAGATTCTCGGACCGACACCGGTCAGCTACACCGGGGACATCGCCTGGCGCGCCGTCATCCCTACGGACCGCCTGCCGCCCGACATCATGGACACGGTTTCGGCCGTCTGGTGCGGCCCCAAGAAGCACGCCGTGATGTACTACCTGCGGGCCCGCAAGCTGCTCAATTTCGTGGGCCTGGTCGAGTATCCGCACCCGGAGAATGAATCCTGGACACAGAAGCGCCCATGGATAGACCTGAAGGCGGACTTCGAAGGCTGGCACCCCACGATCCAGATGGTGATTGACGCGATCGACCGCGATGGGTGCTATCGCTACGCCCTCAACCATCGCACGCCGGTACATAACTGGAGCACCGCCCGCGCCACGCTGCTCGGCGATGCGGCTCACCCGACGCTGCCGTACCTCGCATCGGGAGCCGCCATGGCCATCGAGGACGGAGCCGTGCTGGCGCGCTGCCTCGCCGCGATCGACAACGTATCCGACGCCTTGCAAAGCTATCAGAACGGCCGCTTGGAGCGCACGGCGGCCGTCGTGCACGAGTCGGCACGGAACCGCGATCTCTATCGCATCGAAGACGAAGCCGAGATGCGTCGCGCCTTTCACGAAAAGAACATGAACAAGACCCGTTCGGAATGGCTTTATTCCTATGACCCTTTGACCGTGCCGCTGGCCGCAGCCAAGGAACACGCATGAGAAAGATCGATATCTACAGCCATGTAATGCCGTCGCGTTACCTGGAAATAATGAAGACACACTCCAAAGACCCGGGCATCGTCAAGCGCATGAGCAACCTGCGCATGCTGTGGGACATGGAGGCACGCATGGAAATGCTCTCGCAGTGGCCCGACATGCAGCAGGTCCTGACCCTGGCCCTGCCTCCCCCCGAAGCGCTGGGCGATGCCGACGCCTCCCCCGGCTTCGCGCGCGTGGCCAACGACGAGATGGCAGCCATCGTCGAGAAAAATCCTAAAGTCTTTCCGGCGTTCGTCGCGGCGCTGCCGATGAACAACGTCCCCGCTGCGCTGGAGGAAATGGACAGGGCGATCAATCAGCTGGGCGCCCGGGGCATCCAGGTCACGACCAGCGTGAACGGCCGCCCGCTCGACGACCCGGAATTCTTTCCGGTCTTCGAGCGTGCCACCCAGGTACACGGCGTGCCAGTGTGGATGCACCCGTTCCGGCCGGCCTCTCAGGCGGATTATCCGGTCGAGGACAAATCCAAGTTCGAAATCTGGCAAGTGCTGGGCTGGCCGTATGCCACGAGCGTCGCCATGGCACGCATGGTGTTTTCGCAGATCTTCGATCGCCTGCCCGATCTGCGAGTCATCACACATCATTGCGGCGCGATGATCCCCTACTTCGGTGGCCGCGCCGAAACGCTATGGGCCCAGCTCGGCAGCCGCAGCGCGGATGAGGACTACAGCGGCCTGCTCGAGCGCATGGCCAAGAAACCGATCGATTACTTCAAGATGTTCTATGCCGACACAGTACTGGGCGGTTCGGCATCGGCGCTGCGCTGCGGCCTGGATTTCTTCGGCAGCGACAAAGTGGTCTTCGCCAGCGACTGCCCCTTCGATCCGGAGGAAGGCCCCATGTTCATACGCGAAGGAATACGATCGATCGAATCGCTGAACCTGACAGAGGACGAAAAGAAAAAGATCTATCTGCTCAACGCCCTCAAGTTGCTCGGGCTCGAAGACGAGCTGCGGCAGCCGGCGCCTGAAGGAGATGCCCGATGAAGCCCTGCCGGCTGATACTTGGCGCCGTGGCATTGGCGGTTCCCTGGATAGCTTCGGCGGCGCCGTCCGACAGCACGTTCGCTGTCCGCCCCGTGACCCTGGTCGTACCGTTCACGGCCGGCTCGGGTATCGACATCATCGCGCGCACGATCGCGCCCCGGCTCAGCGAACGGTTGAAACAGCCGGTGGTGGTCGACAACAAAGCGGGCGCCAGCGGCAACATTGGCGCCGACCAGGTCGCCAAGTCGCCCGCCGACGGCTACACCCTGATGGTGACCGTCAACACCTTCACCATCACGCCGGCGCTGTACAAGAGTCTGCCTTACGACCCCGTCAAGGACTTCGCTCCCATCGCCCGGATGACCATTGGCAATCTGGCCCTGGCCATCAACCCCTCGGCGGTGCCGGTATCCAGCTTCGACGAACTCGTTGCCTACGTTCGCGCCCGGCCGGGGCAGCTCAACTATGGCTCGCCCGGCAAGGGAACGCCTCAGCACTTGGCGATGGAGATCCTGAAGAACCACCTGAAGCTCGACATCGTGCACGTGCCCTACAAGGGAGCGGCCGGCGCCAGCACAGACCTGATGAGCGGCCAGATTCAGATGATGGTGCTGCCGGTGCACACCGCCCTGCCTCTTGCCGCCACCGGCAAGGTCCGGATCCTTGGCGTATCGGGGCAGAAACGTTCCGAGTTGGCCCCGGATGTGGCGAGCTTCGGCGAACTGGGTCTGGAGAGCCTGGACATCGATATGTATTATTGGCTCGCCGCGCCCGCCGGCACGCCGGCAGCCATCGTCGACGAGCTCAATCGCCACGCGGCGGCCATCATAGGATTGCCGGACGTTCGCGAGACGCTCCTGAAGCAAGGCATGGTGCCCACCTCGAGCTCGCCGGGCGAGTTGTCCGAGATGATCGCCCGCGATGTCGCGCGCTGGAAAGCGTTCATAGCCGAGAACGGCATCGTTGCGGATTGACCGCCAGTCCCGGCCGTCGCCGGGCTCCGGGCGCGTCATTCCGCCGCGTATCAGGCGCTCCAGCCTTCCCGCGCACCCACGTTCCAGGCCAGCAAGCCCAGCAACCACGCCTGGAACGCCGCGGAGGCCGCCAGCTTGGCGGCCTCCGTGCTTCCCGCTCCCGTACTGCGACCCAATAACCCGCAATACGCGCAGGCCGCTACCCGCAGCGGCGCGGGCGGCAGACCGCCGGCGTGCCTGCAAAGGCGCCATGCGCCAAGCAGGCGACGCAAGCCGGCGCGCAGCTGGCGCGCGTGGCAGGCATCGGTCCTCCCCGCGCCTGGCGTCCCCCAGACAGCGGCCAGGGGCTCGGCATTGCGGGCGATGTGTTCGATGCACTCGGCCGTCGCCGCGGCCAATGCCTCGGCCGGCGTCATATGGGATGCTGAATTCATGCGCCGGGCGACACGCGGCGCTCGCAACAGCGCGAGCTCGGTCTCGCGCATCGCGTGGCGGTCCCCCGGTGCGGCGGCCTCGATACGGGCCGCGGCGTTGGCCAGCGCATCTCCCCGCTCGGCCTTGCTGCGTAAGTCCATGACCAGCCCGTATGGCGTCAGCCACCGGCCAGCTACCGAGAACAGGAACGAAGGCTGCCCCGAAATCAGCTCGAACTCCAGCTCACAGAGGGGCAACTCGAGCTCACCGGCCCGTATCACGCCCACGTCGAATGCAAGCTCGACCATGCCCGCCGCGGTCTGCTCGACCCGGGTACTGCGGCGGACGTCGGTTTCGTAGCGAACGCCCAGCTGGTCGGCCAGGCCGGCGAGCACCGCCTCGGCTGGCGTCCCGGCATAGACCGAAAGATCCAGGCGGCGCGCCGGGCAAGGGTGATTCAGTTCAATACGCGATAAGGCATCGGCGCCGGCCATCTTGAAGGTCTGCACCCACTCGCCGCGTTCCAGCCGCAGCCGGATCGCCGCTCTGCCTTTGGCCAGCCGGCGGTCTGCCGTATCGAAATACTGGGCCCGGAGATGGTCCCGCTCCGAATCCGCCCCGACCGCAGCCGCAATACTCTCGCGCGACGCCTTGGGAATGGCAAACTTGAGTTCTCGTTCCAGCATGGACGAAGCCAGTTCCGCTGCGTTCTAGAACCGCGTATTGCGGGTGACCGACCATCTGGCCGACAGCGCTCCCAGTGCGGAGACCCCGGCCACGAACACCGCCAGCCATTCCCACTGCGGCAGGCGCAGGGCGAACTCTGTGCCGTAACTGTGCGCCAGGTCA
>NZ_JADGHH010000209.1 GCF_019689535.1 Pigmentiphaga sp.
CTTACGTGATGTTGCTCCGTCTCGTGGCTCGGTGTTGTGTATAAGAGACAGGGCTGGCGGTGGGCGCGTGCAGCATTCCGTTGTTCAAGACCATCAAGAGCGAACTCGCCCCGGTGGAAGACCGCGGCGTGATCTATGGCCGGGTGGTGGCGCCCCAGGGGGCGACCGTGGGATACACCACGTCCTACCTCGAGCGCATGGAGGAGATTTACAAGGATATCCCCGAGATGGCCGCGTACCAGGCCGTCGCAGGCTTCCCCGTGGTGACCGACGGCAACGCGGTGCTGCGCCTCAAGCCGTGGGAGGAGCGCACGCGGTCGCAGCAGGAGATCGCCCGCTCGCTGCAGCCACGCTTTGCCGCGCTGCCGGGCGTGCAGGCCTTCCCGGTCAATCCGCCTTCGCTCGGCCAATCGCCCCGTTCCACGCCGATCGAGTTCGTGATCATGAGCCAGGTCTCCTATCCGGAACTGGCGGTCATCGCGGAAACGTTCCTCGCCGAACTCGCCAAGTACCCGGGCGTTCAGAACGTGCAGACCGATTTGCGGCTGAATACGCCTGAATTGCGCGTGCAAGTCAACCGCGACAAGCTGGCCGACGTGGGCGTGGATGTGGACCGCGTGGGGCGTACGCTCGAAACCATGCTGGGTGGCCGCCAGGTCACGCGCTTCAAGGACAACGGGGAGCAGTACGACGTGCTGGTGCAGGTCATCCCGCGCGACCGCTCCAACCCGGACGACATTTCGGACATTTACGTCCGTGCCCGCAACGGCGAGATGGTCCAGTTGGCCAACCTGCTGTCGGTGCGCGAAGGGGTGTCGCCGCAGACGCTGAACCACTTCAACCGCATGCGCTCGGTCACCATCACGGGCTCGCTCGCCCCGGGCTATGCGTTGGGCGAGGCGCTGGAAGTGATGGACGAGATTGCCGCGCGCGTGCTGCCGGCTTCCGCGCAGACGGACTTGAACGGCCAGTCCCGCGAGTTCCGCGATTCATCCGGCAGCATTTATATGGTGTTCGCGATGGCGGTTGCCTTCATCTATTTGGTGCTGGCTGCCCAGTTCGAGAGCTGGCGCAATCCGCTGATCATCATGCTGTCGGTACCGCTGTCGATGACGGGCGCCTTGCTGGCGCTGTGGCTGACGGGCGGGACGCTATCGATATATAGCCAGATCGGCCTGGTGACCTTGGTCGGGCTGATTACCAAGCACGGGATCTTGATCGTCGAGTTCGCGAACCAGCTGCGTGACCAGGGCAAGGAGCTGCTGGAAGCAGTGGCCGAGGCGAGCGTGCTGCGCCTGAGGCCGATCCTGATGACGACCGGCGCGATGGTGCTGGGCGCCGTGCCGCTGGCCCTGGCCAAGGGGGCCGGTGCCGAGTCGCGGGTGCAGATCGGATGGGTGATCGTGGGGGGCATGAGCCTGGGCACGATCCTGACGCTGTTCGTGGTGCCTTGCGTCTACGCGCTGATCGCGGGCAAGCGCAAGCGTCCGCTGCCCGTGGGTGAACATCCGGTCGAGGTCGATGCGCATGCCGCGCCCGTTCCTCCTGCGCCGGAAACGGTAGGTTGAGCGAGCGCGGCGCGCCAAATGTCCTACACTTGAGGGCCACCGCCATTTTTTGATGCCCACTCATGCGCTACGTCGTCCTGGATACTGAAACCACCGGCCTCGATCCACTCCAAGGACACCGCATCATCGAAATCGGCTGCGTCGAGATCGTCAACCGCCGGGTCACCCAGCGCCACTTCCATACCTATCTCAATCCGGACCGCGACAGCGACCCCGGTGCGCTGGAAGTCCACGGACTGACCACCGAGTTCCTTTCCGACAAGCCCCGCTTCGAAGATAAAGTCGACGAATTCCTCGACTTCGTCCGCGACGCCCACATCATCATCCACAACGCCGAATTCGACCTGCGCTTCCTGAACGCCGAGCTGGCGCGCCTGCAGCGGGGCGACTTCCGGGACCACTGCCTGGGCATCATCGACTCGCTGCAGCACGCCCGCGAACTGCACCCGGGCAAGCGCAACTCCCTGGATTCCCTGTGTGACCGCTACGGCATCTCCAACGCGCACCGGGTGCTGCACGGGGCCTTGCTCGACTCCGAACTGCTGGCCGAGGTCTGGCTCGCCATGACGCGCGGCCAGGACAGCCTGGTCATCGATCTGGGGGACACCACCGTGCAGGAATCGGCCGAGCTCGGCGCCTTCGACCCGTCCACCCTGCCGGTGATCACGGTGAGCGAGGCCGACTTGGAGGCCCATCGCGCTTACCTGGCCGGCCTGGACAAGGAATCCAAAGGCCAGACGCTCTGGCGCAAATGGGAACCACTTCCCGTCGAGCAGGAAACTGTGGTATAGTTATGGGCTCCCGCCAGTGCGGCGGGCTTCACACCGAAGCGCCTCGGCGAGGTCGCGTCTTCGGGCGGTTAGCTCAGTGGTAGAGCACTGCCTTCACACGGCAGGGGTCACTGGTTCGAACCCAGTACCGCCCACCATCGATTTCCCCCAAGAAAGAAAACAAGTCCGGCCGACTGCGCAGCGTTGGTGGGATTGTGAACGCCCCGGTCGCTGCCCGGGGCGGCAAGACGCCTACGCATCCAAACGGCCAAGGTGAACCGGCGCGCGGAACGCGCCCGCGCCAGGCCGGCTGCCGCGGATCAATCCTTATCCAAGCTTGAACGGATCACGGGGTGCTCCGCTCAACTCCACATACACGGACTTCGTTTCGGTGAATTCGCGTATGGCGTCCATGCCATTCTCGCGGCCCAGGCCGCTTTCGCCAAACCCACCGAAGGGCGCGGCGAACGATATGACGCGATAGGCGTTGATCCAGACTGTGCCCGCGCGCAGCTGGTGTGCCACCCGATGCCCGCGGTGGATGTTCTGGGTCCAGACTGCCGCTGCAAGGCCGAACCGGGTGTCATTGGCGATGCGGACGGCATCGGCTTCGTCCTTGAACCGGATGACGGACAGGATCGGACCGAACACTTCTTCCCTGGCGATGCGCATGCGATTGTCCACATCCGTAAAGATCGTGGGCTGTACGAATAGTCCGCCCAGTTCGGGGTCTACTCCGCCGCCGCATGCGAGCTTGGCGCCGTCCTGCTTGGCTATGGAAATGTACTCGAGCACCTTGTTCAACTGAGGCACGTTGGCGCACGGCCCCATTTCCGTGCTTGGGTCCATCGGGTTGCCCAGGCGTATGGTGCGCGCCTTGGCAACGAGTTTCTCCACGAATGCATCATGGATGTCTTCCTGTACCAGCAGGCGCGAGCCGGCCATGCACGTCTGCCCGGTTGCCGCAAAAATGCCGGCTACCGCGCCGTTTGCGGCGACGTCGAGATCGGCATCATTGAAGACGATATTGGGGGATTTTCCGCCGAGCTCCAGAGAGACGCGAGTCAGGTTCTTGGCAGCTTCCGCTGCGATGCGCTTACCGGTTTCGGTCGCGCCGGTGAAGGCGATCTTGTCCACGCCAGGATGGCTGACCAGTGCGGCGCCAATCGAACCCTGGCCATTGACGACGTTGAATACGCCCGGCGGGAAGCCTGCCTCATGAATCCGCCGCGCCAGTGCAATGGTGGATACCGGGGTGTGCTCGGAGGGCTTGACCACGAATGTGCACCCCGCGGCCAAGCCGGCCGCCAGCTTGAAGATGAGCAGTAGGCCAGGTGAGTTCCACGGGGTGATGGCGCCCACGACGCCTATGGGTTCGTGGCGCGTATAAATCATGAAGTTGGGGCGGTCCGAAGGAATCACGTCGCCCTGCAGCTTGTCGGCCAGTCCGGCGTTGTAATAGAACCATTCCGGCAGGTACTGCCACTGCCCCAGCATCTCTTTGTACAGCTTGCCGTTGTCAGTGGATTCGATACGGGCGAGCTCCTCGGCGTCCCGTTTGATGATATCTCCCAAGCGACGCAGTAACTCGGCTCTTTGGGTGGCCGTCATTTTGGACCACGGGCCATTCTCGAACGCATCGCGGGCCGCCTTGACGGCGCGATCGACGTCCTCCACCGTCCCGTCGTTCACCCGCGCCCAAACCTTCTGGGTGTAGGGATTCAGGGAATCCATCGGGTTTTGGAGCGGCTCTTCCCGGCCATTTATCCAATTCCCAAATTCGGGTATAGCCACGTCGCTCAACGTATTCATTTTTCTTCAGTCTCTCCACTCACAGGAAATTGCCGGCTCAAAGAGCGAGCGTCTTGATGGGGTAGTATTGCGAGCCGCATTTCGGCAGGCAAACGAAAATTTCACGGGCAGATATGACGATTTTTCATGCGCGCCCTGCAAGCAATTTCCTTCATACCGGTAGTGGATATATTTCGTTGGCCTAGCCTTGCCAGATTGCCTAGCATGAAAAAAACATAAATGGCAATGCAACGCCACCAAGAGGAAAGCAGAGACAATGGGCTTACACGGCCGTTTCAGACTGTGCCCACCCAACGCGCCAGGCTACGCTGTGGGCATCGGCAGCATTGCCTCAATCCTCGTCAATGCTTTGTCGGCGCTTCGCGCCGACGGCACTCCGCACCCGAGACGCGCCACCCGGCCTTGGCGCCGGCCGCCCCATCCGGCAGGCAGCACGCCCCATTGGGAGGGTGGTCCGTTCGTGGCCCAGGGGGTGACGCGCCTCAGGCGCGGGGCGCCTTTCCCTCCCGCTCCAATAGCGCGCGCTTCCTTTCTACGCCCCAACGGTATCCCGACAACGCTCCGTCGCTGCGTACGACACGGTGGCAAGGAATCGCCACCGCGAGGGCGTTCGCGGCGCAGGCGCGCGCGACGGCGCGTACCGCTTTGGGCATGCCGAGGCGGGCCGCGATTTCCGCGTACGTCATGGTGACGCCGGGGGGGATCTGGCGCAGCGCTTGCCAGACACGTTCCTGGAAAGCGGTGCCGCGTACGTCGAGCGGCAGGTCGAGTCCGACGGCCGGCGCCTCGACGAGCCCGACGACGCGGGCGATCACCCGTTCGAAGTCCCGGTCGCCGCCGACCAGCGTGGCGCGCGGGAATTGGTCCTGCAGCTGGCGCACGAGCGCGTCCGGGTCGTCGCCGAGCAGGATGGCGCAAATGCCCCGTTCGCTCTGGGCGACGAGGATGGCGCCTAGCGAGCATTGGCCAACGGCGAAGCGGATGCGCATGTTCGCACCACCCTGGCGATAGTCTTTGGGACGCATGCCCAGCAGGCGGTCGGCGGCTTCGTAGAACCGGCTATTGGAATTGAAGCCGGCCTCGTAGATGGCGTCGGTGACCCGTCCGCCCGCGTGCAGCGCGCGGCGCAGCTTGTCGGCGCGGCGAGCCGCTGCGTAGGCCTTGGGAGTGAGGCCGGTGACGGCTTTGAACACGCGGTGGAAGTGATGGACGCTCATGCCGGCTTGCCTGGCAAGTTCGCTCGATGCCGGAATGGCGTCCGAGGCATCGATGAGGCGGCACGCCTCGGCCACCTGTGCGGCGCGCCGGGCTGCGATCGCGCTGCGGTCGGATGCGTGCCGGCGGCTGGGGCGGTAGCCCGCCGCTTCGGCCTCTTCAGGTGTATCGAAGAATTCGACGTTCCTGGGGTGCGGCAGGCGGGTGGGGCTGCCCGGGCGGCAATAGACCCCGGTGGTCTTGACGGCGTAGACGAACCGGCCGTCCACGGCGGGATCGCGCGCCAGCACGGCGGCCCAGCGGGGGTCGGCATCGGCCGGGAGCGGCGTCGTGGGCGAGGGGGCGGACGTCATGGCGGTTTCCATTCTTCTGGTCATGGAGGAACTGTAGCTGACTCATATACACAACTCCGATCCCACCAGACACTGACC
>NZ_JADGHH010000210.1 GCF_019689535.1 Pigmentiphaga sp.
GCGGCTGGGTGGCTCATGGGGGCAGTGTACGTCCACTTTGCTCGCGTTGTCAGAGCGGGGCAGGACTCTGTTGTAAGGGGGCGGCGGTATGATGGCGCCCGTGTTTACCCCTTTGATTCCCTCCCGGCCCGCGTTCGAGGCGGGCGGCGTGCCCTACAGCCCGCGCTACGGCGACATCTACCATGCCGCCCAGGGCGCGATCGAGCAGGCTCGCCACGTCTTCCTCGCGGGCAATGCGCTGCCCGAGAGGTGGCGCGGCCGCGAACGTTTCACCGTCTGCGAGACCGGCTTTGGCCTGGGGTTGACCTTCCTGGCCCTCTGGCGGGCCTGGCGCGACGATCCCCAGCGCTGCGGGCGGCTGCACGTGGTCTCGGTCGAGGCCCACCCGTTCGCGCGGGAAGACCTCGCGCAGCTCCTGGCCACGCAGGCGCCACCCGGCTGGCAGGACATGGCCAGCCAGCTGCTCGCCGCCTGGCCGCCCCTGTTGCCGGGCCTGCATAGGCTGGACTTGGATGGCGGGCGGGTCACCCTGACGCTGGCGTTCGGCCTGGCCGAGCGGGTCGTGCCGCAGCTCCGGCTGGCCGTGGACGCCTTTTTCCTCGACGGCTTCAGTCCTGCCCGCAACCCGGAAATGTGGTCCGAATCCCTGATGAAGGGCCTGGCGAAGCTGGCTGCACCCGGGGCGACGGCGGCGACCTGGGCCAGCGCCGGCGCGGTACGCCGCGCCTTGCAGGCCGCAGGGTTCGAGGTGGAGAAACGCCCCGGGTTCGGCGGCAAGCGGCACATGACGGTCGCCCGGTTCTCGCCACGGTTCGCGCGGCCGGGGGCCGCGAGGGTCCCCCCGGCGCCTGCAGCGCGCCATGCGGTCGTCGTCGGGGCCGGCGTGGCCGGCTCGGGCGTGGCCCATGCGCTGGCGTTGCGCGGCTGGCGCGTGACGGTGCTCGATGCGGCCGCCGGCCTGGCGCCGGCCGGCACGGGACATGTGGCGGCCGCGCTCACGCCGGTGCTCGCAAAGGACGATGCGCCGCGGGCGAGGCTGACGCGGGCCGGTGCACTGCGCGCCGCGGCCCGCTGGGCGCCATGGATGGACGGCCATATCGTGGACCGTTGCGGCACGGTCCAGCAAGCCAAATCCGACGGGCAGGTCGCCGGCATGCATGCGATGCTGGAAGTCTTGGGTTTCCCTGCCGAATGGGTGCGCCCCGTGACGCAGGAAGAGGCCAGCGCCCTGGCCGGCTGCCGGACGTCCCGCGGCGGCGTGTTCTTTCCGGGGGGGCTGCGCGTGAGGCCGCACGCGCTCTGCCAAGCGTTGCTGGCCTCTCCGGGCATCGAATTGCGCGCCGGCCGAGCAGCCCGCATCGCGCCTCGGCTGGGAGGAGGCTGGCAGGTCGTCGATGCCGGGGGGGCCGTGCTGGCAGAGGGAGGAGTGGTCGTCTTGGCCAACGCCGGCGACGCGCCCCGCCTGCTTGCCGATAGTGGCTGGGCGGGGCCCGGACGCGCGGACTGCCGTTTTTTCCAGCAAAAGCGCATCGCGGGCCAGATTACGCTGCTGCCCGCGGACACCGGCCAGCCGCGCTGCGTCGTGGCCGGGGATGGCTATGTACTTCCCCCCGTGGACGGATACCGCGTCGTCGGCAGCACCTATGTGCACGACGCCGAAGAGGCCGCGGCGACCCAGGCAGGGCACGCCCTCAACCTGGACCGGCTCGCGCGGCTGCTGCCGGAGCTGGCTGCCCGCGTCGAACCCGGTGCGATCCGGGGCTGGGCGGGCTGGCGGGCCGTGCTGCCCGGCAGGCTACCCGTCATCGGCGAGCTGCCCGATGCCCCCGGGCTCTGGGTGGCCGCGGGGTATGCCTCCCGCGGGCTGAGCTGGTCCGCCCTCGCGGGCGACATCGTGGCCGCCTCCCTGGAGGGAGAACCCATGCCGCTCGAAGGGGATTTGCTCCGTATGGTCGGGTGGCGCTGAAGGCGCCCGAAACGTGGGAAAATAGCGGATCGACAAACAGTAAGAAACGACGGAACCGGGGCGCGGTGCCGGGGTTTTTCCCGTCGTGGTCCGCACGACGCGGGGCCGGGCGCCGTCCGCCTGGGCCTCCCGGAGGGAGCGCCGGAGCGAGGGGGGATGACCCCCTGTGGTTTATTTGCCTTCCCGAATCCGTCAAAATAGAGGTTTTGGCGAAAAATTGCGGCATTGCCCGCAGTTTTGGGGCGGATAGCGGGGCCTGCGAGGCTTGCGTTTGCTATTGCCAATCTGTCGAAAGCGATCGAGGGAAACCTGTGCCACTTCAATTCGACTCCTCCCGCTACCAGCGTCTGGAATCCCTGACTCTCAACACGTCCAATCCGGCTGCCGTCCATTTCCTCTCCGACGCGGGGCTCGCCCTGCTCGTCGAGGCGAGCGCGCCGGGCGTGTTCAGGTTGAGTATCGGGACGCCCGCTGCCACGGGCAAGCCGGCTTCCGGCTCGGCTACCCGCGCTGCCGCGCTGCATGACCTGCTGGCCCGGGACGAAGCCATCGGCGAGGCGACCGTCGAGGAGGTTGAGCTCGAGGGCCATCCCGGCTTTCGCCTGGCGCAGGGCGACAACGTGCTCGAGATCGCCACGCATCCCGTGCGCCTCGCGCTGTACCGCAAGGGGCGCAAAGTGCTCGCCTCCACGGCCGACGAGTCCCTGTTTGCGCTGGGCACGGAAGACCCGGCAGCGCCGTTGTCCTGGACGCTTTCCTTCGACCTGGCTCCCGGCGAAGCAGTTTACGGCCTCGGCGAAAGCAAGATCATGCTCGACCGGCGCGCCGAGCGCGTGATTTCCGACGAACCGGAATCGCGCGCGCTGCCGCTCGCATGGAGCCCGACCGGCTGGGGCCTCTACGTCAATACCGTGGAATCGGTGGTGCACGACATCGGGGTGGAGGATTACGCGCCGTCGAGCTACGTGCTGACCATTGCCGACGCCAAGCTCGACCTGTTCCTGTTCGCCGGCGAGCCGGCGGAAATCCTCAACCAATACACGCAGCTGACCGGCCGCGCTGGCCAGCCCACGCTATGGAGCATGGGCACCTGGCTGCACCAGGCTGCCAATACCGATGTCGCGCAGTTGGCTGCCGTTGCGCGCGAAATGCGCAACCGGGGCGTTCCGTTCGACGCCGTTTCCCTCCAACCGCCCGCGGCCTGGGAAGTGCGCGCCAAGCTGAACCTCGAGTGGGACCCCGCGCGCTTTGCCGATCCGCGCCAACAGCTCGGCGAGTTCAAGAGCATGGATCTCAAGGTCTGCACGCCCGGCTTTCCCGGCGTTCCGACCCATAGCCCCATGTTTGCGGAGCTGGAAGACAAGGGCTGGCTGCTCACGGAAGACTCCGGGTCGGCGCACGTATTTCCAGGCGTGCCTGCCACCGGTGGCGCGCCGTTTGGCCTGCTCGACCTGACCCATCGCGACGTGTGGAATTTCTGGCGGGACAAAGTCCGGCAGATCATGGACGAGGGCGTCGATGCCGTGTCCTGCGACGCACAGATCGATATCCCCGACGGCGTGAGCGCGCGCAGCGGAGACGAGGGCGCCCGCCTGCGCACCGTCTACCCGATGCTGGTCAAGCGCTGCCTCTTCGAGGCCGCGGCCTGGAACAAGACGCCACCCGAAGGCGTGGTGTGGAGCCGGGACCTCTTCCCCACCGCGCAGCGCCTGCCCATGCAGGCCTCCGCCTCGGTGCCCAATACCTGGGACGGCTTGGCTGAATCGCTGCGCGCAGCCTTGACTGCCGGCGCCAGCGGCCTGCCTGCCTATGCCCACGACATCGGCTCGCCCGACCATCCGCTCGACACCATGACGCCCGAGCTGTACCTGCGTTGGCTCGCGGTCGGCGTGTTCAGCTCGCACTTGCGCTTCCACGCGGTGCCGGGGCTGTTGCCCTGGGACTTCGGCGACGAGGTCTTCAAGCACGCACAGACGCTGATGCAATGGCGGTACCGCCTCATTCCGTACGTGCTTGGCGTGATCGAAGATGCCGCCCGCACCGGCCTGCCGGTCCAGCGTTCCATGGCCATGTCTTTCCCGGACGATCCCGAAGCACATGCCTACGAGTTGCAGTACCTGCTCGGCCCAGCCCTGCTGGTGGCCCCGGCCTTGCAACCGGGCAACCAGGTCCGCGTCTACTTGCCCAAGGGCGACGCATGGTGGGACCTGCGCACGGGCTGGCGCTACGAGGGCGGCACGACGTGGACCTTCGAGTGCGGCCTGGACCACCTGCCCGTTTTCGGGCGCGAAGGCCACATGCTGTGCCTGGGGCCGGCGGCCCAGCACACCGGCGAATTCAATTCCGCGCGCCTGCTGGACGAGGTCTGGCTGTTCGGCATGCCCGTGCACAATCCCAGCGTGATGCGCAACAAGATCCGTGTCATGCAGATGCAGGGCTCGAGCTACGCCAAGGGCCTGGAGGGCTTGAAGATCCTGCCGTCCGAAGGGCTGGAGGTGAAGCGGCGCGGGGCGGAAGTGCGAATCTCGCGGGCACGGTAGTCGTTTCCGCGAGCTTGGCGCCCCAAGGGCGGGGCGCTGGCGGTGGAGCAATTGCCTGGCTTAGCAGCAGTTGCAGAGCAATTCCGGGTTGACCAGATCCGCCGGTTTGCCTCCCATTCTGCCGAACCCGAAAGCGGCGATGAGGTTCTCTGCGGCTCGGCGTGCCCGCGCCTCGTGGACCGATTCGCCGGGAGGCACGGGTGCGGTGGTCACCATGATTCCCGCATGTGTCAGGGCGGGTACGTCCAGGTTGTCGCAGTGCTCCGCCATGTTGCAGACGACCTTCAGCGAGCGCAAGGCCGGAATCATGTCTTGGTCGATGGTGTCTCGGTCCGTGGTAATCACCCCCGCCTTCTCGTGAAGCCGCGTCAGGAGTTTGTCGCGCGGGGGTGGAGCCTTCCCTTCGTAGAGTTCGATTTCGAAGAATCGGTCTAGCCTTTCTAGAACGTCCGCTGGGACTTCGTGCGTGATGAGGATCGGATGTCGACCGAGCTTCAGGTTGAGTCTCATCTGCGGTGTTCCATTTCAATCGCGGCAGATGTTGGCCGCGGGGGAGCCCTTGCCGGCCGAAAGGCGGCTAGCCGAGCAAATGGGTGTGACCCGGCATCGGTTGCGTCTGGCCTTGGAAGTTCTTCGTAGTAGCGGCGAAGTGCCCCGGCCGGGGGCGCGGCGGGAGGCGTCGCCATTGCGCGGCGATGCCTTGGTTCGCAGTACCAACGCGCTGGAAGTCATCGAGCTGAGGATGATTCTGGAGCCGGCACTCGTTCGGCTGGCGGCCGTACGAGCTACGCCGTTGGATATTCTTCGGATCCAAAAGGCCGCCACGACACCGCCCGGTGTCAGCCGGGGGGCGGGAGATCTTGCATTTCACAAGCAGCTGGCCGAGGCGACGCGCAACACGTTGGTCGCGGATTTCTATGCGTTGCTCAGGAGGGTCGGGTCCGATAGCCGCTTACACGTCAATAGCTCTACGCCTGTGTGCATCAATCGCATCGAGCAGCGGGATCGTGAGCACAAAGCCATCGCCGACGCGATTGCGGATCGCGATCCCGATCGTGCGGAGGCGGCCATGCGGGCGCATTTGGTATCCGTGCAAAACCAGATCGTTGCCCGCCTGACTCCGGGTGCGGCAGTGCTGCCCGCCAGCATGACCCAGGCGGGCTGACCCGGTGCGCGACAAGCCCCGCGGTTCAGGGCGGGGAAGGATAGCGCGGACGGCGCAGCCGTCCTTGTCTTTGGGTTTCAGTGTGGGGTTTGCTG
>NZ_JADGHH010000023.1 GCF_019689535.1 Pigmentiphaga sp.
CTTTTTTTTCGCGGCACAGCCCGATTACACGCGTGTCGCCCGCCGGGGGCGTGCCGGGCGCGCAGGCAAAGACGCGAGGCCCGTTAAGACGGGTACACTGGCAAGGTCGAAACGCTGATCGGAAGACAGCTTCGTTGTCTTCGATGTACCCATGCCATTCGTCCTGCATAAATACAAACTACTGTGGGGACTCGCCGCAATGGCGTTGGCTGCGCCGCTCGCGGCCCAGCAGTCCGGAAAACTCGAACCTAACACCATGGCGGCACGGATGGCCGCCTGCACGGCCTGCCACGGTTCGCAAGGTCGCGCCGGCCCGGATGGTTATTACCCCCGCATCGCCGGCAAGCCAGCCGATTACCTTTATAACCAGCTCGTTTATTTCCGCTCCGGGCAAAGGCAGTATCGCCCCATGCAGAACCTGCTCGAGCACATGTCCGACGACTACCTGCGGCAGATCGCCGAGTGGTTCTCCGGCCAGCATCCTCCGTATGCGGACCCGAGCCCTTCCCGTTTGCCGGCCGCGGTGCTCGATCGGGGCAGGCAGCTCGTGATGGAGGGCGACCCCCGGCGCGGCGTGCCCGCCTGCGTGGCCTGCCACGGCGCGTCGCTGACGGGCGTATTGCCGGCCGTACCGGCACTCGTCGGCTTGCCGCATGATTACATCAGCTCCCAATTTGGCGCGTGGACCAACGGGTTGCGCAAGGCGATCGAGCCTGATTGCATGGCCGACATCGCCCGGCGCATGACGCCGGAGGATGTGAGTGCCGTCGCAGGTTGGCTGTCATCGCAACCAGTTCGTAGCGCGACGCCGTCCTCCGGTTTGCCCGCGCCGCCCCCGATGGAATGCGGCAGCCAAATGCGCGTGGAGGTGCGGCAATGAACAAGCGCGCATTCTTGGCAGGGCTGGCCTTGGCCGTGGCAGCCGGCATCGGCACGCTGTTTTGGTTGGGGCATCGCGAGCACGATGTCGCACCGGTTTCATCGATCGTCAGGCCGGACGAGTCGATCCAGCTCGTCGAGCGCGGGCGCTATCTCGCCCGCCTGGGCAACTGCATGGGTTGCCATACGGAGCCCGGCGGTGCGCCTTATGCAGGCGGGAGGGCGCTTCCTACTCCGTTCGGCACGTTTTACGGCCCCAACCTGACACCGGACCCAGAGCACGGATTGGGCCGCTGGAGCGCGGAGGATTTCTGGCGCGCGTTGCATCATGGCAAAGCGCCTGACGGCCGCTTGCTGTATCCGGCGTTTCCTTATCCTAGTTACCGGTACGTCTCGCGCGAAGACGCCGACGCGCTGTACGCCTATCTGCGCTCCTTGCCTGCGGTGGCCAAACCCGATCGGGACCATGACCTGGCTTTTCCCTACGACCAGCGTTGGCTGGTCGCGGTCTGGCGGGCATTTTATTTCCGGCCCACCGAGCGCGAGGCCGCGGTGGCTGGCCAATCCGAAGAGTGGTTGCGGGGGCGCTATCTGGTCGAGGGCCTGGCGCACTGCGCGGAATGCCATACGCCGCGTAACCGCCTCGGGGCGATGGTGCCGGAAGCTGGGTTGGCCGGATCCCTGATAGGGGGGCAGTCCTGGTATGCGCCGCCGCTGACGGGGGACCGGAAGACCGGCTTGGGAGAGTGGACCCGGCAGGACATCGTCGATCTCCTCAAGACGGGCATTTCCCGCCACTCGCATGCGGCCGGCCCGATGGCCGAGGCTGTGCACCAAGGCTTCCAATATGCCAGCGATGCAGACTTGGATGCCATGGCGGCTTACCTCAAGTCCTTGCCCGCAGCCGGGACGGATACCGCAGCGCTCTCCGCGGCTGCACCCGCCTCGTTGATGGAGCTGGGAGGCAAGCTGTACGAGCAGCATTGCGCCCAGTGCCATGGTGCGGACGGCAAAGGGCAGCCTCCAGCCTGGCCCCCGCTCGCGGGCAATCTGTCGGTGGTGGCGGTTGCCCCGGACAATGCCATCCACATGGTTTTGTCCGGCGGTTTCGCGCCGAGCACGGCAGGAAACCCTCAACCCCACGGCATGCCTCCTTTTGCGCAGGCCCTGGGGGACCAGGACGTGGCGGCGGTGGTGACCTACATCCGCCAAAGCTGGGGCAACCAGGCGAGCGCGGTCAGCCTGCCTGAAGTGCGGCGCGTGCGCGAGGCGGTGCGGTAGCGGGCGACGTTGCCATGGCATCTTCTGCGAGTGCGCCCGCGCGGGGCGCGCTCGCTAAACCATTTCCGCGATGGCTTCCGCGATGGCCAGGGAGGCCGTCAGCCCCGGCGATTCGATGCCGTATAGATTGATCAAGCCGGGGATGCCGTGTTCGGCCGGGCCTTGGACCACGAAGTCCGCCGCGTCCGAGCCCGGTTTTCCCAATTTGGGGCGTATGCCCGAGTAGGCGGGATGAAGGGCCCCGTCGGGCAACGCTGGCCAATAGCGTCGAATCGAGGCATAGAATGCGTCCGCCCGTCGCGGATCGACACGGTAGTCCAGGCTGTCGACCCATTGCACGTCTGGCCCGAAACGGGCCTGGCCACCTAGGTCCAGGGTCAGGTGGACGCCCAGTCCCCCGGGTTCGGGCACGGGATAAATAAGGCGGGTGAAGGGCGAGCGTCCGGTCAGGCCGTAGTAGTTGCCTTTGGCGAAGTAGAGCGGGGGAATGGTCGACGGGGCGAGGCCCCGTAGCCGGGATGCGGTTTCCTGGGCATGCAGGCCGGCGGCGTTCACGACGAGGTTGGCCCGGATGTCCATGGGCGGCTCGCCGCCGACATGCAGCACGATGCCGTCCGCGTCGCAGTGGCCTTCCAGCACGGGGGAGCCTAGGGCCAGCATGCCGCCTGCTGCCTCGAAGTCGCCTTGCAGCGACAGCATCAGGGCGTGGCTGTCCACGATGCCCGTGTCGGGGCTGTGTAGTGCGGCCACGCAGTGTAGCGCCGGTTCGCAGCGGATGGCCTGCCCCGCGCCAAGCATGTCGAGCCGCTCCACCCCGTTCGCGCGGCCCGAGCCTCGTAAATGCTCCAAGACGTCGAGCTGCGCACTCGAGGTGGCCACGATGTACTTGCCGCAGCGCCGGTGCGGAATTCCGCGCCGGGCGCAGTATTCGTACAGCAGGTGCCTCCCGCGCACGCACCACTGCGCCTTGCGCGACTCGGCGGGATAGTAGATGCCCGCATGGATCACTTCGCTATTGCGCGAGCTGGTGCCGGTGCCGGTTTTTCTCTCCTTTTCCAGCACGATGGTTTCCCGGCCGCGGCCAGCGAGGGCGCGCGCAACGGCCAAGCCGATCACGCCGGCTCCGATCACGATGCAATCGACTTGTTCCATGGTTTCTTTCGTCAGGGAGAATGCGCCAGGGGCGGGGCACCCTAGCGGTCGAGGGTTGCCTCGAACGCCGCCGCGTTGCGCATGCCTTGGTCTTCGAAATTGGTGTTGAAAAGAACGTGCACGTTGGCGGCAGCCTGGGCCAGGCGGCGGACGAGTTCTGCGATGCGCTGCAGTTCTTCCTGCGAGTACTCGTACACGAAGCGGCCCGAAGATGCGGCGAGGCCGCGCCGGTTCCACGCTTCGTGGTTGCGGCCATGCAGGCGCACCACCGCGAGATCGTCGCGCGTCGCGGCCCAGACGGCCGGTACGCTGTTTATCCAGCGGTCGGGGCCGTCGACGACGGTGTGGGCTGCGCCGAGCTCCCGCAGCAGGGCGAGCGTCCCGGGCCTGCCGGCTGCGTCGAGCCAGCTGCGATGGCGAAATTCCGCGGCGAGCACCTGTTCTTGCATGCGTTCGGCGCATTCCGCCACGAGGGCGCGTCCCGCAGCATCGTTGTGCACGACCGGCGCGTACTGGAAGTGTACGGCCGCCAGCTGCCCGCTCTGGCGCAACGGCTCCAGCGCCTGGAGGAAACGGCTCCAGAGTTCGTCCCGCAGCTCCCCGGGCATCGATGCATAGTCCACCATGCGCGCGCCGGGCGAGAGCTCCGATGCGATGTCTGCAGGGAGGGCATCGACCGGCGCCTTGTGGCCGGTGAAGAGGCGAAACGCCTTGACGTGGAAGACGAAGCCCGGCGGCGTGCGTTGCGCCCAGAGGTAGGCGGTGCGTGCGCAAGGGAGCCGATAGTAGCTGCTGTCTACTTCGACGATCGGGAACCGCGAGGCATAGAACTGCAGGCGAGCTTGCGCAGTGCGTACCGAGCGGGGATAGAAGCGGCCGCACGCGAGCAGCGTGGGATCGGTCCAGGAGCACGTGCCGACGCGCACAGGCATGGGATGAGATGCAGCGGGAAAGGGCGTTTATACTGGATGAATATACAGTTTTCGCGTCCTTATGTCACATACCGCCGATGCGCCCGGCCGCGATCCTTGGGCCGAATTGAATCCCAGCCAACGCGAGGCCGTCGAGTACGGCCTGGGCGACGATGCCGTTTGCGGCCCCTTGCTGGTGATCGCGGGTGCGGGATCGGGCAAGACCAGCACTTTGGCCCATCGCGTCGCCAGGCTCATCCTCCATGGCGTCGACCCGCAGCGCCTCTTGCTGTTGACGTTCTCGCGCCGGGCCGCCGCCGAAATGGAGCGGCGCGCGGGCCGCGTATTGCAAGCCGTGCTCGGCAGCCCGGGCGGTGAACCGCCCGCCCTGCCGTGGGCCGGCACCTTCCATGCCATCGGCGCGCGCCTGTTGCGGGAGTATGCGCCGCGCATCGGGCTGTCCGAGTCTTTCACCATCCACGACCGGGGCGACGCCGAAGATCTCATGGGGTTCGTCCGGCATGAGCTTGGGTTCTCCGGTGCCAAGTCACGCTTTCCCCTCAAGGGCACGTGCCTTGCCATTTATTCGCGCGCCGTCAACAGCCAGGCGTCGCTGGAAGCCGTGCTGGCCAAGCATTTCCCGTGGTGCGCGCAGTGGGAGGCGGAGCTCAAGACGCTGTTCGGCGCGTACGTGCAGGCCAAGCAGGACCAGCACGTGCTCGACTACGACGATCTCTTGCTTTACTGGGCCGAAATGATGAAAGAGCCAGCCATCGCACAAGAGCTGGGCGGGGCCTTCGATCACGTGCTGGTGGATGAATACCAAGACACCAACCGCCTGCAGGCGGAGATCCTGCTCGCCATGAAGCCGGATGGCCGCGGGCTGACGGTGGTGGGCGACGACGCCCAGTCCATCTATTCCTTCCGTGCCGCCACGGTGCGCAATATCCTCGACTTCCCGGCGCAATTCCCGCGGCCGGCGCATATCGTCACGCTGGAGCGCAATTACCGGTCGACGCAACCCATCCTGGACGCATCCAACGCAGTGATCGCCGAGGCGGCGGAGCGCTATGCCAAGCGGCTCTGGACCGATCGCGCTTCGGCGCAGCGCCCGCAGCTGGTTTATGTCAGCGACGAGTCAGGGCAGGCACGGTGGGTGGCGGACCAGGTCCTTGCCAAGCGGGAGGCGGGCACGCGGCTGATGTCGCAGGCCGTGCTCTTCCGTTCCGCCAGCCATAGCGCAACGCTGGAGCTGGAGCTCGCCCGACGCAACATTCCCTTCGTGAAGTTCGGCGGCCTCAAGTTTCTCGAAGCAGCGCACATCAAGGACGTGCTCGCCTTGTTGCGCTGGGCGGCCAACCCCCTGAGCCGTTTGTCGGGCTTTCGCGTCGCGCAGTTGATGCCGGGCATCGGGCCCGCCACTGCCATGCGCCTGCTCGATGCCATGGCGCAAGCAAGTGACCCGGCCCAGGCGCTCGCGTGCTTTGCTCCGCCTCCTGCCGCCGCGGAAGACTGGAAGGGGTTCGTGCAGGCGTTCCTGTCGTTGCGCGAGGAGGGCCTGGCTTGGCCGGCGCACGTCGACTTGGCATTGCGCTGGTATGGCCCCCACTTGCAGCGGCTGTACGATGACGCCGCCGTGCGCCGGGCAGACCTCGACCAGCTGGCACGCATAGCCGGCACGTACGCGTCGCGCGAGCAATTCCTGACCGAACTGACGCTCGATCCGCCGGACGCCACCAGCGGGCAATCCGGCGCGCCGCTGCTCGACGAGGATTACCTCATCCTGTCTACCATTCACTCGGCCAAGGGGCAGGAATGGAATACCGTGTACGTGCTCAACGTCGTGGACGGCTGCATTCCGTCGGACATGAGCACCGGGGACGCCGAGGAAATCGAGGAAGAGCGGCGCCTCTTGTACGTGGCCATGACGCGGGCCAAGGAAGACCTGCAATTGATTGTGCCGCAACGCTTTTACGTGCACCAGCAGAGCAGCATGGGCGACCGGCACGTCTACGGCACGCGCAGCCGGTTCATTCCCGAGCGCCTGCTTCCTTTGTTCGAAATCTTGCCCAAGGCAGGGCAGGCTCCGGGCGCAGGGGGCGGGCCCGGCTCGCCGTCGGGCCCCCGAGTGGACATCGCGAGCCGCATGCGCAATGCCTGGCGATGAGTCTTTCCACGCAAAATGATTGACACAAAAATATTTTAAGTATGAAATAATGACCGTCGATTAGACGGGGGCGTTGCGTCCTCCAGTCATCTGGAAAGAGGCTCATCCGGCCAGCGGAGGACTCATGAACATCGTATGCATCGGCGGCGGTCCCGCCGGGTTGTACTTTGCGCTGCTGATGAAAAAGCGGGATCCGTCCTCCCGCATCGTGGTCATCGAGCGTAATCGTCCCTACGATACCTTCGGTTGGGGCGTGGTGTTCTCGGACCAAACGCTGGGCAACCTGGTGCAGGCGGACGAACCTACGGCCCGGCGCATCCTCCAGTCGTTCAATCACTGGGACGACATCGACGTCCACTTCAAGGGTCGAACCATCACTTCGGGCGGACACGGCTTTTGCGGCATCGGCCGCAAGCGCCTCCTGAACATCCTGCAGGACCGCTGCCAGGAACTGGGCGTGGAGCTGGTATTCGAAACCGAAGTGGAAGACGATCGGGAAATCGCAAGGCGCTATCAAGCCGACCTGGTCGTCGCGTCGGACGGCTTGAACAGCAAGGTGCGCAAGCGCTACGAGCACGTATTCAGGCCCGACATCCAGACCCGGCATTGCCGCTTCGTGTGGCTCGGGACCAAGAAGCTGTTCTCCGCGTTCACGTTCGCATTCGAAGAGACCGAATACGGATGGTTCCAGGCCCACGCCTATCAATACGATGGCGACACGTCCACCTTTATCGTCGAGACGCCGGATCACGTGTGGCAACGCGCCGGCCTGGACAAGATGAGCCAGGACGAGGCCGTCGCGTTTTGCGAGCGGTTGTTCGCCAAGTATCTCGACGGTCATCCGCTGATGAGCAATTCGCCGCACCTGCGGGGTTCGGCGATCTGGATCCGCTTCCCTCGCATCGTCTGTGCGAGCTGGATCCATTGGAACGAGATCGACGGCAGGCGGGTTCCCGTCGTATTGATGGGCGATGCGGCACATTCGGCGCATTTCTCTATCGGCTCGGGCACCAAGCTAGCGCTGGAGGACGCGATCGAGCTCTCGCGCTGCTTCGACACGCACCGGGAACAACGCCTGGAAGAGCTGTTGGCGGCGTATGAGGCGGTGCGGTCCGTCGAAGTGCTCAAGATCCAGAATGCCGCGCGTAACTCCATGGAGTGGTTCGAGAATGTGAGCCGCTATGTCGACCTCGAGCCGGAGCAGTTCGCCTACTCCATGCTGACGCGCAGCCAGCGCGTTTCGCACGAAAACCTGAGGCTGCGCGACGCTTCCTACGTCGAGAGCTACGAGCGCTGGTTCGCGCGGCGCGCGTTCGCGGCCGCTGGCCTGCCGGAGCCCGAGGCGGCCCGCGGCAAGCCTGTCCCACCCATGCTCACGCCGTACCGCGTACGCGACCTGGTGCTCAAGAACCGCATCGTCATGTCGCCCATGGCGCAGTATTCGGCCGTGGACGGCACGGTGGGCGATTTCCACCTCGTCCACCTGGGTAGCCGCGCCATGGGCGGCGCCGCCATGGTGTTCGCCGAGATGACCTGCGTGTCGGCCGATGCGCGCATTACGCCCGGCTGCCCGGGCTTGTACCGCCCTGAGCATACTGCCGCCTGGAAGCGCATCGTCGACTTCGTCCATGAGAACACGGATGCCAAGATTGCCATGCAGCTTGGGCACGCTGGGCCCAAGGGCTCGACCCGGCGTGCCTGGGAGGGGACGGACCTGCCGCTGGAGTCGGGCAACTGGCCGCTGGTGGCCGCCTCCGAGCAGCAATACCTGGAAGGCGTCTCGCAGGTGGCGCGCGCCGCTACGCGTGAAGACATGCGGCGCATCCTGGATGATTTCGTGCGCGCCACGGTCGAGGCGGACAAGGCTGGGTTCGATTGGCTCGAGTTGCACTGCGCCCACGGGTATCTGCTCTCCAGCTTCATTTCCCCGCTGACCAACCATCGCACCGACGAATACGGCGGCAGTCTGGAGAACCGCTGCCGCTACCCGCTCGAAGTCTTCGCCGCCATGCGCGAAGCCTGGCCGGCGCACAAACCCATGAGCGTGCGCATTTCGGCGCACGACTGGGTGGAGGGTGGCATCACGCCGGACGATGCCGTCCGGATCGCCCGCATGTTCAAAGCGGCGGGCGCGGACATGATCGACTGTTCCTCGGGCCAGGTGAGCAAACGCGAGCAGCCGGTGTACGGGCGCATGTTCCAAACGCCTTTCGCCGACCGCATCCGCAACGAAGCCGGCATCCCCACCATTGCCGTGGGCGCCATCTTCGAGGCGGATCATGTCAACGGAATCATCGCGGCGGGGCGCGCCGACCTCTGCGCGCTGGCGCGGCCGCACCTGGCCAACCCCGCGTGGACGCTGCTGGAAGCCGCGAAGATGGGATGGGACGTGAGCTGGCCCAAGCAGTACTATGCGGGCCGCATGCAGTTGGAGCGCAACCTCGAGCGCGAACGGCAGCTGGCGGCGGCCAACCAGGGTTTGTCGCCGCGGGAGATTGCCGCGCGTCTCCTGGAGTAGGCGTGCGTCGCGGACGCGTTTCGCCCCTCTCGTTCGACTGGCAGGACATACGACCATGGAGCAATTGAAAGGAAAACATGCGCTGGTGACGGGCGGGGGCCGGGGCATAGGCCTGGCGATCGCGCGCGAATTGCTGCGCCATGGCGCGTCCGTCACATTGGCGGGCCGCAGCGAGGCAGCCTTGGATGCGGCCGTTGCCGAGCTGTCGCCGCTGGGCGCGGTTCGCAGCCAGCGCATGGATGTTGCCGAATCTGCGTCGGTGCAGCATGGCATCGCCGCTGCCGCGGCGGCTGCCGGGCGCATCGACATACTCGTCAACAACGCGGGGCAGGCCGAGTCGGCGGCGATCGGCAAGACCGACGATGCACTGTGGGCGCGGATGCTGGCGGTGAATTTGAGCGGCGTGTTTTATTGCTCCCGGGCCGTCCTGCCGGGCATGTTGGAGGCGGGATGGGGCCGTATCGTCAACGTGGCGAGCACTGCCGGGCTCATCGGTTATGCGTATACGGCTGCCTACTGTGCATCCAAGCACGGGGTGGTGGGGCTCACGCGGGCGATGGCGCTGGAGGTCGCGGCCAAGGGCGTGACCGTCAACGCGGTGTGTCCCGGCTTTACGGACACCGACTTGAGCCGGGAGGCGATCGCCAATATATCCGCCCGCACGGGTCGCAGCGAAGCTGAGGCCAAGGCGGCGCTGGCGGCGTTCAATCCCCAGAAGCGCCTGGTGCAGCCCGAGGAAGTGGCCCATGCGGCAGTTTGGCTCTGCCTGCCGGCCTCTGCGGCGATGAACGGCCAAGCCGTCGCGGTGGCCGGGGGCGAAGTGACTTGAAGGAGTAACGATGGCACGCAAATCCATCGGCGAATCGAATGGCGCCGGCACGGGATCGGGCTCCGCTGCGGTGCTCGACATGGAGGCGCGCCTCACCGAGGACCATCACCAGTCCCTCGTGCTGTGGCTGCGCATGCTGTCGTGCACCGTACGCGTCGAGAATGAAATCCGCTCGCGCCTGCGTACGCATTTCGGCATCACCCTGCCGCGTTTTGACCTCATGGCCCAACTCGAGCGTCATCCGGAAGGGCTGCGGATGGGAGAGCTGTCCCAGCGCATGATGGTGACGGGCGGCAATGTCACGGGCATTACCGACCAGCTCGAAGAAGAAGGCTTGGTGGTGCGCGAGCCCTCGCCCGAAGACCGGCGCGCGTTCGTGGTCAAGCTCACGCCTGCTGGCCGCAAGGCGTTCGGAAAAATGGCCGCCGTGCACGAGCAATGGATCATCGAGCTGTTCTCGGCTTTGCCGGCGTCGTCCAAGGACATGCTCATCGACTTGTTGTCGCAATTGAAACAAGGCCTCAACGATCGCTTGCCGAATGAACGCAAATAAAAGGTGACGACTATGCGCTACGTCCACGGTGAAAAACAGATGTTGCACGGCGCCCGCGCGGCCATGGCCGGCTACCAGGCCCGGCATTTTTCCCTCGAAGCGCGCGGCGCCACTGCCGTCGTCACGCTCGACCGGCCGGAGCGCAAGAATCCGCTGACCTTCGAGTCGTATGCCGAACTGCGCGATTTCTTCCGGGACTTGGCCTATGCCGAAGATATTCGCACCGTGGTCATCCAGGGTGCCGGCGGCAACTTCTGTTCCGGCGGCGACGTGCACGACATCATCGGGCCGCTGACCAAGCTGGACATGCCTTCCCTCCTGGCGTTCACCCGGATGACCGGGGATTTGGTCAAGGCGATGCGTGCATGTCCGCAACCCATCATTGCCGCCGTAGACGGCGTGTGCGCGGGGGCTGGCGCGATCTTGGCCATGGCTGCCGACATGCGGCTGGGCACGGCGCGCAGCAAGACCGCCTTCTTGTTCACCCGCGTGGGCCTGGCCGGCTGTGACATGGGCGCGTGCGCCATATTGCCCCGGCTGATCGGGCAGGGGAGGGCGTCGGAACTGCTCTACACGGGGCGCGCGATGAGCGGCGACGAAGGCGAACGCTGGGGATTCTTCAACCGGCTCTGCGAGCCGGAGGCGCTCTTAGAGGAAGCGTGCGCGCTGGCAGCGAGCCTGGCTCAAGGGCCGACGTTCGCGCATGCGATGACCAAGCGCATGCTGCACCAGGAGTGGAACATGAGCATCGAGCAGGCCATCGAGTCTGAAGCCCAGGCCCAGGCCATTTGCATGGCGACGAATGATTTCCATCGCGCGTATCACGCGTTCGTCGCCAAGCAGCGCCCAGTATTCGAAGGCGATTGATACCCGTTCCCGCGCGGGCGCTGCCCGCGCCTGGCTTCCATGCATTGCGGAATCAACATGAGCGAAACCACCCCATCGAATGCCGTGCCGGCGCGTACCCCGCAACAGGGGGGCAAGGCATCGCGGATGCAGCACCTGGACTGGCCATTCTTTGAGCCGCGCCACGGCAAGCTGGTCGCAGCGCTCGATCAGTGGGCAGCCGGCCGGACGGCGCACGCGCATGGCGCAGACGTCGATGCGACCTGCCGGGACCTGGTGAGGGCGCTGGGCGAGGGGGGATGGCTGCAGCATGCTGTGGCCGGACGTGCCTACGGCGGGTCGTCCGATACCATCGATACCCGCACGGTGTGCCTGATCCGCGAGACCTTGGCGTATCACGACGGGCTGGCCGATTTCGCGTTCGCCATGCAGGGGCTGGGGTCCGGGGCCATTAGCCTATTCGGCACCACCGAGCAACGTGCTCGCTACCTGCAGCGCGTGGCGGCGGGGCAGGCCATTGCGGCGTTCGCGCTGTCAGAGCCCGAGGCGGGATCGGACGTGGCAGCCATGGCGTGCGCGGCCCGCCCGGACGGTTCCGGCTACCTGCTGAACGGCACAAAGACGTGGATTTCGAATGGCGGCATCGCGGACTTCTACGTGGTGTTCGTGCGCACCGGCGAGGCGCCCGGCGCGCGCGGCATTACTGCTTTCGTGGTGGATGCCGATACGCCGGGGCTCGAGGTCGCCGAGCGCATCGACGTCATTGCGCCGCATCCGCTCGCGCGCTTGCGCTTCCATGACTGCCGCGTGCCGGCCGCCCAGCGGCTGGGCGAGCCGGGGCAGGGCTTCAAAGTGGCCATGGCCACGCTGGATGTGTTTCGCACCTCCGTGGCGGCGGCTGCGCTCGGCTTTGCCCGGCGGGCGTTCGACGAGGCGATCGGGCGCGCGACGTCGCGCCGCATGTTCGGCCAAACGCTGGCCGATTTCCAACTTACCCAGTCCAAGCTTGCGGAAATGGCGACCGGCATCGATGCCGCCGCGCTGCTGACTTATCGTGCGGCATGGATGCGCGACGGCGGCGCTCGCATTACGAAAGAAGCCGCCATGGCCAAGATGACCGCCACCGAAACCGCGCAGCGCGTCATCGACGCCGCGGTGCAGATGTTCGGCGGGCAGGGGGTCGTGAGCGGCGAAACCGTCGAGCGGCTTTACCGCGAGATCAGGGCCCTGCGCATTTACGAAGGCGCCACCGAAGTCCAACAATTGATCATCGCCCGCGAACTGCTGCGTTCTGCCGGGGCGGCCTGACTAAAAGGAGAATCCATGGCATCGAACATCGAGATCCTGCAGCCCGGGGGTTGGCCGCGCCCGCGCGGTTATAGCAACGGCGTCGCCGCCCGCGGCAAGCAGATCTTCATCAGCGGGATGATAGGCTGGGACCCGGATGGCGTCTTTCGGGCCAAGGACTTTGCGGGGCAGGTGCGGCAGGCGCTCGCGAACGTCGTCGCCGTGCTGGCCGAGGCCGGGGCCCGGCCGGAACACATCGTGCGCATGACCTGGTACGTGCTCGACAAACGGGTTTATGTCGCGTCGTACGAAGAAATCGGAAAGGCGTATCGCGAAATCATCGGCCGCCATTTTCCGGCCATGACGGCGGTGCAGGTAGCCGGCCTGATCGAAGACGAAGCGCAGGTCGAAATCGAGGTCACGGCCGTCATTCCGGACTGACCCGGCAGTTTGGTCGCATCTCTTTCGCCCCGTGGGTATCATTGCAACGAGATGCGGCGATCCACGCCGTGGAGGGGTCCATCGTGAAAGACAAGCCTCACACCCTCAAGGCGGGGTATTACTGGTATTTCATCGACACCGACCCGCCGTCGGTCATACATATCCATGAGTCCGGCTCGGCGAGCTTGATGGGTACCGACTACGAGGTACCCGCCGAAGACGTTGCCGAAATGATCGCGCGGGGCGAAACCTTTATTTGGATCGATCCGCCCCAGGTGCCTTGAGCGCCGCATCCGTTCGGCCGGCTTTGCGCGAGGGTGCCTGCACGGGCCCAGGCCGCCGGCGCCTGCCCTGCCCGAAGGTGTCCGCATACTGCCGGGTAAACGCCGCGCCGAAGAAAAAAATCTGGGCAGAGTAGTAAATCCACAGGATCAGCGCGATGACCGAGCCTGCCACGCCGTAGGACGAAGCCACGTTGCCGTGGCCAAGATACAGGCCGATGACGCTCTTGCCCACCGAAAACAGCACGGCCGTGACTAGCGCTCCGGGAAGGACGTCGCGCCACGGAATGCTCGTGCTGGGCAGGAGCTTGAAAACGACCGCGAACAGCGCGGTCACGACGGCGAAAGAAAACAGGCTCGAGGCCAGCATCGCCGTCGTGGCGAACGCCGACTCCACCCAGAATGCATGCCAGTAATCCTGCAGGGCAGTGAGCGCGGCATTGACCGTCAGCGAAATCAGCAGGAACAGCGCAAGCACGAGCACCAGCCCGAACGACAACAACCGGCTGCGGATCTGCGCCCAGACGCCGGATGTCTTGGAGGCCGGTACGTCCCATAGTTCGTCGAGGCTGTCTTTCAGTTCCGCGAACGCGGTCGTTGCGCTGAACATCAGCAGCACCGTCGAAATGAGCGCTGCAGCCCATCCTTTGTCGGATTGCTGCGCGCTGGCGAGGACGGTCTGGATGGCTTCGGCCCCTTGCTGGCCGGTCAGCGAGCGCATCTGGCCGACGAGCTGGTTGCGCACGGCTTCCTCACCGAAGAAGGCACCGGCGATGGCGATGACCAGCAGCAGTATCGGCGCCAGCGAGAACACCATGTATAGGGCCAGGGCGGCGCCCTTGCTCGAGGCGCGGTGGGCCGACCAGCGGCGCACTGTGTCCCAGGCCAGAGAGACGACGAGCGTGCGGCGGAATCGTTCGAGGCGGGAACGCAAGTCCATGGAGCGACCGGCTGCGGTAGAGGTGGATCCTCGTCATTCTGGGCGCCTGCAGCCCCGGCGTCTGCTCATCCATACAAACCGACGCAACTGTAGATTTTTCTAACGGGAAACGCCGCGCGCTCTCGGTGTCGTCTATTGGGTACGCATCCGTTTCTTGCTTGCTGCCCCTGCCGCCCGGCCGGAGGCGTCAGTCCTGTGCGCGGAAGCCGGTCTGCGCGACGACCTCGCGCCAGCGTGCGATCTCCGCCCGGGTGTAGTCCCCGAGCGCCCGGCTACTGGCAAAGGCCGGGTTCACGCCTTGGTCCACCAGCTTGCGGCGGACCTCGTCGTCCTGCATGATCTGCTCGACCGCACGTTCCAGCGTGGCCACGACTTCGGCCGGCGTGCCCCGGGGAGCGTAGAGTCCGTACCATCCCGTGGCATCGACGTCGGGGTAGCCCAGCTCGGTCATAGTGGGAACGTCCGGGGCGGCTGGCTGCCGGCGTTTCCCCGTGACGCCCAGCACTTTCAGCTTGCCGCCCTGGGCCAGCTGTTGCGCCACTTGCAGGACGACGAAGCCGAACTGCACTTGCCCGCCCACCAAATCGGTGACCAGCGGCGCGGAGCCTTTGTAGGGTACGTGCTGCATGTCGAGCCCAGCCTTGCGGTTGAGCATGTCGCCCGCGAACTGGGAGGGCGTTGCGGCGCCGAAGGAGCCGTACGAATACTTGCCTCGCCCTGCGCGCAGCCAGGACAGGAGCTCCGGAAAGTTGCGGGCCGGCGTGCTGCCCGGGACTGCCAGCGCCAGTTCGAAATCCACCAGGCGCGCGATGGGCGTGAAGTCCTGGACCGGATCGTAGGGCAGTTTCTTGAAGGTGGCGGGATTCACGGCCATGGTCTGGGCAAAGCCCATCAGCACCGTATAGCCGTCCGGCGCGGCCTTGGCGACTGCGGCCGTTCCGATGAAGCCGCTGGCCCCCGCCTTGTTCTCGACAATGACGGGTTGGCCCAACCGGGCCCGCAGTTTCTCCGCCACCATCCGGGCGACCACGTCGGGCGTTCCGCCCGGGGGCCCCGGCACGACGAGGGTGACTGGGCGGGACGGATAATCGCTTGCATGGGCGGCAGCTGCTGCCAGCAAGCATGAAAGAAACACTGCAGTGTAGCGAAGCATTCGTCTTCCCCTGGCGATGACCGGCCATCGTAGTCCCGGACGTCCGCGGGCTGGTAATGCGATTTCCCGGCGTAGATATGCCCGATGCCTATATCGTCGGCCGAGAATGGGCGATCGGGGTATTCCTTAGGCTGGGCACAGCCGTCGAGGCTAGGGTTTTTGCTATCCTCACCGGAACGTTACCCCTGGGAGATAGCTGATGCGCCTCGTGCGCGCTGAAGGTATGAAACAGGGCGCAAAGCGCGCATGGAGTTGGACAATACGCTTGCTTGGCGTGGTCGGCGCGGCCGTCGTGATGGGCTGCTCGTCCGGCGACCCGGGTGCGCGTACGCCGCTCAACAGCCCTTATGCCGCCGGCGCAGAGCGCGAAAACGTCATGTACACGGCGTTCACGCAGCGCTCGCCCAAATACCTGGACCCGGCCAGCTCCTACTCTGTCGACGAGACGCCGTACACCTACCAGATCTATGAACCGCTGTACGGCTACCATTACCTGAAGCGTCCCTACGAGCTCGTGCCGCGCACGGCGACCCGCATCGTCGAGCCGGTTTACCTGGACGAGGCCGGCAACGTGCTGCCGCCCGACGTGCCGGGGGAGCGCGTGGCGCAGAGCGTGTACGACATACCCATCAAGCCGGGCATCCTGTTCCAGCCCCATCCGGCCTTCGCGGTCGACGAATCCGGGCGCGACCGGTACCGGCACCTCAAGCCGGAGGACCTGGAGGGCAAGTACGCGATCACCGATTTTCCCCACACGGGTACGCGCGAGCTGACCGCGGACGACTACGTCTATGGCATCCGGCGCCTGGCGACGACGCGCGTGGTTTCGCCCATCTATGCGCACATGACGGACTACATCGTCGGCTTCAAGGAGTACGGCGATCGCATCCGCGTCGTCGATGCCGAGTTGCGCAAAGGGCTGGACCCCACCACCCGCGACCTGCCTTGGCTGGATTTTCGCCAATACGCCTTCGAGGGCGTGGAGGCGCTCGATAAGTACACGCTGCGGATTCGGGTCAAGGGCAAGTATCCACAGTTCAAGTACTGGCTGGCCATGACGTTCTTCGCCCCCATCCCGTGGGAGGCCGACCAGTTCTACAGCCAGCCGGGCATGGCAGCCCGCAACTTGACCCTGAATTACTGGCCGGTGGGGACGGGGCCGTACATGTTGACCGAGTACCGGGAGAACCGCCGGCACGTGTTGACCCGCAATCCGAATTTCCGGGGAGAGCCGTATCCCTGCGAGGGTACCGAAGAGGACCGCGCCGCCGGCCTGCTCGAGGATTGCGGCAAGCCGACGCCCTTCATCGATCGCATTGTTTTCAGCATCGAGAAAGAAAGCGTGCCGCTGCAAGGCAAGTTCCTGCAGGGCTATTACGACGTGCCGCAGGCCGAGCGCGGCGAGTACGGCGTCGCCTACCTGGTGGCGGCGGGCGATTCCCAGGAAAAGGCCGCGCTGTACGCCGAGCGCGGGCTCAAGCTTCCCACTACGGTCGAGACCCAGAATTGGTACATGGGCTTCAACTGGCTGGACCCTGTCGTGGGGAAGGGAGAGACGCCCGAACAGCAGGAACGTAACCGCAAACTGCGCCAGGCCATCAGCATCGCCGTCGATTGGGAAGAATACGTCACGATTTTCGAAAACGGGCAGGCGCAGGTGGCACACGGCCCGCTGCCGCCCGGTTTGCTGGGGTACAAGGATCCGCCCGCCGGCGCCAATCCGGTGGTCTACGACATCGATGGCGAGAAAGTCACGCGCAAGCCGCTCGAGGTGGCCAAGCGACTCCTTGCCGAGGCGGGCTATCCCGAAGGCCGCAATGCGCAGACCGGCCAGCCGCTGGTCCTGAACTACGACGCCATGGGGGGAGTCTCGCCCGCCGCCCGCTCCCAGTTCGACTGGCTGCAGCGCCAATTCGGCAAGCTCGGCATACAGCTGGAAATTCGTTCTACCGACTACAACCGGTTCCAGGACAAAATGCGGCGCGGGGTGGCCCAGCTATTCATGTGGGGATGGAACGCCGACTATCCCGACGCGGAAAACTTCCTGTTCCTGCTGTACGGCCCCAACGGCAAGGCCAAGCATGGCGGCGAGAATGCCTCCAATTACACCAATCCGGAGTTCGACAAGCTCTTCGAGCGGATGAAGTATTTGGACGACGGCCCCGAAAAAGAGGAGCTGATCGCCCGCATGGTGTCCATCGTGCAACAAGACGCGGCTTGGATGTTCGGATACTTCCCGAAGTCGGGCGGCGCCTATCACCAGTGGGTGGGCAACGGCAAGCCGACCCAGATGATACGCAATCATCTCCAATACATGAAAATCGATCCCGAGCTGCGTGCGCGCAAGATAGCAGAATGGAATCGCCCGGTGTGGTGGCCGGTCCTGCTCGCGGCGGCGTTGTTGGTGTTGCTCGCCTTGCCGGCCTGGCGCATGGTCCGCCGCCGGGACCGCGCCGTCGCGGTTCAATCCGATCGCCCAGCAAGGAGCCCTGCATGACGGCTTATATCGTGCGCCGGATCCTCTACGGGGTCTTGATCCTGATCGGCGTCAATCTCTTCACTTTCATCCTGTTCTTCACGGTCAACACGCCCGACGACATGGCGCGCCTGGCCATAGGCGGACGGCGCGTGAGCGCCGATGCCATCGAGAAGTGGAAGGTCGAGCGCGGTTATGACAAGCCGCTGCTGGTCAACGCCCAGGCGCAAGGGGTGAAGCGCTACACCGACACCATCTTTTTCGAGCGTTCCGTGCGCCTGTTCGCCTTCGACTTCGGCGCGTCGGACGCGGGACGCGACATCGGTTACGAAATCCGCCAGCGGGTCGGGCCGAGCCTGGCGCTGGCAGTGCCGACCTTCCTGCTGGGGTTGTTCGCCAGCGTCGCGTTCTCGCTGCTGCTCGTGTACTTCCGCGGCACCTACCTGGATTTCTGGGGCGTGGTGCTGTGCGTGGCCATGTTGTCGATATCGGCGCTGTTCTACATCATCGCCGGCCAGTATCTGTTTTCCAAGACGCTGAGGTTGGTGCCGCTGTCCGGGTTTGCGGGCGGGTTCGACGCCGTCCGCTTCCTGGTGCTGCCCGTGCTCGTGGCCGTGATCGCCAAGCTCGGGCCCGAAGCGCGTTTCTACCGCGCCTTGTTCCTGGAGGAGATTGGCAAGGATTACGTGCGCACCGCCCGGGCCAAGGGATTGTCAGAACGGCTGGTGCTGTTCCGGCACGTATTGCGCAACGCCATGCTGCCGATTCTGACCAGCACCATTTCCACCATTCCGCTGCTCTTCATGGGCAGCCTGATTGCGGAGTCGTTTTTCGGCATACCGGGGCTGGGCAGCTACACGATGGACGCGATCAACGCGCAGGACTTCGCCATCGTGCGGGCCATGGTATTCATCGGCTCCGTGCTGTACATCATCGGCCTGATCCTGGCCGATATTTCCTACACGATCGCCGATCCGCGCGTCCGCTTCGAGTGAGAACATGCCCAAGATCGTCTTTCTCTGGACCGACCTCGCGCTGTTCCTGATCCTGCTCGGCGTGGCCCTCTATGCCTGGCACGTTGCCCGCACGCCGAACCTGCGCACCACGTGGGCGCGGGTGGGGCGGGACACGCCCGCGATGTGCGCCGCAGTCGTGTTGGGCGTGTTCCTGTTCATAGGCGTGTTGGACTCCATGCATTACCGCCCGCTGCTCGACGCGGTGGAAGTCTCCGGTGGAAAAGGGGCGCGGGCCTACTCGCCGGTGACGCGCTCCGTGCTCGACATCTTGCTGGAGAAACCGATGGGCGGCCGCGAGAAGACGTATTCCGCTCCGCTCGCAGTGCGGCAGTTCACCAAAGAGTCCATGTTGGTGGACGGCAAGCCGGTGCGCGATTACCCGCGCCTGCGCCATGGCGGTGCCCATTTGTCCGATCCCGATCAGCAATGGCTCGGCGACGTGCTGCGGCGGACCGCGGTGGGCGTGGTGGCGGGCGCCTTGGCGGCCGGGTTGGCGGCCTTGCTGGTGGCGGCCGGCTTGGCGCACCGCAGGGGCGTATCCCTGCCTGCCGCCTGGCACGACATCGTGTACCGACGCACTCCCATGCCGCTCGGGCCCATGCTGCTGACATTCGGCATCCTCGCGGTGATCGGCGGCGCGGCGGCGTCGCTGTCCACCGGCTATCACGTCCTGGGCACGGACAGCACCGGCAACGACGTGCTGGTCCAAACAGTGAAAAGCTTCCGTACGGCATTGATCATCGGGAGCGTGACCACGCTGGCGACGCTGCCGTTCGCGCTTTCGCTGGGCATCATGGCGGGCTACCTGAAGGGCTGGGTGGACGACATCATCCAGTACATCTACACCACGTTGACGTCCATTCCCGGCGTGCTGCTCATCGCGGCATGCGTACTCATGGTGCAGGTATTCATCGACAACAACCCCGACATGTTCGAGACAGGCGCCGAGCGGGCCGACCTGCGGCTGTTCCTGTTGTGCATCATCCTTGGCGTGACGGGGTGGGCGGGGCTTTGCCGGCTGCTGCGCGCGGAAACGCTCAAGCTGCGCGAGCTCGACTACGTGCTCGCGGCGCGCGCCTTTGGTGCTTCCCCCGCGCGCATCATGGTCCGCCACCTGCTGCCCAACGTCATGCACATCGTATTGATCACCGTCGTGCTGGAGTTCTCGACGCTCGTTCTCTACGAGGCCGTGCTGTCCTACCTGGGGGTGGGGGTCGATCCGTCCATGAATTCGTTTGGCACCATGATCAACTTGGCGCGCCTGGAAATGTCCCGTGATCCGATGATCTGGTGGAGCCTGCTTTCGGCCTTCGTTTTCATGCTGGCCCTGGTCCTGTCCGCCAACCTGTTCGCCGACGCCGTGCGCGAGGCGTTCGATCCCCGCGCACGGGCGTACCGTCCGGCGTGGGCGCGCGGGCGCGCCGGAAAAATGCTGGAGGATCGCTGATGAGCGCTTTCGACCGGTCGCCGGGCGGCCAGGCCATGCTCGACGTGCGCCACCTGGACGTCATGCTCGATAGCGATCACGGCATCGTGCATGCCGTGGATGCGCTCAGCTTGGCGATCGAACGGGGCCAGACGTTCGCCTTGGTGGGGGAGTCCGGCTGCGGCAAGAGCATGACCGCGCTGGCGCTGTTGCGCTTGTTGCCCGATGCGGGCCGCATCGAGCGCGGAGAAACGCTGCTCGACGGCGTCGATTTGAATCGTTTGCCCGAGCGCGACATGCGGGCCGTGCGCGGCCGCAAGATCGGGATCATCTTCCAGGAGCCTGCCACCAGCCTGAATCCCGTCATGAGGGTGGGCGATCAAATCGTCGAGACCATCGTCACCCATACTTCGCTGCGGGGCGCGGCGGCCAAGTCCAAGGCCGTCGAGTGGCTGCGGCGAGTCGGCATCCCCGAGCCCGAGCGGCGCGTGGATGATTATCCGTTCCAGCTCTCCGGTGGCCAGAAGCAGCGTGTGATGATCGCCATTGCGTTGGCGGCCGAACCCGAGCTGCTCATTGCCGACGAGCCGACCACCGCGCTCGACGTCACCATCCAGGCGCAAATCCTGGATCTGCTGCGCGACCTGCAGACGCAGCTCGGCATGGCCATGATGCTCATCACCCATGACTTGGGCATCGTGCGCCGCATGGCCCACCACGTCGCGCTCATGTATGCCGGCCAGATCGTGGAGTCCGCGCCCGCAGAAGCCTTTTTCCAACGTCCTCGCCACCCCTATGCCCGGCTGCTCTTTAGCGCCTTGCCCAGCATGGCGCGGCGCGGGATGCACCTGGCAGCCATCCCGGGCACGGTGCCGGCGCTCAACCAAGCCTTCCGCGGCTGCCGCTTCGCGCAACGCTGTCCTGCGCATGCGGCAGAGTGCGACGCCGCGCCGCCTGCACTGGTCGAAGAGGCGCCCGGCCATGCGGTGCGCTGCGTGCGCCTGGCCGCGATCGACGCCGCCAAGGCGGAGCATCGGGGACCGGACTTGCCCAGCGTGCACGTTGCGGATGGAGCCTTCCGCCAGGTTCACGCCCCGGGGCGCGTGCCGGACGCCGGCGAGGAAAGGGCCGCCGCCGGGGCCGGCCTGTTGCGCGTATCCGATCTCAAGGTGCATTTCCCCATCCGCAAGGGCGTGCTGCGTCGCACGGTCGGTTGGGTCAAGGCCGTGGATGGCGTGAGCCTCTCGCTGGACGCGGGCAAGACGCTGGCATTGGTGGGTGAATCGGGATGCGGCAAGACCACGACGGGCAAGGCCCTGCTCAGGCTCTTGGACGGAACGGCTGCCGTGACGGGCGAGGCGAGCCTCCTGGGGCAGGACCTCCTGCGCGCGGGGCGCCGGCAGATCAAGCGCCTGCGACGCGACATCCAGATCATCTTCCAGGATCCATTCGCCTCGTTGAATCCGCGCATGCGCGTGGGAGAAATCCTCGACGAAGGCTTGCTCTCGCTGCGGCCGGACCTCGATGACGCCGCCCGCCAGGCCGCCACCCTGCGGTTGCTCGACCAGGTCGGCCTGCGCCCTGACGCACGCGATCGCTATCCGCACGAATTCTCCGGCGGCCAGCGCCAGCGCATCGCCATCGCGCGCGCATTGGCGGTCGAGCCCAAGCTGCTGGTGTGCGACGAACCCACCTCGGCGCTCGACGTTTCCGTCCAGGCCCAGATCCTGAACCTGCTGCACGCGCTCCAGCGCGACATGGGCATTGCCTATCTGTTCATCACCCACAACTTCGGCGTGGTGGAATATCTCGCCGACGACGTGGCCGTGATGCAGGGAGGGCGCATCGTCGAATCAGGGCCCGCCGAGCGCGTGCTGACGCGGCCCGAGCATGACTACACCCGGCGCCTGCTCGACGCCGTGCCGCGGTTCGACGTCGAGACCGCGTAGCAGGCAGGTGAGCCCCGTGTCGCCCATCGGCCGGGTGGGCGCGCGTAGCCAGTACGTAGGCGGCGCCACCGATCGAGGTGCGGACGGAAGCCGGGGTGAAAATGCATTATCATTCGGCTCTTGCGGAGCCGGCGGCCCCTCACGGCGCCGCGGCCTGGAAGGGTGGCAGAGCGGTTTAATGCACTGGTCTTGAAAACCAGCGATGGGCAACCATCCGTGGGTTCGAATCCCACCCCTTCCGCCACCGCCGTCATTGGCCTTCGTCCACCGCACGCTGAGGCTGGCGCGACCGTGGATCAACGGCATGTCCCTTGCTATAACCATTGAACGCAGTCCATGTGGAGGCGGCGGAAATGGTGACGGCAGTGCCTGCGGCTCTGGAGCTCTGGACCATCGGGCATTCATCCCACTCATGGGATGAGTTCCTCCCGATGCTGACTTCCCACGGCATCCAGGCGATCGCCGACGTGCGACGGTACGCCGGGTCGCGCAAGTACCCCCACTTCAATGGCGACGCGTTGCGTCGCGCGCTTGGCGAGGCAGGCATCGAATATGTTCCCCTGCCTGAGCTGGGCGGCCGCCGGAGGCCGAGGCCTGATTCGCACAATACCGCGTGGCGCAATGATTCGTTTCGCGGTTATGCGGACTACATGGATACCGATGCGTTTTGGGGCGGCTTCGCGCGTCTGGTCGCCCTGGCGGGCCGCCGCAGGACAGCCATCCTGTGCGCAGAGGCGTTGTGGTGGCGCTGCCACCGGTCGCTGATCGCTGATCTCTTGAAGGTTCGTGGCGCCTGCGTCAGGCACATTGTCGCCGCTTGCAAAAGCGAGGTCCATCCCTACACGTCGGCAGCGCGCGTCGAGAACGGCCACTTGACCTATTCGACTTGACCGAGAGGCTTGATGGTCATGGACCAGGAGGAAAAACCATGCCAGGCAAGTTCAAGGTAGGAGACCACGTGACCTGGAACTCTGAAGCGGGTTGGGTGAGCGGAACCATCATCAGGGTGCACACGCAGGATTTCGAGTACAAGGGGCATAGGCGGCGAGCCAGCAAAGATGACCCGCAATACGAGATCAAGAGCGACAAGACCGATCACATCGCTGCGCACACAGGATCGGCCTTGAGCAAGGTCGCGAAATGAACCGGAGTCCGCGGCGTGCGGCCCGGGGCAGCGCCGCGATTTCCGCTCGCCGCCCTTGGCGTCGCGGCAGTGCTATTCGCGCGTCACGTTGGTGGTCTTGAGCAAATTGCCCCAGGTTTGCATCTCTTTGCGCAGGAATGCTTCGTACTCCGTCGGCCCACCACCGACCACGGTGATGCCCATTTCGGCGAGCCGGTTTTCCACGGCGGGCGTGCGCGCGGCCTGGGCGATCGCCTTGGACAGCTGTTCGATGATCGCAGGCGGGGTGCCAGCCGGGGCGTTGACGCCGACAAAGTTGACCCATGCGTAGTTCGGGAAGCCCAACTCTGAAACCGTCGGCAGGTCGGGTAGCAGCTTGGACCGGGTGGGGCCGACATTGGCGATGAGTTTGGCCCGCCCGTCCTTGACGGCCGGGGCGGCAATCAGCGCCGATGCGAACGCCATGTCGATTTGCCCGGCCATGACAGCGGTGACTGCGGGGTTCTCGCCTTTGTACGGCACGTGCATGAGGTTGAGGCCGGTCTCTTTCTTGAGCCATTCTCCACCCAGGTGGTGCGTGCCACCCGCCCCCGGCGTGCTATAGGTCAGCGGCTCTTTGGCGTTGCGGCCGAGTTCCAAGAGTTGCTTCATGTCGCTGGCGGGCAAGTCTTTGCGCGCCATGAGGACGTTCTCAAAGTTGAGCGTGTGGTTGACCGGAGCCAGGTCTTTAAGCGGGTCGTACGGTACGGTGGCATCCGACAGGGGCGTGATGACCAGCGGACCCGTCGGGCACCAACACAAGGTATAGCCGTCGGGCTTGGCCTTGGAAACGTAATCGGCCGCCAAGGTTCCTGCACCCCCTGCGCGGTTCTCGACGATGACGGCTTGCTTGAGCACGTTGTTGAGCTCTTGCGCGACGACTCGTGCAGAGACGTCCATCGCCCCGCCGGCCGGGTAAGGGACGACGAGCCGTATCGGCCGGTTTGGAAATTCCTGTGCGTGGATGGCCGAGAGCGGGGCGAGCGCCAGTGCTCCCATCGCCAGGATGGATCGGAACATGGTTGTCTCCTCGATGTGGGCGCCGAACGGGAGGCACGTGCGGCGCGTGGTTGTCGTGTTATGGGGTACGGGCGGGTTCGATGTCAGGCCGCCTTGTGCATGGACCCGCTCGCGGCGTCGTAGCTATAAATCCAGTCGACGGGCAGCGGCGGAGGCGGGGGGACGAGCTGGTTGTTGATGAACTGTTGCCGCGCCTGCAGTTGCACCCGTTTGCCGCGCGGCTGTCTCTCCCGCTCATAGGCGAGTAGCGCAGCAGTGGGGTCGGCATCCCCGAGTGCCAGGTGCCGAGCGATGGCATAACCGTCTTCGAGGGAAATGGCTGCGCCTTGTGCCAGCGTGGGCATCATGGGGTGCGCGGCATCCCCCAGTAGCGCGATGCGTCCTTGCACCCAGTGGTCGAGCGGATCGCGATCGTGAATGCCCCATTTGAACACTTCGGCGGCTTGGGACAGCACATGGAGCATGCCCGGATGCCAGCCGGCATACGCCTGCAGCATTTCCTCCTTGGAGCTCGGCACGGCCCAATCGTCGGACGCCCATTCAGTCGATACGCGTCCCGCGAAGATGTTCAGGAGTTCTCCGCCGCGTATGGGATAGAACAGGACGTGACCGGTCGGCCCCAGCCAACCCACGTATTCGGAGCCCGTCAGCCGGGTGGGAAGCTTGTCGGCGGCGCGATGAAGTTCCTCCATGGGGAGGATAAGCCGCCAGCAAATCTGGTTGGTGAAGCGAGGAGTGAGAAAACCGAAGAGTTTGCCGCGCACGGTGGACTTGATGCCATCCGCGCCAAGGATGACGTCCCCCTCGATTTCGCGGCCATCCTCGGTGCGCATGACCGCTCCCTCCGCGGTGTTGGCCACGTCGGCGCAGGCGACGCCTGTATGGACGGATGATTCGGGCACGCGCGAAAGCAGCAGGCGGTGAAGGTCCGCCCGATGTGCCATCAGATAACGGGCCCCGAATATTTCGGGCATCCTGTCTTTGAAGCGTTCACGGACCGTGACTTCGCCCGTGTCCCACTTGATGGAGAGCCGCTCGATGGGTTCGGCCGCGACGCGCATGAATTCTTCTTCCAGCCCGAGTGCCCGTATGACCTTGACGGCATTGGGAGCAATTTGCAGCCCCGCACCCACTTCGCCCAGCTGACGCGCACGTTCGTAGACCTGGACCTCGAATCCTTTCTGATGGAGTGCCGCTGCGGCGGTCAAGCCGCCTATGCCGGCTCCGACCACGATGACCTTGAGTTTACGGCCTGGTCCTATGCCTCCCATGTCTCCTCCGATATGTTGCGCCAGCCGTCAGCGCTGCGCGCGGTGTCAAGCGACACGAAGATTTGACCCCCTGACGACATCTGGAATTGACCCCCGGGTTAATCAACTCTCTGACGTGATCGGGGTGGGGGCAGCGGCCTT
>NZ_JADGHH010000211.1 GCF_019689535.1 Pigmentiphaga sp.
GGGCTGTCACATGCCGACGGGGGCGGGGTGCACATAGGCCGGGCCCCATAGAGACACTTTCCGGGGCATTCGCACCGCCTGCGTGGCGCGCACCGATGCCGTCTGGACGATTGCGCCGGCGTGGCCGGGCAAGACTTGCGTGCGGGTGCGGGTCGAATGCAGACGCGCTCCGGCCGCGCCGGTGCGCGGTCGCACGCATCGCGACGCGCGCTTGCCCGAAGCGGATCGGTCAGGCTGAGGCCAGCTGCCTTTCCAGCACGCGCTGCGGCGAGCGCTCTGGGTTCTCCATGGCCGAGACCGGCAGCAAATAGGTTTGTTCCAGCATGAACTGGCCTGTCATCGCCGCATGCGGCGTTTGGTCGGAAAAGCAGATCCAGGTACTGCCGGGAGGGAAATCAATGCTTTCTTGCGGACCGTTGCGCTGGTAGTCGGCGTCGGCCTTCATGCGGTCGTGCAGCTGCAGCATGATGTGATCGTAGGCGCTGCGCCGGCTCTTGGTGACGTGCAGCTTGTGCAGTAGCCAGGCCACGCCGGGACGATAGGGCGGGATCTGCGGCAGGTAGCGCGCGGACAACGTCTCGAAGGACTCGCCCACGCGCCAGCGGCGCGCATCGCCATGCGGATTGATGTTGTTGAAGACGCGCAGGATGCGCTGCTGGCCCACGGGGCGCGAAGGGAACGCGTCGACGTGCAGCCGCGAGTCGTCCTTGCGCCAGGACATCTTCCACGTGCCGATGCGGTGCAGCCGCAAGCTGGTGGTCGGCGCGTGCAGGTGGGCGGCGTAGTGAGGCAAGAGACGATCCAGGAAGCGACGCGTGGTTTCGTAGTAGCGCCGGACCAGCGCGCCTATGGCGTCGCGCCGCTCGTCCTCCACGGCGACGCCGGTCAGCTTGCCGGTGACGGCGTTGAGGCTGATGTTCTTGCGCTTGGGATCGACCAGGCTGGGGTCGAGCAAGGCGGTTTCCGCATCCGTCAGCTCGAAGCGCAGTCGCGGAAAATACAGCACCTTGCCTTCTTCCAGCTCCGCTGCCGGCGAGGGGGCGGCGTCCATCCCGGGCGCGGCGTCCCAGGAGGCGTGGTCGATGACGATGATTCGGGAAGATGCGGCCATGGTGCGATTGTTCAACCGGCCAGCGCCTTTTCGATCTCGGCGTGGAACTCGGCCACGTCGGGTTCGCCCAGGTATCGCTTGATGATGCGGCCTTGTTTGTCGATCAGGAAGGAGGTGGGCGTGAGCTTGACGTCGTCGAAGCTGCGGGCGATTTCCCCCATGGGGTCGAGCGCAACCTTGAACGGCAGTTGGCGGCTTTGCGCAAAATTGAGCACGTAGTTCGGCGGGTCGTAGCTCATGGCCACGGCGATCATCTCATAGCCCCGGGGTGCGTACTTCTTGTACGTTTCGACCATCATTGGCATTTCCTTGACGCAGGTCGTGCAACTGGTCGCCCAGAAGTTGACGAGCACGACCTTGCCGCGCAGGCTTTCAGCCGGGATCTTCTCGCCCTCGATGGAAGTGAACGTGGTGTCGGGCATCTTGGCGGCCGGCGCCAGCGCCAGCCAGGCGCCGGCTGCAGCCAGCAGCACGGCCGCGAAGATTGCGGCGAGCTTGGCGGCACCGCGTTGGCGCGCGGCTGTGTTGATACGGGCTGAAGTAGGCATATCCGTCTGTCCTCCACGCAGGGCGGCTGCGCGGCCGGCAAAGCGTCGCGGCCGCCCCATCCAACATCATTATAGGTGCGGCGTGCGCGGCGCCCTGCGGCGGTTCGCGCTTAGCGCCCGCCCGCTCCGTCTTCCTCTTCGGCCTTCACCTTGGCGAGGTTTTGCAGTTCCTCTTCCGTGATGTAGTCGAACACCTTGACGACCTTCTTCACGCCGCTCACGCCGGCGGCAATCTCGGCGCCGCGCTTGCCTTCCCGCTCGGTCACGCGTCCCATCAGGTAGGCGACGCCGTTCTCTACGACGATGCGGAAGGAATTGGCGAACAGGTCTTTGGCGTCGACCAGCGAGGCCTTGATCTTGCCTTCGATGAAGAGATCGTTCGAGCGGGTGGCCAGGGAGGTCGGCATGCCAATCTGCAGCTCGTTCACGATGGCGCGCACGTTCTCCACGCCTCGCACTTGCTCTTCGGCGTCGCGTTTGGCAGCCTCGTCCGGGACTTCGCCGGTCAGCAGCACCTTGCGGTTATAGGAGTTGACGTTGATATGGCCCTTCTCGCCGTAGCGGCCCGAGAGGCGATTGGCGGCCTTGAGCTCGATGTTCTTGTCTTCGACCTGGATGCCGACGGTGCGGCGGTCGGTCGCGGCCATGGTGCCGACGTAGGCGCTTCCCAATACCACGGGTGCGCAGGCCGACACGGCCCATGCGGAAGTTGCCACCATGGCCGCCAGCATCAGCGGGCGGAGCGAAATGGCCGGTTTGCGAAACATCAGAGATCTCCCAGCAGTTGAGCGTCGATGCCGTCGCACATGGCGTGCAGCAGCAGGATGTGGACTTCTTGTATGCGCAACGTGCGGTCGTGCGGCACGCAAAGGTGTACGTCGTCTTCGGTGAGCCTCTGGCCGATCCTCCCGCCCCCCTTGCCGGTCAGGGCGATGACGCGCATTTCGCGCGAATGGGCCGCTTCGATGGCTTCGATGACGTTGGCCGAGTTGCCGCTGGTGGAAATGGCCACGAGCACGTCGCCGGGTTGGCCGAGCGCATTGACTTGTTGGGAAAACACGCGGTCGTAGCCGAAATCGTTGCCGACAGCGGTGAGGATGGAGCTGTCGGTGTTGAGGGCGATGGCGGCCAAAGGCAGGCGGTCGCGTTCGAAGCGGCCGACCAATTCGGCGGCGAAGTGCTGGGCGTCGGCAGCGGAGCCTCCATTGCCGCAAGCCAGGATCTTGCCGTTGTTGGTCAGGCAGAACACCAGTGCGTCCACGGCGGCGGCGGTGGGGGCGGACAGGGTGTCCTGGCAGTGTTCGAACAGGGCGACGGCGTCGCGGAAATGGGCAGAAATGCGGGCGATCAGGTCCATGAAGGAATTATCTCATGCGGGGAAGCGGCCGGTGTGCACGGCAGGCCGGCAAGTGTGACCACTGTAACCGGCCGCAACGTGCCGCCGTTGCCGGCGACCCGGGTTCGAGCAGCCGGGCCGCGTTTGGTTCCCCTCGGCCGTGGAGAGGCACGTCCCCGCTCGTGGGCCTGTCCCGAGTCGTCGGATTCATCCCCCGGCAGGATGCCCTGCCTCGAAGGCGTGCCGGATCCACCGAGGCGGCCGTTCGGCGTCGAAGGCAAGCACGTCGAAGCGGCAGGGCGGCAGCGGCCCCCTCCAACGGGTATGGAGGAAGCAACGTGCCGCGCGCTCCAGGCGCAGTCGTTTGGCGGGGCCCACGGTGGCGGCTGCGTCGCCGTAGCGGTCGACGGCGCGCGCCCGGACCTCGACGAAGACCAGTACCGGGCCATGCCACATGATCAGGTCGATTTCTCCCGCCCGGCACGTGAAGTTGCGCGCGACCGGTTGCAGGCCCGCCGCCGTCAGGTAGTCCAGGGCGCGCCGTTCGGCGCGGTCGCCCGCCTGTTGAGAGGGCGACCGGCGAGGTGCCTCGTCTTGGCCGCGTCGGCCGCCGTGCCGTTTGCCTCGTCGGCGGCGCAGCGCCTGTCGTTGCGCCGCGTGTGCCCGGGCAAAGGCCGAGTCGATGGGGGGCATGGCCTCGCCGTCCGGGCGTGGCGTGCGCTCGGACGTCATGCCTGTCCTCGCGTTATGCTCGGGGCATGGAACATGAATTCGACCCAAGCAGGCCCCACGCCGGCGCCTGGGCCAGGCTCGCCGAAAAGGTAGAGGCGCAGGATTGGCCAGCATCCGCCCTCTATGTGGTGGCCACGCCCATTGGCAACCTCGGCGACCTGAGCCTGAGGGCCCAAATTTGCTTGCGTAGGGCCGACGTGGTGGCGGCCGAGGATACCCGCACGTCGCGCGCGCTGCTGGAGGCCTGGGGCATCGACACGCCGCTCATGTCGGCGCATCGTCACAACGAAGCCCAGGCAGCGCAGGCCATACTCGGCCGCCTGTCTGCCGGGGAGCGCGTCGCGCTGGTTTCCGATGCCGGTGCGCCGGGCGTGAGCGATCCGGGAGCGCGCATCGTGCGCGAGGTTGCGGCGGCGGGGTACCGGGTAGTACCCGTGCCCGGCGCGAGCGCGGTCATTGCCGCCTTGATGGCCAGCGGCGCGACCTCGGACGAGAACCCGGCTTTCGTTTTCGCGGGATTTCCGCCGCCCAAATCGGCAGCGCGGCAGCGGTGGCTGGCACAGTGGTGCGCATTGCCGGCGCCGGTTGCCATGTATGAGGCGCCCCATCGCCTGGCCGCGACGCTGGGGGACTTGCTGGCGGTTTGCGGACCGGGGCGCGAGGTGACCCTGGCGCGCGAACTGACCAAACGATTCGAGGAAATCGCCACCTTGCCGCTCGGCGAGGCGCCGGCCTGGCTCGCGGCCCATCCGCAGCGGGCACAGGGCGAGTTCGTCCTGATCGTGCGGGAGGCGCCGCCGTCGGACGCCGCGCAGTTCGACGCACGGACGGATGAGGTGCTGGAGGCGTTGCTGGAGGTCCTGAGCGTGCGCGACAGTGCCAAGGTCGCAGCGCGCATCACCGGCGCGCCGCGCGACGCTCTGTATGCGCGGGCGTTGCAGCTCAAGGGGAAAGACGTTTAGGGCGGATTCTCCGGCAGGCATGGGGGGCGCGATGAAGGCTCTGGCGCAAGCATGCCGCGCTTGCGCCTCGTCGGATAGCCCCTCACCGGGGCAGGATTGTCCTGGCCTTGGCCGCGCGGGCGCGCCGGCCCGCGCCGCGAGCGGTCAGCGCGTCACGATGAGAGGCACGATGTCGAGGCGGGCCTGTAGCCGCTGCGCCGCCGCCTGCGCACTTTCACGCGAAGGATAGGGGCCGATGTGGACGCGGTGCAGGTTGTCGGCATTGACGATGCGTAGCGGCTCGGTCCAGTCCGGAAGTTGCGCCTTGAGGCGGGCCAATAGGGCTTGGGCATTGCTGGGACCGCTGAAGGCGCCGAGCTGCAGGAAAACGCCCGATTGCGCCGGGGAGGAGACGGTCGCCGTGGCCGGGTCGAGTGCCGAAGGTGCCGGGGCCGGCGGCAGTTCCTGCACCTGGGTGATCGGCGCCGGGGCCGCGACCGGCATGGCCTGGACCGCGCCCCCGCTGCTCGATGCCGCGGCGTCGGGTGCCGCGGCCAACATCGTGCCATGGCTGCGCTCCGCGCGGATGCGCGCGATTTCATCCGGCAGCAGGAGCTCGACTTCCACTTCACCGCTACCCGCTTCGAGCAGGCCCAGCTTGTACGCAGCCGTGTAGGAAAGATCGATGATGCGGTTGTCGTGGAACGGCCCCCTGTCGTTGATCCGCACGATCACGGACTTGCCGGTCGCGACCCGCGTGACGCGGGCGTAGCTTGGGATGGGCAGCGTCGTGTGCGCCGCCGTCATCGCATACATGTCATAGATTTCGCCATTCGACGTGCGTGCGCCGTGGAACTTGCGTCCGTACCACGAGGCGATGCCGCGTACCTTGTATGGCTGCAGGGATGTCGCGGGCACGTAGCGCTTGCCGAAGATGACATAAGGACGGTTCGGGCCACTGGCCAGCGGTTCGACCGCCGGAAGCGGGTCCGGGACTTGGTCCAGGTTGGCGGGCGGGCTATCGGGCGGGCCGTCGTC
>NZ_JADGHH010000024.1 GCF_019689535.1 Pigmentiphaga sp.
GGAAGGTGACGGTGTAGGTAGTGAGCGAAACCTGGACCGCGGAGTAAAGCAGGGAGCAGATGGCCAGTATGCGCAAGGGAGGGTGGGCCCAGACCTGGCGTATGGGAGCTAGCACACCGGGCCCGGAACCCCGGTGCCCGGGTTGCAGCCCCCCGTCCAGGCGCTGGCGCAGCGGTTGGGCGGCCACGGCGCATAGCGCGCAGGCGATGGCCACCGCGGCGATGGCCCATTGCCATCCGGTGCGCATGGCCAGCGGCGGCACCAGCGCGGCGGCCAGCATTCCGCCCAGTGGGACGCCCGTCTGCTTGAGCGAAAAAATCAGCGAGAGATGGCGCGGCGAGCTGGTTTGGGCCAGCAGGTGCGAACTGGCCGGCGTGATGGGGCCGTAACCCAAGCCCAGAACCAGGGCGCCGACGAGCATGGGCGCAAGGTGCGCGGTGCAGGACAGGCCGAGGCCCGACGCCACCAATATGAGCCCGAGCTGGCTGGACCGGATGGATCCCAGGCGGGGGACGAGGCTGCCAGCCAGGAGGCTGCCCAGGACGGCACCGATGTAGGCCGCGCTAATGTAGTAACCGACGAACGTGCCTGACATTCCCAAGGCTGCGCCTACCGCCGGCGCTACCATGGGCAGCGCGAGCAGCGCCATCGAGGCGGTGGCCTGGACGGCCAGTGTCAGGATGAGTCCTAGCATGGGGAGGGAAGTGGAAAGCCAATCGCCGCGCAACGCCCGCCGCGCGGCGTATTCGGATCAGAGGTCGGCGGCGGCGCGCCCGTAGTGATTATTGGCCTGAACCAGCCGGGAGAGCAGCCGCATGAACGTGTCTTGGTCCTTCTTGCTCAAGGGAGCGAGCAGGCGCTTCTGCGCGCGCGTCATGCCTTCCTGGAGCTGGGCCATGACCCGCAATCCTTCTTCCGTAATGAAGGATTGCCGCGAACGGCGATCCTCGGGATCGACCCGACGGGTCAGATAGCCCTTGCGTTCCAACCGCTTCACCACGTCGGCGGTGGTCGTGCGGTCCAAGCCGAGTTCCCGACCTATGGTTTTCTGGTCACTGCCGGGTTGGAGGGAAAGCGCCGTGAGAATGCCGTACTGGACGGGGGTGATCTCATTGCTGCATTCCTCGAAGAACATCGCGTAGTGGATCTGGTTCAGGCGCCGGACCAGGTACCCCGGACGAGACCAGAGCACTTGCTCGGCGGGGTCGAACAGCGGCGCGGGAGAATCTTTGTCCGAACTTTTGGTCGCGGGTTGTTCATCGATCATCGTGAGAGTGTCGCCAGGTGCATGGGCGCCGGTCGGCGCGCTTTGTTTTGCTCAGTATACTGTGGACCGGCGCTTTCCCCGGGCAGGGGCGTGGTCACCGGCGCGCCGCCTTGAGCTTCGTCAATATTTCGTCCAGCGGGGCGACCATGGCGTATTTCTGCGCCATGTCGAATAAATTGGCCTCGTGTGGGCCCAGCGCGCGGTCCCCCACGCAGTCTGACGGGACGACCGGCCTGAAGCCGTGACACATGGCATCCACGACGCTGGCGCGCACGCAGCCGCTGGTCACTGCACCGGCCACCACCAGCGTGCGCACGCCGCGGTGTGTCAGCCAGGCGGCCAGGTTGGTGCCGAAAAAGGCCGAGGGCACGGTTTTGCGCACCACGAGCTCATCCGGCCGCGGCGTAAGTTGGGGCACGACCTGGCTGGACGGGGAGTTTTCCTTGAGCGCCAGCAGGCTGGGAACTTTCTCGGTGAATACGTTGCGATCGGCATCGTCGTCGGCGAACACGATCCGGGTATGGGCCACGGGCCAGCCATTCTCGCGCGCATGCGCCAAGAGCACGACGGTGCGCTCGATGGCCGGCCCGATGTTGCCCCCACCGAACTGGTCCGGGTCGGCGAAACCGTTGACGAAGTCGACGATGAGCAATCCCGGCTGGCCTTCCAGGGAAAGCGACGCGCCAAAGCCTTGGCGCTGGTAGGTGCCCAGGTCCCGATCGGTCATTTCTGCTCCTTGTCTAGCACTTTGCCCTGGCGCACGACCGGTTGTTCGTCGAGGAAGACGTCGCAGTTGCGCAAGGGGATGTCGATGTGGCAGGCGGTGGTGCGGTTACCGCCGGCTTCGTTATTGGGGCCTAGCGAAAACAGGAAGTTGCCTTCGAACGCGCGGGCGTCCATGCCTATGGTCGCTTCAGGGTCGTACAGCCCGAGGGTGGACCAGCGCGCGCGGGGCTGCAGCCCCCAGCCGATGTGAGAGATGGCGTAGGCCTCGGGATCGTTGAAGGACTCCATGTAGTCGCGCAGGAGCTCGGCCGATAGCCCACCCTCGATGCGAACGGCATAGCCGTTCTCCACGGTCAGGTGGATGGGGTCCTGCACGTAGCATTTTTGGGGCAGGAGAATGTCCCCGCGGTCAATGACGATATGGCCCTGCGCCTGGCCCTCGTTGGGCCAGGTCAGGGCAAAGCCGCTGGGCCAGTGATCCCAGCGGCCGGGTTCGTCCACGAAGCCGTATTCGCTGATGGCGGGGAACTCGCCCAGGGGGCAACGCAGGTCGGTGCCCGCCGCCGAGCGCACGCGCATTTCACGCGCCGCGGCGATGCGCGCCGCAGCGGCCGTCACGCGCTCCTTGTCTTCCATGCTGGGTACCATGCGCATGAGTACTTCGGGCGGTTCCACGGCGAGGAGGATCTTGGTGCCCGTCTGCAGGATTTGATGTTGTTCCGGCGAGAAAAGCAGCGTCATCAGGTCGAGCACGATGTCGCTCGCCTCGAGCATCGCGATGGCGGCGCGGTTGCCGGTGAGGGGCGTAGTGCCGAGGTAGGCCAGCGCATCCCGGCTCAGGGCTTTCTCGCCATTGACGGGCGGCAAGTCCAAGCGGTTGACGATGGCGCCGAGCGACTGGGCGGCGGTCGTGGCGCAGGCAAGCGTCTGCGGGTGCGTGGTGGCGCTGGTGAGGATGGTGACGGTTTGGCCCGGCTCCAGGCGCGACAGCGTCAAGACCTTGCGCCAGGCTTCGATGAACGGATAGTCGCTGATGGCCATGGGATGTGTCCTGTCTAGAAGGTGATCGGAGGGGACGGCGGGTTCATACGGCGGCGCCCAGGAAAGAGCCAAGCGCCTCGTAAAAACCTTCCTCGTTGTCCCAGGGAATCATGTGGCCCGCATCGCGGACGCGCACTGTCTGCATCGAACCCAGCAGCCGGCCGAATTCCTCGACGTCGGCGTCTTCGACGACGCCCCCCCGCTCTGCGGTCATGAGCAATACGGGCTGGCGGATATGCGGCAGGTCGGCATGAATGTCATCCGTGTGGAACCCCTCAAAGCTGGCCAGCACCGCGGTCTCGTCGCAGGTATGGAGCCACTCCGCCCGCAGGCGCAGGTGTTCTTCCGACCAAGTGGGGCAGTACTGCTTCATTTCGGTCCAGTCCATTCCGGCCCGCGCCGACTTCATGGACTCTGTGTACCATTCGAGCTTGGCGGGATAGGGGCGGCGCCCGGGGCCGGAGACCGGAGGATCGACGGCCACGAGGCGCGCCATGGCCGGCATGCCGAGACGTGCGGCGCGTAGGCCGATGCGCGCGCCCATGGAGTGCCCCAGGACGCTGACGCGTTGGAGGTCCAGTGCTTGCGCGAACGCAATGAGGTCGCGCGCCTGGGCGTCGAGGCTGTAGTCCATGCCCGGTTCGGCCGACGACAGGCCGCGGCCGCGCACGTCGATGATGTAAGTATCGAAATGCCGGCCGAGACGTTCGCCGACAAAGCCCCATGTCACGGCAGGGCTGGTGATGCCCGGGACGATGATGATTGGGTCGCGCGATGCGCGATCGCCCGAGGTGCCGCCATAGCGCAGGTAGTGCTGGCGGATGCCGTTGGCGCGGATATTGGCGCCGTAGAGGAAAGTGGTTTCTCCCATGAGCTCGCTCGTCGCAGTGTTATGTTCAGTAGGCGCCCGACAGCAAGGTGCCGGCGCCTGGAACGATGGGTTCCAGGTTCAGCGCCTTGAGCATGGCGTAGGTGGTGGCGATGGCCGCTGTGACGACCGGCTTGCCGGTCTGTGCCTCGACCTTGGCCACCACGGGCAGCGAGGGCATTTGCACGCAGGCCGACAGCACGATGGCATCGACGTTGCGGGTGTCCATGCTCGCCACGATGGCGGGCAGCTTTTCCGGGTCGTGGCGGCCGACTTCTAGGTTGTCCGGGATTTCCAGCGCGCGATAGTCCGCCACCTCGAATCCTTCATTGCGTATGTAGTCCACGACCAATTCGGTAAGCGGCTTCATGTAGGGCGCGACGACGGCGATTCGCTTGGCGCCTATGACGTCCAACCCGTTGATCAGCGCGCCGGCGCTGGTGATGACCGGTGCGTCCCCGCCGTTGGCCGCGGTGTGGCGCTTGAGCCGTTCTTCGGACTGGCGGTGGTAGCCGTGGCCCATGGCCATGATCGCGACCAGGCAGGCATAGCCCAGCACGTCTACCCTGGCGTCGCTCAGTTCGATCGCGCAGCGATCCGACTCGGCATCCATGGCCGCGAGCTCTTCCTTGACCACGTGCTTCATGCGCATGCGGCTCGAATGGAAGGTGAAGCGTTCAGGGCGGATCTGCTGGCGCGCCGTCAGCATCGCCGGGATCTCGGTTTCCATCGTGGTGTTGGAGCTCGGCACGATTTGGCCGATGCGATAAGTCTTGAACATGACGGATTTCCTTGATGTCGGTAGAGGGTTCGGCGCCAGGGTCGGCGCGGATCCTAGGTTGTGTCCGTGACCTCCCGGCCGCTCAGCCTCCCTTGAACCAGCGCTTGATCCGGCCCCACAGCACGTCGAAGAACATCGCGGCCGGGCTGAGCTTGGCCTGCGGCATGGGGGCGCCGTCCGATGGAGCGGCGAGCCGGGCCGATACATTGCGCCCGAACTCCGCGATCATCCGGCGGACGAAGTCCTGCACCAATCCCGATCGGGAGAACTGGGCGAGCGGGCCCTGCAGGGAGTACTGGAGTTCGACGTGTACGCGCGAGCCCGTGCCAGCGGGCTCCACGCGGTAGGCGATGTCGCCCGTTGCCCTGGACTGGCTGAGGGTGTCCTGGCCGGCTCCGCGGAATACCGCGCGCTTGGCCGCATCGTCGCGCTCGAGGCGGGCGGATCCGTTGAAGGCAGCCGACATGGGGCCGAACTTGATGGCCACCTTGCCTTTGACGCGGTCGCCCTCCTGAGACTCGATCGTGGCGCCGGGCAGGCAGGCCGCGACCGCAGGCAGGTCGACCATGAACTCCCAGACTTTGTCGGCGGGGAAGGGAACCTCGAAGCTTTCCTGGATGGCGTTCGCCTTGCCGGCGGCGCTCCGGGCGGGGGGCTCGGAAGCCGCGGCCTGCGGTGCGGCGGCGGACTGCGCGGGAGCGAAAGCTTGGAATGCTGTGGGCTGCGGGGGCGTCGCGGGCAATGCCGCCCCCCCGGCTGCGCGCAGCGCTTGGACCGCGGGATCGGGCTGCGTGCGCAGATCCTCCAGCACCGACATTACCGCGCCCACGATGCCCATGTAGCCGGTGCAGCGGCACAGGTTGCCGGACAGTTCGAGGCGTACTCTCGATTCGTCGGCGTCGGGCAGGCGCAGCACGATGTCCCGGGCGGTGGCTAGCATGCCCGGCGTGCAATACCCGCATTGCAGCGCATGGTGGCGGGTGAAGGCGGCGCGCAGGCGCTCCATGACGGGATCGCCGTCATAGCCCTCGATGGTGGTGACGTGCCGTCCCGAACATGCCGCCGCAAAAGTAATGCACGAGCGCGCGGGCTGGCCGTCGATCAGGACGGTGCAGGCACCGCATACGCCATGCTCGCATCCGAGGTGGGTACCGGTCAGGCGCACGTGGTCTCGCAGAAAATCGCCCAAGTGCGTTCGTGCAGGCACCTTGTGCGAGACAGGCTTGCCGTTGACTTGCAACGCGACTTCTACCACGGTCATGCTCGATCCCCCAAAACCTGTGCCAGGCAGCGTGTGACCGCCGCCGTGTGAAGCTTGCGATGAGGTCCGTCCTTGTCTGGCATGGCGTCCTCGACCGCGGCGGCGATGGCCGACGCAGTTGCCGCGGCCGCCCCTTTTGCAGCGACCTCGGCGGCCAGGGTGGATAGGAGCCGCGGTGCCCCATCGAGCGCGCCGATGGCGATGCGCGCCGTGCGCGTGGCTGGGTCGAACCAGGCGGCGCAGCTGGCGTCGGCGAACTCGCCGGGCTTGCGGCAGAACTTGTAGTAGCCCCAGCGCGCGGCGTGCCCGCCGCGCGGAACGCGTATGCCTGTGATTAGCTCGGTATCGCCGACGACAGTGGTGTAGGCGCCTTGCATGAAGTCTTCGATCGCGACGCGCCGCTTGCCGGTACTGCCCGCGATTTCGATCTCGGCACCCAGCGCCGTCATGGCAAGCACCCAATCGGCAGCCGGATCGGCATGGGCCAGGCTCCCCCCTACGGTCCCGCGGTTGCGCACGGCGCGGTAAGCGATGCCGCCCGCGACGCGTTGCATGGCCGTGCCCCGGAGCGGGGCGTGGCGGCCGTCCTCGATCTCTGCATGCGTGATGCCGGCCCCGATCGAGAGCGTGTCGCCTTCCTCGCGTACTTGGCGCAGGTCCTGGATGGCGGAGATGTCGACGACGACCGGCGGCCGGGCGAGGCGCAGGTTCAGCATCGGCCCCAGTGATTGTCCACCAGCCATGAGTTTGGCCCGGCCCCCATGCTCTTTCAGCAGCGCCAGCGCTTCTTCGACCGTGGCGGCGCGGTGGTAGGCGAATGCTGCGGCCTTCATGTCGTGGCCTCCGCATGCGCAAGGTTGCCCGCAGGCGCAGGTTGGGGGGCTGCTTGCGCCCGATCCGACGCGGCGCCGGCTTCAATGGCCTGCAGCACGCGTATCGGGCTCATCGGCGTGCGCGTCAGCTCGGCCGCACCCACTGCGCGCAACGCATCATTGACGGCGTTGAACAGGACGGCAGGCGGCGCGATGGCCCCTCCTTCTCCCATGCCTTTGGCCCCGAACTCAGTGTGGGGCGACGGCGTCTCGAAATGGTGCACGCGGATCCTGGGCACTTCGGTCGCCCCTGGCAAGATGTAGTCCGCGAGCGTAGAGGCCAGCGGTTGTCCGCTTTCGTCGTAAGGCGTTTCCTCGTACAGCGCAGTGCCTATGCCTTGTGCAATCCCGCCTATGGTCTGGCCTTCCACGACCATGGGATTGATCATGGTGCCGCAGTCTTCCACCACGACGTAGTCCAGGATCTCGACCGCGCCGGTCTGCGGATCGACGGCCACGACGGCTGCGTGGCTGGCATAGGTGAAACAGCCAGTGTCCACGGCGGGTTTGTAGCCGACGGTGACTTCCAGCCCAGCGGGGTCCACGTCGGCGGGCAGCAGCTGTGGCCGCAGGTACCAGGCGTCAGCCACGTCGCGTACCGTGACGATGCGTTCCCCGGCGCGAAAACCGGCGCCTTCGGGCGAGATTTCCTCCGGCGCCCCGCCCAGCATATGGGCCGCGATGTGCCGGATGCGCGGCAACAGGCGCTTGCAGGCCTGCGACACCGCGCCGCCCGACATGACCAACGAGCGCGACGCGTAGGTGCCGGTGGAGAACGGCGTCTGCCCAGTGTCGCCATGCAGTACCTTGATGTGGGCGATATCGATGCCCAGGATTTCGTGCGCGATCTGGGCAAAGGTGGTTTCCATCCCCTGGCCGTGCGAATGCACGCCCACGCGTATTTCCAGGCCCCCGTCTGGCGTGACGCGTACGGTGGCTTGGTCGAAACCCGGAATGATGGGCGTGCCCCAGGCCGCGAATACGGACGTGCCGTGCGCGGCCTGCTCCGTATAGGTGGCGACGCCCACGCCGATGAGCCGGCCATCCGGTTCGCCGGCGGCCTGCCGCGCCCGGACCGCCTCCACGTTGATCATTTCCAGCGCCTTGCGCAGGCTGGCCGGATAGTCGCCGCTGTCGAAGTGCTTGTTCGTGACGTTGACGTAAGGCATCTGATCGGGCGTGACCAGGTTTTCGAGCCGTACTTCCCAGGGTTCACGGCCGACGGCGCGGGCAATGGCATCCATGGTTAGCTCGATGGCAAAGCACACGCCCGTGCGCGCGACGCCCCGGTAGGGCACGAAGCCTGGCTTGTTGGTGGCGACGCACTTGGTTTCGCACCGGTAGCCCCGGAAGTTGTAGGGGCCGGGCAGGTTGCCGATCGCCTGGCCGGGTTCCAGCCCGATGGTGAACGGCCACACCGAATAGGCGCCACCGTCGATGGTGATGCGTGCGTCCAGGGCAAGCAATTTGCCCCGGCGGTCGACGTAGGCCGTCATGTCGTAATGGTGCTCGCGCGAGTTGGCGCCGGCAGTGAGGTGCTCGCGCCTGTCCTCGATATAGCGGAATGGCTGCTTGTAGGCCTTGGCGAGCCACGCGACGCACAGCTCTTCCTGCTGGAGCACGCACTTGTAGCCGAAGGCGCCTCCCACGTCGGGCGAGATGACTCGCACCTGGGCCTGCTCCAGCCCCAGGCACTGGGCGAGGACGCTGCGTATCATGTGTGGCACCTGGGTGGCGCTAACCACGACCAGCTGGTCGGCGCGATGGTCCCAGTAGGCCAGCACCGCCTTGCCTTCCATGGGCACCATGCATTGGCGCGCCAAGTCGATCCGGCGGTGCACGACGAGGTCGGCCCGGGCGGCGTTTTCCTCGAAATCCCGGTCCGCCTTCAATGTGACGAATACGTTGTCGCGCCAGTGCTCATGGACGAAATTTCCCGTGGCGCGCTGGGCGCTGTCGGTGTCGGCGTAGACTGGCAGTTCGTCGTAATCGACCTCGACCAGTTCAGCGATGTCTTCCGCCTCGGCCCGAGTAGGGGCGAACGCCATGGCAACGGGTTCGCCGACGAAGCGGACCTTGCCGCTCGCCAGCGGGGGTTGCGTGGATGGCTGGTACGTGGGCAGCGTGGAGTCCGCCGCGATGTCCGCGGCATCGGCCATCATGTGGCGCAACACCACGCAATCCCGCGCCGATTCGGGCACGCGCACGTCGGCGATGCGCGCGTGCGCGACCGGGCTGCGGAGAAATGCGACTTCTCTCAAGCCCGGCATGGCCATGTCGGCGACGAAGTTACCCTTGCCGTGCAGGTGCCGCGCGTCTTCCTTGCGCGGCACCCGCGCCCCCACGCCCTGGCGGGCGGAAGAGGCCGTGCACGCGTGCTCTGTCATCTCCTTGCTCCTACTTTAGGTTCGGTTACCTCGAACTGCGCGTGACCGCAGCGAAGGTGTAGTTGTCGAGCGCACTCTCGGCAACCCGGAACCAGCTGGCCCCTTCTTCCTGGAATTTCTTCCAGGCCGGATAGATAGCCTTGAAATCGGGGTTCTTGTCGGACAGCTCGACCCACAGCTCTTGCGAAGCCTTGTAGACGGCGTCCATGACTTCCCTAGGGAAATAACCCAGTTTCGCGCCGCCGGCAATAAGCTTGCGCAGCGCTTCCGGGTTGCGGGCATCGTAGTGGGCCAGCATTTTCATGGTCTGCTCATTGCATGCGCACTCGAAGGCTGCTTGGTAGGTGGGCGGCAGCGAGCGCCATGCCTTTTCGTTCACCATGGTGGTGATCGAGGCGCTGCCCTCGAACCAACCGGGCGAGTAGTAATAGGGCGCGACCTTGTGGAAGCCCAGTTTTTCGTCGTCATACGGACCGATCCACTCGGCCGCGTCGATGGTGCCTTTCTCCAGCGCGGGATAGATGTCTCCGGGCGGGATCTGCTGCGGCACCACCCCCAACTTGGAGAGCACCATGCCGCCGATGCCGCCGATGCGCATGCTCATCCCTTTGAGGTCGGCGACGGACTTGATTTCCTTGCGGTACCAGCCACCCATTTGCACGCCAACGTTGCCGCAGACGAAGTTGACGATGTTGTACTTGGCGTAGAGCTCGCGCAGCATCTTCAGGCCGCCGCCGTACTGGACCCAGGCGTTGTGCTGGCGGGCGTTCAGGCCGAACGACAGGCCGGTGTCGAACGTCAGCGCAGTATTCTTGCCGATGTACGCGGTGCTGAGCACGTGATTGCACTCGACCGTGCCGTTGCTGACGGCATCCATGTTCTGCGGTACGGGAACGAGCTCGCCGCCGGGGAAGGGGCGGATCTCGAATTTGCCGTCGGTGAGCTGGGCTACGCGCTTGCATAACTCTTCGGCGGATCCGAAGATGGTGTCCAGGCTGCGCGGCCAGCTGGTGGACATGCGCCATTTCACCGTGGGATTGCTTTGCGCGATGGCAGGCGCGGCCACGCTGGCGGCGGCTGCCCCAGCGGCTTGAGCGAGAAAGCGGCGTCGTTGCATGTGAAGCTCCTGGTCTGTCGGGTAGGAACGGCGTTGCTGACTGTGCTTGCTACGTGACGCTACGAAAAACGAAGTGTGCTGAATTTTTTACTCAGCATACTGAGGAAAACCCGAGTGTCAATGGGGATTGGCACGAATCGGGCGAGCCTTGTTTTTGGTGGTGGCCATGCGTCCGCTCATAGCTTGAGCAGCCTTGCCGCATTGCCGCGGCAGATGGCCTCCAGTTGGGCCGGCTCAAGCGGTGCGCTATCGATGAACTGGGCGGCGAGCTCAGTCGATTCGTAGGGATAGTCGACCGAGAACATGACTGCCTCCACGCCCATTTCCCCCACCGCCCCGAGCAGCGCGGGGTGCGAGCAGACGCCCGAGGTCGTGATGACGATGTTGGTGCCGATGTATTCCGAAGGCTTGCGCTGCAGGGTGACGCCGAAGGGATATGCAGCAAAGCGGCTGTCGAAGCGCCAGCGTTGGAAGGGCAGCCCTTCTCCCATGTGGCCCAGGATGATCTTCAGGCGCGGAAAGCGGTCGAACACTCCGCCGAAGAGTAGCCGCAAGGCATGGCTGGCCGTTTCCACGGTCCAGCCCCAACTCGCTCCTTGCAGCACGGGGAAATCGCTCAGCGCATGCAGCGGGCGCCACGCGTCGATGGGATGCAGGTACATCGGTACGTCCAGCTCCTGCATGCACGCCCAGAAGTCGTCGTATTCGCGCCCGTCGTAGTAGCGGCCGAGGGTGTGGCCGTTGACCAGCGAGCCCTTGAAGCCCAGCTCTTTCACGCAGCGCTGGAGCTCGCGCGCTGCCGCCTGGGGGTCCTGCATGGGCAGCATGGCGAAGCCCGCATAGCGATCGGGCCGCCGGGCGATGCGTTCGGCGAGGAAATCATTGTTGTCCTTGGCAAGCCCGATGGCCTTTTCGACGTCGGGCTCGGCCTGGACGGCTGGCCCCGACTGCGACAGCACGACGAGCTCGATGCCTGCGCGGTCCATTTCTTCCAGGCGCAGGGCGTCGAAGTCGGCGAGGCGCTGCGCGAGTTCCCGCTGCGCCGATGGCTCAATGTGGGAGAGGAAGCGTTTCGAATAAGCCTCGAAGCCGGGCATCATGAAATGCTCTTCGAGCGCAATCTTGCTGAAGGTCTTCACTTCACTCTCCTATACGGGGTAGACCAGGTCGTTGGCGATGATCGACGATTCGTAAATCACCTGTCGTTCTTGCAGGAGTAATCCTTCGGCGGTCCGCCGCAGCCGGTCGTAATAGGTGCCGGCTAGGTGCAGGGTGGTCGGCCCTTCCACCAGGGTTTGCAGCAGGATGAAGTTGCATTGGGCCAGGATGTCGGTGCCTTCTTCGGCCAGGACGCGCGCCGGGCCGAGGATGTGCACCATGGTGCGGGGCGCGAACATCTGCGTGCGTGCGATGGCGACGGCCCGGTCTTGCAACATCATGCGCCCCTCGGCGTAGACCAGGCCGACCGGCAGGCCGAGCTGGGCGTTCTCGCGCGCGGTGATGCGGTAGATGCAGTCCTCCGTGAAGAAGCGCGGCCAGTCTTCGACCTGGCCGCTGTCCAGCACGGCGCAGTACTCAATGTTGAAGTGCTCGACCTCGGGGCGAAGCTCGGCGGCACGCCGCGGATCTAACCGGGAGGGAACGTATCCGTTGATTTGCAGCGTAGTCATTGCGGTGTCCATGGGGGGCTCGTCCATCAGAATCCCATTACGCTCCGGTAGTAGCGGTACATACCCCGGATCGCGGCCTCGGAAATGAGCGAGTTCGACGTCCCGATGTTGTCGGCGTCGAGTTTGACGATGTTCAGGTCGGTGCTACTGCGGCGCACGCCCTCTTGCACGAACTTCATGGCTTCGTTGTCCTCGAGGCCGAGGAAGCCCGCAGGGCCCATCAAATTCCCCTGGCGCAGCCGGTGACGGACCATCTCGGGGGTGTCGTCCTCATACCCGAACATCGTCCAAATCATGAGCAAGCTGTGCGGGCCGTTCGGCACGATGTGGCGCACGCCAAGGGTGTTCATCTCGCGCTGGACGACGAGGTTGGGCCATATGGTCTGCATGGTGACCGACCAGGGCGAGTCGAACTCCTTGACGAAGTCGAGGAAACGATCGTCCAGCAATCGCAGGCCGTCGTGGAACGAACGCATTTCCTTTTTCGTTTCCGGGCTTACCGACGCGTACTTGTCGTCTTTCTTGGCCGAGGCCATCGTCCCGTGCCGGTAATGCACCGGGTCGGCGATCATGGCCGATTCGTTGCCCGCCACGAGCAGGCCGAACACCACGAGGAACGAATGGAGCAGGGTGGCGTGGTATGGGTCCTTCAGGTTCTCGTGGTACATCTTCCAGTTGCAGGGCAGCTCGTTCTTGTAATAGCCGAGGATCTTGAGCGGCTTGCCCGGGAACACCACGTCGAAGTCTTTCAGGATTTCAGGCGTCAAATACTCTTCGATCGGCTCGACTTCGGACGAGTACGAAGCGAACACCACGCCGTGGCGCGTGGTGACACGCAGCTTGAGCAGCCCGTGGTCTTCGTTGCGGAAGTCGCGCGGCATGCCGCCCTGCTTGTTGACGCCCCGCTTGAACGGGATTCCCTGCAGATTGCCCTTGAGGTCGTACGACCACTGGTGATAGGGGCAGACGAATTCGCGTGCGTTGCCCATGGGCGTGCGGCAGAATTCCGCTCCCCGGTGGGCGCACCGGTTCTCGAACACGTGGATGCTGCCATCTTCGGCGCGCGTGACCACGACGGGAATCGGGCCGACGTACGAACGCTTGTAGTCGCCAGGAGACGGAATCTCCGCCTCCAGGGCGACGAAGTTCCACGTCTTGCCCTTGAAGATCCTTTCGACTTCCCGGTCGTAGACGGATTGACTGGTGTAGACCCAGTCGGGAATCACATAGTCGCCCTCTTTCGGCCAGGTGTATTGGTCGGCCGGGGCGTCCTTGCTGCTGACTGTGTAATCGAGGACTTCCTGGTTCTTGTACATGATGCTTCTTCCTGTCGATCGCGTGGATCTAAGTGCGCGCCCGCCCGAGGGCCAGGCGCGCGAGCTGCTTGGCTGGTGCGTCGGGATCGCACAGCGCCTGGGGGGCGCAGGCGAGGGGTTGATCGACGGCGTCGCGGAAAGCCCGCAGGTCGCCGCCGGCATTGATGGCGACGACGTGTTCGAGGCGGCCTTCGCGGACGCCGAACAGCAGCGCCTTGCCGGATTCGCATCCGGAAGGCAGCGTGCCGCGGACGTAATAGTCGAGCGCCGGATCACGGTGCCCGAGCATCTGGACGTTGCAGCCGAACTGGTCCGTCCAGAACCAAGGGGTCGCCGCCGGCGCCGTGTCGATGCCCAGCATCGCCGCGGCCGCGATGCGGGCCTGTTCGTTGGCGTTCTGCCAGGATTCGAGTCGCACTAGCGCGCCGGTGGCGGCGTGCGGTCTGCTGGTGCAGTCGCCCGCCGCAAATACGGACGCGGCGCTGGTCCGGCAATGCGCATCCACGACGATGCCGCCGTTGTGCGCGTCGATGCGAAGGCCTGCCTCGCGCGCGAGCGTGACTTCGGGGGCCAGCCCAACGGCGACCACGGCCAGGTCGGCTCGAAGCGTCGCGCCGTCGCCGAGCACGGCGCGCACGCCGCCCGCATCTTCCGACAACGAGGCGAGCGAGGCATTCAGGTGCAACTGCACGCCGTGCGCCGCGGCCCGCTCGCCCAGCCACCGTGACAACAGGGGGGGAAGCGCCCGCTCGAGCAGCTGCGGTGCCTGTTCTACGAGCATGGCTTCGAGCCCGCGCATGCGCGCGGTGGAGGCGATTTCCAGGCCAAGAAAACCGCCCCCGATGATGAGCACGCTGTTTGCCGTGCGCATGGCCTCGCGCAGGCGCAGCGCATCGTCCAGCGTGCGCAGCGTGTGCACGGCGGCGGCCGCCCCGGCGCAGAGGGGAAGCTGTCGCGCGCGGCCCCCCGTCGCGAGCAGGCACGAGGAAAATGAAAGGATGGCTCCGTCCTCGAGCTCCACCTGGCGACGGTCGGCGTCCAGCCGAATCGCCCGGGTGCCGGTTTTCAGGTCGATGGCGTGTTCGGCGTAGAACGATGCCGGCATCAAGGAGATGTCAGGCACTTGTTCATCGGCGAGCACGGCTTTGGACAGCGGCGGGCGTTCGTAGGGCAGATGTGCTTCGTCACCGACTATGATCACCGCGCCGCGGTAGCCCACCTCGCGCAGGCAACGCGCCGCCATGCCGCCGGCCTGCCCGGCGCCGACGATCACGATGGGCGCCGCATGGTCATCCGAGGGAAACGTAGATGCCATCGTCTTCCACCTTCACCGGATAGACCTTGATCGGCTGCGTGGCCGGCGCGCATTTCGCCTCGCCAGTGCGCAGGTCGAACAGCGCCTGGTGCAGCGGACACTCTACACAGCCGTCCTCGACGTACCCGTCGGTCAACAAGGCGTATTGGTGCGTGCAAATGTTGTCGGTCACGAAAAACTCCCCGTTGCTGCGGAACAGGGCCAGGTCCCGGCCCTCGAGCTTGATGGCCAATCCTTCGTCATCACCGACTTCGCCTACCGTGGCGATACGGGTCCAATTCATCGTGCACTCCATTGTCAGTATGCTGAGCTTGTCTTGCGCCGCGTTCCGCGGCGATCTACTCGAGCGAGCTAGCGGCGGCTGAAGCGTCCTCCTACGGCGTGTTTGAGCTGCGACCAAAATGCTTTGGCACCGATGCCCAGCATGTTCAGTTCCGGTGCCGGGGCGGCGGGCCGTGCCGCGGGATGTCCGTCCCGATGCAGGGACTGCTGGGCGGCGGCGAGCACGGCCTGTGCTTGTGCCAATACGGCCTGGGCCTGCAATAGCAAGGCTTGTGCTTCGGGCGTGGCCGTCGGCGTTGCCGTGGGCGCCGTTGGAGGCGTTTGCTCCGCTTGTGGCGCGGATGGCACGGGCTGCGCAGCGCCCTCCGCGGGGCGGGCGGGCACGGCAGCGGCGTGCGGCTGCTGGCCGTGCAGGGAAGCCGCCAGGTTCTGCTCGAACTGTTTGAGGATGTGCGCCGCGACTTCCGCGATCATGCCGCTGCCCCGACCGTATTGCGCGACTGCACCGGATAGCTGGAGCTGCGTCGTGACGGTGACGTCGGTGCCGCCGGCAGGCGCCGGTGCCAATGCAAAGCTGAACTCCGACTGTGCCGAGCCGCGCCCCTTGGGATCCAATCCCGAGCCGCGCAGCCAGGCGACATGGCGGTCGTCGTCCTTCCGCAGTAGTTCGGCGTGGCCGTCAAAGCTCAGCTTGATCGGGCCGAGCCTAACGGTGATCGATCCCAGGTACTTGTTCTCACCCACCTGTTCCTTCAGCCGGGCGCCGGGCAGGCAAGGCAAGACGCGCGGAATATCCAACATGAGCTTCCAGGCGTCTTCCACGGGGAGCGGCACGTGAAATTGGTTCGTGAATTCCATGGGGCATCCAAGATTTAGGAAGAAAGCGCTTGCGCGGGTGGGTCGATGAGTTCGGCCAGCCGGACGGGCGTCAGCGGAAATTCCGTGAGCCGGACGCCGCGATCGCGCAGCGCATCTTCGACCGCACCGATGACCGCAGCGGCCACCGCAACCGTCGCACATTCGCCTATGCCCTTTGCCCCGAGCGGATTCAACGCGGTCGGAGAGGGCTGGAAAATGACTTCGATGTTCGGGACCTCGGGCGCCGTGGGCAACAAGTATTCGGCGCAGGTCGTGGTCAGCGGCTGGGCATTGGCGTCGTAGCCCATCCATTCGAACAAGGCGTTGCCGATGCCATGCACCACGCCGCCATGGACTTGTCCGTGCGCCAGCTGTGGATTGATCAAATTCCCGCTGTCTTGCACGGCGACATAGCGAAGAATGCGCACCGCCGCTGTCAACGGATCGACCTCTACCTCGCAGGCGTGCGAGGAGCCTGCGTACGCCTGGGCATCGCAGTGGAAATGCACGGTTTCGTCCAGCCCGGGTTCGCTGGCAATGGGCAGTGCGTAGCCCGGCACGCCCTTGAGCAGCATGGCAAGGCGGCCGAGCGACACCCGTTGGTCAGGTTCTGGCCCGATCACTTCCCCGTCGCGCAGCGTCAGGTGTTCGGCGTCCGTCTTGAGGATGGCTGCGGCCACGGTTAGCGCCTTTTCTCGCACGCGGGCAGCGGCCATCGACACCGCCGAGCCGGCCATCATGGCCTGGCGGCTGGCAAAGCCGCCCATGCCGTAGCCGACGTGGGCCGTGTCGCCGGCCACCACTTCGACGGCGCGTGGGTCTACGCCAAGCTGGGCTGCGCACAACTGCGCGAGGGTGGTCTTGATGCCTTGCCCCATGGCCAGTGCGCCGGTGTGGACCATGATGCGGCCGGACGGATGAATCTTGACCCGGGCCGTCTCGTAGGGGCCGCGCCCGGTCGGCTTGACGCTGTTGGCGATGGCGATGCCGCGCAATAATCCCGCTTGCGCCGATTGCTGCCGGCGCGCTTCGAAGCCGTCATAGTCGATGGCCTCGGCCGCACGTCGCTGCAGGGCTGGAAAGTCGCCGCTGTCTATCACCAGGGGCACGCCGGCGCGGGACTTGAGAGGCTTGGTGTAAGGGATCTTCTCCGGCGTGATGAAATTGCGGCGGCGGCATTCCAGCCGGTCTATTCCCAGGGTAGCCGCCAGCTTGTCCATCATGCGCTCCATGGCGAAGGCGGCCTGGGGATAGCCCGCGCCACGGATGGTCGCGACCGGCACCTTGTTCGTATGGGCGACCTGGACCCGCAGCGAGAAGGCCGGGACCGTATAAGGACCGGTCATGGACGATGCTGCGTTATAGGGAACGTTGGTGCCTTGCGGCGTGTATGCGCCATGGTCGTGGATGAAATTCCCACGGATGGCGAGCAGCCTGCCTTCGCGGTCGGCGGCCACCGAGACGCGCCAGTACTGGTCTCGCTCCTGGATCGTGGTGAGGAAATTCTCCCGGCGGTCTTCCACCCATTTGACGGGGCGCCCGAGTGCCCGGGCCACGGCGGGGATGACGATTTCCTCCGGATAAATCATGAACTTGGCGCCGAAGCCGCCTCCCACGTCCGGCGTGATGACGCGCAGCTTGTCCTCCGGCTGGTCTAGCATGTGGGCGATGGTGTAGTGCAGCTCGTGCGCCATCTGGGTGGACGACCACACCGTCAGCGTTCCCGTCGCCGGATCGAGCATCGCCGCCACGCCGCGTCCTTCCATGGGGTGTCCGCAGCCGCGGTGCATCCAGAACTCGTCTTCGATCACGATGTCGGCCGAGGCGAAGGCGGCGTCGCAATCGCCGTAGGCGAGCGTGTAGTCCTGCAGCACATTGCTGGCCAGCTCGGTGCGTACCGGCGGCGCGCCCTCGCGCACGGCGTCGCGGCAGTCCGCGACCGCTTCCAATACTTCGAATTCCGCCTGCACGGCCGCAGCCGCGTCTTCGGCCTCGTGCCGGCTCCGCGCCACCACGACGGCATAGGCTTCGCCCACGAAGGCGACTTCGTCCCCGGCGAGCGCGAACGGCGTCGTGTTGTCGGGCAGGGCGGCCAGCGGAAAGCCGAGCGGCATGCGCCAGGAAGTGATGTGGCCGAACAGGTCGCGGCGGGTATAGACCGCCACCACGCCCGGCATGCGGCGGGCCTCCTGCGCGTCGATGGCGAGCAGCCGGGCATGGGCATGGGGGCTGCGGACGAAGCAGGCGTGCAGCGCATCGGGTATCCGGACGTCGTCGAGAAAGCAGGCCTGTCCGCGCAGCAGGGCATCGTCTTCGAGCCGGGGCGAGCTCTCTCCCATGCCGGGCTTGGCGTTGATTTGGAGGTCAGCGTGCATGATGGCTTCGCTCCCGCATGATCCGGGCGGCATGCAGCGCTGCCGCCACGATGTTCTGGTACCCCGTGCAGCGGCACAGGTGGCCGGACAGCACGTCCCGCACCGCGGCTTCGTCCGGGTCGGGATTGCTGTGTAACAGCTCGGTCAACGACATCAGTATGCCAGGGGTGCAATAGCCGCATTGCAAGGCATGATGTTCGTGGAAGGCCTGCTGTAGCGGATGCAGCATGTCTTCGTCGGGGGCGAGTCCCTCGACGGTGGTAATGTCGCAGCCTTCCCCCTGCACGGCCAGCATCAGGCAGCTGCGGGCCGAAATGCCGTCCACCAGCACGGTGCACGCGCCGCAGACGCCGTGTTCGCATCCCACGTGCGTGCCGGTCAGCTTGAGTTCGTTGCGCAGGAAGTCGGCCAGGTGCACCCGCGGCGATGCCTTGCCTTCGCATGGCTTGCCGTTGACCGTCATGCGGATCGTCCTGGCTTTCGGGTCGTGCGTCATAGCAAGGTTTTCCTATCTGATTGCACGCGAACGCGCCTGCCGTACGGCCCGGCCCACCAATCCCCGTGCCAGGCGCTGCCGGTACCAGCCCGGCACGTAGGCATCGGAGGCTGCTTCGACTTCCGCGCATAGGGCGGCGGCCGCATCGATGTCCGCATCCTCGGCGCGGGTCCCGAGCAGCGCGGCTTCGGCACGGGCTACGCGAACCGGGGCGGATGCCACCCCGCCGAGCGTGATCGCGCATCTCCCGACCCGTCCGTCGCCCTCGAACTGCATGAGCACGGCCGCGGAGGCGATGGCGAAGTCGCCATGCCGCCTGGAGAACTCCAGGAAGGACCAGCCGTGGCCGGCGTCCCAGGGCTGCAGCGACACGCCAGTCACCATTTCGTCCGGCTCTAATGCCGGCGTCATGTAATCGGCCGGGAACTCCGCCATCGACAGCGTCCGGCGCCCGCGCACGCTGTCGATATGGATTTGCGCGTCGAGCGCCATCGCAATGGTCGGGATCTCGGCCGATGGGTCGAGCTGGCACAGGCTGCCACCCACCGTCCCGCGGTTACGCGTCTGGCGATGCCCCACGTTCAGTACCGCCTCGTGCAGAATGGGCAAGCGGGAGCGAATGAGGTCCGAGAATTCGACCTCCCGCTGTCGCGTCATGGCGCCTATGCGAACGGTTTGCCCGTCGTCTTCGATGTAGGCCAGGCCCGGAATGCGATTGATGTCTACCAGGCAATCCGGGAAGGCGAAGCGCATGTTGAGCATCGCCATGAGAGACTGCCCCCCGGCGAGTACGCGCGCATTCTTGGTATGCGCGAGGCATCGCAGCGCCTCTTCGAGGCTGCGGGGAGCGACGTAATCGACGTCCGGCGCTTTCATGGCGACGTCAGATCTTGGACAAGTCCAGGGAGGACGGCGCGAACAGCTCTTCCGGCTTCACCAGCCGCACCGAGAGGCCCTGGGAATGGTGGTAGCGGGCGAAGGTCTCGATGACGTGCCGGTTTGCCTCCAGCCCGTAAGGCCAATAGTCGTCTCCCATGAGGGCCTTGGCTTCGTTGTGATGGTGGACCATCCACGGCAGCGTGACCGCAAGGTGGCAGATTTCGTTCAGCTCCTTGACCGCCAGCCGCTTGGCCTCGAGGAAAGCCTTGTACACGCTCACCGGTAGCCACGGGTTCTCCTCGACCAGTGATTTGCGTATGCCCACCATGTGCATGATGGGGAAGATGCGGGTGCGGCGGAAGTAGTCTTTTTCGACCTCAAGGTAGTTGTCGAACAGCCGGCCCACGTTGGGTGCGCCCCGCAGGAAGCAGGACGGCGCCCTCGCGCCGATGTATGCGTCGATCTCGCCGGATTCGAGCATGCCGGACAAGGTCTTGTCGTCCGGGATCTGTTGCAGGTCGATGGCGGGATCGAGCGATATGGGAGCACGTTCGCCGCGGCCGGGCTCTTCGATGCCGCCACGCCGCCAATGGATCTCAGTCGGCTTGACGCCGTATTCGTCCTCCAGGATGCCGCGTATCCAGACGTTGGCGGTGATCTGGTACTCGGGCACGCCTATGGTCTTGCCGCGCAGGTCTTCGGGACTCTTGATGCCGCGATCGGTCCGGATGTAGATGCCGGAGTGCCGGAACACCCGCGACAGAAACGCCGGGATCCCGATGTATTTGTTGTCGCCACGCGCGGTAGTCATCATGTGGCTGCTCATGGATATTTCCGTCACGTCGAATTCTTCGTAACGGAAGGCGCGATGGAAGGCTTCCTCGGGCTCCAGGGGCACAGCGCGCACGTTACAGCCTTCGATGCTCACCCGGCCATCGAACAGTGCCTGGGTGCGGTCGTAGTTGCCGACGGAAAGGCTGAGATTCAATTTGCTCATCGGGATTTCCTCTTGGTGGGATGCGTCGTCAATCTGCAGTCAGGCCAATCTTCTTGGCCAGCGCCGCGAAGCGGTCGATATCGTCGTTGACGATTTTCTGGAACGCCGCGGGCCCTTCGTTCGCCGTGGTGTACCCGAGGTCCTCCAGGCGCTTGGTCATGGCCGGGGTCTGCATGATCGCGGAGATCGTTTTGTAGACGTCCTGCTTGACGTTCTCGGGCGTGCCTGCCGGGACGGCCATGCCTTGCCATTGGCTGAGGTGAAAGCCGGGGGCGCCGCTCTCCGCGATGGTCGGCACATCGGGGACGGCTTTCGAGCGCTCGGCCGAGGTGATGGCCAGCGCGCGGAGCTTGCCCGCCGCGATGTGCGACAAGGCGCCGGAGATGGTGACGACCCCAAGGTCGACCTGGCCGCCGATCACGTCGACGATCGCCGGGCCGCAGCCCTTGTAGGGCACGTGCACGTTCTGCATCTTGAATTCCATGTTCATCATTTCGCCGGCCAGGTGCGGGTCGGTGCCGGCGCCGCAGGAGCCGTAAGAGAGCTTGGCGCCGCTCTTGCGCCCTTCGTTCACGATGTCGGCGAAGGTCTTGAACCGGGAATTGGCCGGCACGACCACGAGCATGGGGGCGTAGGCCACGTTGATGACGGCCTCCAAGTCCTTCTTGGGGTCGTAGCCGAGGTTCTTGTAGATGGCCGGCGCCAGGGAGTAGGCGTCGTTCATCATCAACAGCGAATGTCCGTCCTTGGGTTTGCCCGCGACGATGCGGGTGCCTACCGTGCTGCCTGCCCCGGGCTTGTTGTCGACGATGACGGGTTGGCCCAGCTTGCCGAGCTGGTCGGCGATGAGCCGGGCCAGCATATCGACGCCGCCGCCCACGGCGTAAGGCACGATGATTTCGACGGGCTTGATGGGGAAGGTGGGTGCCGGCTTGATTTCGGCAGCCCGGCCCATGAGCGGGGTGGCGACCAGGACCAGCACGTACAGCAGACGGACGAACATTTTGCTCACCATAATTGGACTCGCTTGGGTCAAGGTTGATGAAATCGGCGCACTCAATGTGTGCCGCAACGCACCAAAATGCTCAGTAGGCTGATTAATATATGCACTATACTGATCATTTTTCCGGTCGCTCATTGGGGGAATCACCTAAAATCCGGTCCGAGGATTTCCCTTCCGGTGCGACCGTGGGCGTGCAGTCTTCAGCAGTGCAATTTCCGGGCCAATGTCGCCCGGAGCGGCCTTGGTGTTTAGTCGTCCGTTCCGGCCGCGTGTCCGCCTTGCCCCTGCGCCTGGGCGACCTTGGGCGACGGCGCCGTCGGGGACGCTTCCTATATATATATAAGAAGAGGGAAGGAAGGGAGCGGTCCCGCTGGAATCTGGCGCAAAGGATGCGTTGACATCCTGGCTCGATGCGAGCTATTATGGCAAGCTCTCTGGAGTCGGCTCGCCCGGGCCGCGCGTTCTTTGATGCGCAGAACTGCAGCATTCGGCAAAGTGCACGGATGTCTCTTTCAAGCTTCTGCCTTTCTCAAGAGCCGCGTCGCGGCGTTCCTCCCCCAGCAGGTTTTCATGCCGCACGATCGTGCGGCCCGTGCATGTTCCTCTTCCGGGTTTCCCGGCGGCGGCTTCCTGCGCGAGGTCGTGTCGGGCGGCTGTTGTAGGTGTCTGGGCCTTGTGACGTAGGCCGCAGACCAAACCCAAAGACCCTAGAAGGTTACGGAAGAGGGCTTATGCCAACTATTAGCCAACTCGTGCGCAAGCCGCGCGAATCCACTCGCGCCAAGAGCAAGTCGCCTGCTCTTGAAAGCAGCCCGCAGCGTCGCGGCGTTTGCACCCGCGTGTACACCACCACCCCCAAGAAGCCGAACTCGGCTCTGCGGAAAGTCGCCAAGGTGCGCCTGACCAACGGTTACGAAGTGATTTCGTACATCGGCGGTGAGGGCCACAACCTGCAAGAGCACTCGGTCGTGCTCGTGCGCGGCGGCCGGGTCAAGGACCTCCCGGGTGTGCGTTACCACATCGTTCGCGGCGCGCTCGACCTGCAAGGCGTGAAGGATCGCAAGCAGGCGCGTTCGAAGTACGGCGCCAAGCGCCCCAAGAAGGCTTGATGCGTCAGGTTTTCGAGCAATAACAGCAATACCGTCCCGTCGCCGCGTCCTGGTGTGCAGGACAGGCACGAGTAAGGGGCCCGTCAGGGCGCAAGCTCTCTAGACTGGCCACGGCCGCCGGGCAAAGCTCGCGGTTCAACTGAAGAGATAGGAAGTAGAAATGCCTCGTCGTCGCGAAGTACCCAAGCGTGAAATCCTGCCCGATCCGAAGTTCGGCAGCGTGGAACTCGCCAAATTCATGAACGTCGTCATGCTCTCCGGCAAGAAGGCCGTTGCAGAGCGCATCGTTTATGGCGCCCTCGAACAAATTCAGGCCAAGACCGGCAAAGACCCCCTCGAGGTGTTCGGTCAGGCGATCGGCAACGTCAAGCCCATCGTCGAGGTCAAGAGCCGCCGCGTGGGCGGCGCCAACTACCAAGTGCCGGTTGAAGTGCGCCCCGTGCGCCGCCTGGCCCTGGCTATGCGTTGGATCCGCGAGGCAGCCAAGAAGCGTGGCGAGAAGTCCATGGACCTGCGCCTGGCGGGCGAATTGATGGATGCCGCGGAAGGTCGCGGCGGCGCGGTCAAGAAGCGCGACGACACCCACAAGATGGCCGAGGCCAACAAGGCGTTCAGCCACTTCCGCTGGTAAGCACAGCACCTTTTGTTTTTCAGTGGCCCGCGGCCGATCGTCGCGGGCCGACAGCCCAGTCACCAAGGAAATCCGATCATGGCCCGCAAGACCCCGATCGAGCGCTACCGCAACATCGGCATCTCTGCGCACATCGACGCAGGGAAGACCACCACTACCGAACGTATCCTGTTCTATACGGGCGTCAACCACAAGCTCGGCGAAGTGCACGATGGCGCTGCCACGATGGACTGGATGGAGCAGGAACAGGAACGCGGCATCACGATCACCTCGGCTGCCACCACCTGCTTCTGGCGGGGCATGGCGGGTAACTATCCCGAGCATCGCTTCAACATCATCGACACCCCGGGGCACGTGGACTTCACCATCGAAGTCGAGCGTTCCATGCGCGTGCTCGACGGCGCGTGCATGGTGTACTGCGCCGTGGGTGGCGTGCAGCCCCAGTCGGAAACCGTCTGGCGCCAGGCCAACAAGTACAAGGTTCCGCGCCTCGCCTTCGTCAACAAGATGGACCGCACCGGCGCGAACTTCTTCAAGGTGTACGAGCAGATGCGCCTGCGCCTGAAGGCCAACCCCGTGCCGCTGCAAGTGCCCATCGGCGCCGAGGACTCCTTCAAGGGCGTGGTCGACCTCGTCAAGATGAAGGCCATCCTGTGGGATGAGGCCAGCCAAGGCACGAAGTTCGAATACGCCGACATTCCGGCCGAGCTGGTCGACACCTGCAACGAGTGGCGCGAGAAGCTCGTCGAGGCGGCTGCCGAGTCGTCCGAAGAGCTGATGGACAAATACCTGGAAACGGGCGAGCTGACCGAGGCCGAGATCAAGGCGGCGCTGCGCCAGCGCACCATCGCCGGCGAGATCCAGCCGATGCTGTGCGGTTCCGCGTTCAAGAACAAGGGCGTGCAGGCCATGCTCGACGCCGTCATCGACTACCTGCCCTCGCCGGTCGACATTCCGCCGGTCGAAGGCACCGACGCCAATGACCAGCCGGTGTCCCGCAAGGCCGATGACGCCGAGAAGTTCTCCGCGCTGGCGTTCAAGCTGATGACCGACCCGTTCGTCGGCCAGTTGACCTTCATCCGCGTGTATTCGGGCGTGCTGAGCTCGGGCGACACCGTCTACAACTCGATCAAGGGCAAGAAAGAGCGCATTGGCCGCCTGCTGCAGATGCACGCCAACCAGCGCGAGGAGATCAAGGAAGTCCGCGCGGGCGACATCGCTGCCGCCGTGGGCCTGAAGGAAGTGACCACGGGCGAAACCCTGTGCGATCCCGAAGCCGTCGTGACCTTGGAGAAGATGGAGTTCCCCGAGCCCGTGATCGCGCAGGCCGTCGAACCCAAGACCAAGGCCGACCAGGAAAAGATGGCCATCGCGCTGAACCGCCTGGCCGCCGAAGATCCGTCGTTCCGCGTCCATACCGACGAAGAGTCCGGCCAGACCATCATCTCCGGCATGGGCGAGCTGCACCTCGAGATCATCGTCGACCGCATGAAGCGCGAGTTCGGCGTCGAGGCCAACGTGGGCAAGCCCCAGGTCGCCTACCGCGAAACCATCCGCAAGGTTTGCGAAGAGTCCGAAGGCAAGTTCGTCAAGCAGTCGGGCGGCCGCGGCCAATACGGTCACGTCGTGCTCAAGATCGAGCCGCTGGAACCCGGTGGCGGCTTCCAGTTCGTCGACGCCATCAAGGGCGGCGTGGTGCCTCGCGAGTTCATCCCCGCGGTGGAGAAGGGTTGTATCGAGACCCTGCAGTCTGGCGTGATGGCCGGCTACCCCGTGGTGGACGTCAAGGTCACGCTGTTCTTCGGTTCGTACCACGACGTGGACTCGAACGAAAACGCGTTCAAGATGGCTGCCTCGATGGCCTTCAAGGAAGGCATGCGCAAGGCCAACCCCGTGCTGCTCGAGCCCATGATGGCCGTGGAAGTCGAGACGCCGGAAGAATATGCCGGTACCGTGATGGGCGACTTGTCCTCGCGGCGTGGCATGGTCCAGGGCATGGAGGACATGATTGGCGGCGGCAAGATCATCAAGGCCGAAGTTCCGCTGGCCGAGATGTTCGGTTACTCCACCGCGCTGCGTTCCGCGACCCAGGGCCGCGCCACGTACACGATGGAGTTCAAGCACTACGCGGAAGCGCCGAAGAACGTCGCCGACGCAATCATCAGCGCCCGCGCCAAGTAATTAGGGCGCTAGGGCAGAGTATTCGTTAAACCTCCAGGTAACTGCAGGAAGAGAGAACATGGCAAAAGGCAAGTTTGAGCGTACCAAGCCGCACGTGAACGTGGGCACGATCGGTCACGTTGACCACGGCAAGACGACGTTGACGGCGGCGATCAC
>NZ_JADGHH010000212.1 GCF_019689535.1 Pigmentiphaga sp.
GGGTGGGACGGGGCGCGACACCAGGCGCCATTCGCCGCCCGAAGCTGCCGCCACGAAGGCGGCGCGCTCGCTCTCGTCGATCTGGGAGAGGGCCGCGCGCAGGGTGCGTATGGTCGTGGCGATGAAATCCGGGGCGACGTTTTCCAGGACGTCGCGCCGGTAGTGCTCGATGGCGAGGAAGGTGGCGGCCTGGGCGACCAGCACGGAGCCGAGTATCAGCAGGACGAGCCGCGCGCGCAGCGTGCGCGGCACCAGGCGTCCGCCCCAGCGTCGAAGCGAAGTCGCGCTCATGAATGCGGCGGCGTAGCCGACGCCGCATCGCCGTTGCTGGTCAGGGGCGCGAAGCGGTAGCCGATGCCCCAGACCGTCTGGATCCATTTCGGCTGTTTCGGATCGTCCTCGATCGCGCGGCGCAAGCGTAGGATGGCGATGTCGATGGCGCGATCGTTGCGCTCGCCGGCTTCGTCGTCGCGCGCCAGCGCGAGCAGCCGCTCGCGCGACAACGGCTTGCCCGCATTGCGCAGCAGGGCTTCGAGCAGGTTGAATTCTCCGCCGGTGAGGCGAACCTGCTCGGTTCCCCGGTGCAGGGTGCGCGCCTTGGGATCGAACACGAACGGACCGAATGCGACCGGTGCGTCCTTGGTCAAGGCCGATGGCCCGCTCTTGCGCCGCAGGACCGCTTCGATCCGCGCCAGCAGCTCGCGCGGGTCGAACGGTTTGCCCAGATAGTCGTCGGCGCCTGCTTCCAGGCCAATGATGCGGTCTACTGTTTCATCGCGCGCGGTGAGCAGGATGACGGGCAGGTCCTCCCCCCGTTCGCGCAGTCTTCGGCAGGCGTCGGCGCCGTCCCCGCCGGGTAGCATCCTGTCCAGCACCAGCAGGGCGGGGCTGTAGCGGGCGATGCGCGCCTCGAGATCGGTCGCATCGGGGGCGAGCAGGGTGTCGTAGCCCTGTTTGTTGAGGTAGTCGGCGAGCAGTTGGCGCAAGGCCGGATCGTCGTCGACCACGAGCAGTTTGGTGGCGGGTTTTTCCATGGCGGAATGTTCGCGTCAGGCGCTTGCAGCGGCAAGCAGCGTGAAATCGGTTGAAACAGATGGCCCTGCGCGTGCAACGGGTCCGAAACCGGCGCTGACCCAGAATGCAGTCACCGCCGCAGTTCGATGCGGTGTTGACAAGGAGTATCGCAATGACCAAGCACACCCTTCGCACTATCGCGTTGTCGCTCGCGCTGGCTACCGGCAGCGCCGGCGTTTTCCAGGCCGTCCACGCCCAGCCTGCCAATGACAATAGCACGCAAGCCGAGCAGAAGGCGCCCCACCAGCACCGCCACGCCTTCAAGGGACGCCACGGGCCGATGCACGGCTCCGCTTTCCTTCCCGGCAGCGAGGCGCCCTTCGCCATGCTGGGGCGGTTGAAGTCCAAGCTCAACTTGAACGAATCGCAGCAAAAACTGTGGGACACCGCGCGTGAGCAGAGCCGGGAGGTTGCCAAGGCCGTGCGCGCCCAGCGCCAGGAAAGCGCCAAGGCGCTGCGCACCCAGGTGGATGCGGGGCCGCTCGACCTGCGCGCGCTGACCGCCAAGCGGGAAGCCGACCGCGCGGCGCTCAAGCCGAAGATGGACGCGGCGCGCGAGGCATGGCTGGCTGTGTATGACTCGCTCGATGGCCAGCAAAAGCAGCTCGTCACCGATGCCGTGAAAAAGCGCCTCGGGCGCGGCGACCGCATGCGCGAGCATCGTCGCTCTGTCCAACCGCCCAAGAACTAACGCCTGAAGCGTTCCCCTCAATCCTGCAGTACGGAGAACTGGCGCAGCAATGCGCCAGTTTTCTTTTTTTGCAGGAGCGATGGATTTGAAGCAGGATGTCGGCTTGTGCAGTCGGCGGGCGGTCGCGCCGAACCGGCGGGCAGCGGGGCGGTCTATCCAGCGTGTCATGGCATCGGCAGCCGGCACCGCCCGCGCGCGAACAAGCCGGGCGGACCCGGCCCCGCCGGCCGCTTCGATCCGGATCGCAATGGGAGGCCGTCATGGTGGTGGTGATCATGGGCGTTTCGGGCAGCGGCAAGACGACCGTCGGCCAGCTGTTGGCGGAGCGCCTGGGCTGCGGCTATGCGGATGCCGACATTTTTCATCCGCCGGCGAACATCGAGAAAATGTCGCGCGGCGAGCCGCTGGACGACGCAGACCGCGCACCCTGGCTGCAGGCGATGCGCACGGCCATCGAGGCGTCGCTCGCCACGGGCAAGCCGCACGTATTCAGCTGTTCGGCGCTGCGTGAGCGTTACCGGGCCGTCCTGGCCAAGCCGGGCGAAGACGTGGTGTTCGTCCATCTCGACGTGTCCTATGGCACCGTGATTCGGCGCCTGGCGCAGCGCAAGGGGCATTTTTTCGACCCGCGGCTGGCGCGCAGCCAATTCGATACGCTGGAGCCGCCGAGCAATGCCATCGTCGTCGACGCGGAGCAGCCGCCGGAGGCGATCGTCGAACGAATCCTGGGAGAGTTGGCGCGTCGAGGCAAGCCGGCCTTTCCGGGAAACCAACTTGGCTAAAATGGCCTGCTTACCGGCGCAGCGCCGCAACGAACCCAGAACAGCCATGCCCAAGCCCGATACCTTGCTGGCGCATGCCGGACGCGCTCCAGAAGCGTACTCCGGCATGGTCAATACTCCCGTCTTCCGCACCTCTACCGTCATCCATCCCACGATCGAGTCGTACGAGGCTCCGCGCGACCTGACCAAGAAGCCGGTCAGCTACGGCCGGCACGGAACGCCCACCACGTTTGCTTTCGAAGAAGCCGTGGCCCGCTTGGAAGGCGCGCATCAGGCGGTGGCCACGCCCAACGGCTTGTCGGCCATCATCGTGGCCTTGCTGGCGGTGCTCAAGCCCGGCCAGCATTTGCTGGTGACTGATTCGGCCTATTCGCCTGCGCGCGGTTTCTGCGACCGCAGGCTGGTGCCCATGGGCATCGAGGTCGAGTATTACGATCCGCTCATCGGCGCCGGCATCGCCGACCTGCTGCGCGACAACACCGGCGCGGTGTTCTGCGAGTCTCCGGGTTCGCTCACTTTCGAGATGCAAGACATCCCGGCGATCGCGCGGGCGGCCCATGCGCGCGGCATTCCCGTGCTCGCCGACAACACCTGGGTGACGCCATATTTCGCCTCGCCCTTCGAGCTGGGCGTGGACATTTCGATCCACGCGGGTACCAAGTACATAGGCGGCCACTCCGACCTGATGATAGGCGTCGTCTCCACCAACGAGCAGTACTGGAAGCCGGTGCGGCAGACGGTGTACGACTATGCCTATAGCGTGAGCCCGGACGATTGCTATCAGGCACTCAGGGGCCTGCGCACGCTGGGCGTGCGCCTCAAACAGCACGAGAAGAACGCTCTGGAAGTGGCGCGCTGGCTGCAGCAGCAACCCGAGGTATCGCGAGTGCTGTATCCGGCGCTCGAGACCGATCCGGGGCATGCCCTCTGGAAACGCGATTATCGGGGGGCCTCGGGGTTGTTCTCGGTCGTCTTGAAGCCTGTTGACGAAGCGGCGCTCGCACGCTTCGTCAACGGCCTGCAGCTGTTCGGCATCGGTTCGAGCTGGGGCGGCTTCGAGAGCCTGATTACCGTGGTGCACGCGGCGCCTTATCGCACTGCTACCCGATGGCAGCCCGAAGGGCCCGCCGTGCGCCTGCACATCGGCCTGGAAGATCCGGCCGACCTGATCGCCGACTTGCGCCAAGGACTGGATCGCTTGCACGCAGGCGAGGCTCCGGCGCATGGGTGACGACCGAGCGCTGGAGGTACTGCGCCGGGTTTTCGGTTATGACCATTTCCGCGGGCCGCAGCAGGAAATCGTGAACCACGTGGTGGCCGGCGGCGATGCGCTGGTGCTGATGCCTACCGGCGCAGGCAAGTCGCTGTGCTATCAAGTGCCCGCCCTGGTGCGTAGCGGCACGGGGGTCGTCGTATCCCCGCTGATCGCCCTGATGCAAGACCAGGTCGATGCGCTGACCGAGCTGGGGGTCAAGGCAGCTTTCCTGAATTCCACGCAAGACTATGCCCGCGTGCGCGAAGTCGAGCGGGCGTTCATCGCCGGCGAGCTCGATCTGCTGTACGTCGCGCCCGAGCGCTTGCTGACCGAGCGCTGCCTGTCCTTGCTCGAGCGCGGCCGCATCGCCCTGTTTGCGATCGACGAGGCGCACTGCGTCTCGCAATGGGGGCATGATTTCCGGCCGGAGTACCTCGGTTTGTCGATGTTGCATGAGCGTTGGCCGCAGGTGCCCCGCATTGCGCTCACCGCCACGGCGACCCAGGCCACGCGGCTCGAGATCGCGGAGCGGCTCGGGCTGCAAGACGCGCGTCATTTCGTCTCCAGCTTCGACCGTCCCAATATCCGTTATCGCATCGTCGAAAAGAGCGATCCGCGCCGGCAATTGCTGGATTTCCTCCGTCAGGAGCACGCCGGGGATTCGGGCATCGTGTACTGCTTGTCGCGGGCGCGGGTGGAGGAGGTCGCCGAATTCCTTTGCGCCCAGGGCATCGATGCCATGCCATACCACGCCGGCCTGGACGCGGCCGTGCGGGCTGCCAACCAGGCGCGATTCCTGCGCGAAGACGGGGTGGTCATGGTGGCCACGATCGCGTTCGGCATGGGGATCGACAAGCCTGACGTCCGCTTCGTGGCCCACCTCGACCTGCCCAAGTCGGTGGAGGGGTATTACCAGGAAACGGGCCGCGCCGGCCGCGACGGGCTGCCGGCCACGGCCTGGATGGCCTATGGGCTGCAGGACGTGGTGCAGCAAAGGCGGATGATCGACGAGTCCGCCGGCGATGAGGCGTACAAGCGCCGTTCGGCCGCCATGCTCGAAGCCATGCTGGGGCTGTGCGAGACCGTGGAATGCCGTCGGGTGCGCCTGCTGCAATACTTTGGCGAGCGCTCGCAGCCTTGCGGCAATTGCGATACGTGCCTCGAGCCGCCGCAGGCGTGGGACGGCACCCAGGCGGCGCAGAAAATCCTCTCGGCCGTCTACCGGCTCTGGAAAGAGCGCGGCCAGCGTTTCGGCGCGGGCCACGTGATCGATATCCTTCGCGGCAAGCGGACCGAACGCGTCACCCAACACCGCCACGATGAGCTGAGCGTGTTCGGCGTGGGGGCGGACCTGAGCGAGAAAGAGTGGCGCAGCGTGTTGCGGCAACTGATTGCGCTGAACCTACTGACCGTGGATCACGATGCCTACGGCACGCTGGCGCTGACCGAAGGCAGCCGCGCGGTACTCAAGGGAGAGCGTGTCTTGATGCTGCGCCGTGAGACCGCCAAGCCCAGCCGCAGCCGGGAAGGCGCCCGCGCCCGTGCCGCCGCGACCTTGCCGCCCGAGGCCGAGTCTTTGTTCACTGCGCTGCGGGCCTGGCGCGCCGAGGTGGCGCGCAGCCATGGCGTGCCGGCGTATGTCATTTTCCACGATGCCACCCTGCGCGAGATCGCGCTGGCCCGGCCGTCCTCGTTGGAGGCGCTCGGAGAGATCAGCGGCGTCGGCGCGCGCAAGCTGGAGGCGTATGGGGAAGAGATACTGGAAAGGGTGCGGAACCCGTTGAACTGAGCCGGGGGCCCCCAGCCCGCGGCGCCGCGGGGGGCGGCAACCAGGCGGGGGG
>NZ_JADGHH010000213.1 GCF_019689535.1 Pigmentiphaga sp.
GTGCAGGGCTGGATACTGGCCAACGTCAGCTGGTTCTATATCCTGACGGTGGCCATCATCCTGCTGTCCGTCGTGTTCGCCGCAGTCAGCCGCTACGGGAACATCAAGCTGGGGCCGGACCACAGCGAACCCGATTACCGCAATTTCACCTGGTTCGCGATGTTGTTTTCTGCCGGCATGGGCATCGGGCTGATGTTCTTCGGCGTGGCCGAACCCGTCATGCACCTGATCGCGCCCCCCATGGGCGAGGCGGGCACGGTCGCGGCCGCCCGCGAGGCGATGAAGATTACCTTTTTCCACTGGGGGCTGCATGCCTGGGCGATTTATGCCGTGGTAGCGATGATGCTCGCTTACTTCAGCTATCGCCACGGCCTGCCGCTTACCTTGCGTTCGGCGCTGTATCCGTTCATCGGCGAGCGCATCCACGGCCCGTTGGGCCACGCGGTAGACGTCTTTGCCATCATCAGCACGGTGTTCGGCGTGGCGACTTCACTCGGCCTGGGCGTGGTGCAGATCAACAGCGGACTCAATCACCTGTTCGGTACGCCGGTCAGTACGTTTACCCAGATCATCCTGATCGCCGTCGCGTGCGGCCTAGCGACGCTGTCGGTGGCGAGCGGATTGGATCGCGGCATACGCATCCTGTCCGAGACCAATCTTTACTTGGCAGTGATCCTGCTGGTCTTCGTCCTGGCCGTCGGCCCGACCATTTTCCTGCTGCAGAGCTTCTTGCAGAACATCGGTGCTTATTTGTCGGACATCGTCGCCAAGACCTTCAATCTCTATGCCTATCAGCCCTCCGACTGGATAGGCGGCTGGACCTTATTCTATTGGGGGTGGTGGATCGCGTGGTCTCCTTTCGTGGGCTTGTTCATCGCCCGCATTTCGCGCGGGCGGACCATCCGTGAGTTCGTCCTCGGGGTCTTGCTCGTGCCGACGGGGTTCACTTTCTTGTGGATGACGGTTTTCGGCGGCTCCGCCATTCATCTCGTGTTGTTCGAGCACCTCGGTACCCTCGCGGATACGGTCAAGGCTGACAGCTCGCTGGCGCTGTTCGCTTTCCTCGAGCATTACCCGTGGGGTCATGCGCTCTCCATGGTGGCCATTGCCATGGTCGTGGTGTTTTTCGTCACCTCCGCCGACTCGGGCGCGCTGGTCGTGGACCTGCTCGCTTCGGGAGGCGCGGAGCGGACGCCGGTATGGCAGCGTATTTTCTGGTCCGTGCTCATGGGTGTCGTGGCAGTGGCGCTTTTGCTCGCCGACGGGCTCCAGGCGCTGCAGACGGCCACGATTGCCAGCGCGCTGCCCTTCTCCATCGTGCTGCTCATTGCCTTGTGGGGATTGTTCAAGGCCCTCAAGCTCGACGCCACCAAACGCCGCATCCATTATCAATCGCTGGCGCTGTCTCGGGGCGCGGGCGGCGACGAATCCTGGGAGTCGAGGCTACGGAACATGGTGATGATGCCCAGGCGCGCCCATGTGATGCGGTACATCGCCGACGTCGTGCGCCCCTCCATGGAAGCGGTCGTGGAAGAACTGCAGAAGCTGGGTTATGAGGCGCGCGTCACCGAGGGCGAAGAGGGTGAGGTCACCTTGGAAGTCATCCACTTGGGCGCGCTGGATTTTTTCTATTCCGTGCGACCCCGGGCTTTCGTACGGCCCAGCCTGACCGCGGCGGAGGCCGAGAACGAGGAGCAGCGCAAATATTTCCGGGCCGAAGTCCACCTGCGCGAAGGCGGGCAGGACTATGACATCATGGGATGGAAGCGCGACGCCGTGATCGGGGACATCCTCGACCAATACGAGCGGCATCGCCACTTCCTGCACGTGGCGGGATAGCGGGCAGCCGTCAGCCGCCTTCGTGCTTTTGGAGTGCCGCCGCCAATTCGTCGTCGATCTGCGCCGCGCGGGCCGCGGCCGGACGGCGAGTGACGCGCTCGACGTAGCGCTCGAAGGCCGGTCTTTTCTCGATCGTGCCGAACATCATGCCCCATGCCAGGTGGGAGCCGACGTAGATGTCGGCTGCGGTAAAACGGTCTCCCGCCACATAGGCATCGCCGGCTACTGCCGTTTCCAGCGCGTCCAGGGCGGTGGCCAGCGTGCCGTAGCCCACCATGCGTTGCTTGTCGTCTGGAACGGTCACGCCTAGCGCCCGGTTCGTCACCGCTGCCTCCACCGGCCCGGCGCAGAAGAACATCCAACGGTAGTACGGGCCGCGCAGCGGGCTCGTGGGGGGCGGCGCAAGCCCTGCCTGCGGGAAGGCGTCGGCCAGGTAGGCGCAGATCGCCGCCGCCTCGGTGACGACGGTGTCCCCGTGGCGGATGGCGGGAACCTTGCCCATGGGGTTGATCGCCAGGTACTCCGGGCTTTTCATTGAAGTCCCGTACTCCAGCACCTCGGTGCGGTACGGTTGGCCGATTTCTTCCAGCAGCCATCGGACGATGCGGCCGCGTGACATGGGATGGGTGTAGAAGATGATTTCGGCGTGCATGATGCCTCCCTGTTAATGGCCTGTGGTGCGCTCCTTGGATGGGAAGGATATGTTCGGGGTTGAATCGACGATATAGCCCAACTGGGTAATGTCTACCGGCTTGACCAAGTGCAGGTCAAACCCCGCCTCGGTAGTGCGCTGCCGGTCTTGCTCTTGCCCATAGCCCGTCATCGCAATGAAGGTCGTTTCAGCTGCCAGCTGCGGCAGGGCCTTGAGCGCTGCCAGCGCTTCGAAGCCGTCCATCCCGGGCATGGAAAGATCCATGAATACCACGTGTGGCTGAAAACTCGGTGCGAGCCGCAACGCGGCTTCTGCAGAGTAGAGGGCCTTGGCCTGGTGGCCCTTGAGCTCGAGCAGCATGGCTAGGCTGTCGGCCGAGTCCCGATTGTCGTCGAGGACGAGAATGCGCTTGCTGTCGGCAGCGCGCAAGGTCGAGCCGGAGGCCGGCCGGCGCCGGGGAGCGGGCTCGGCCAGGGGCAGCTGGACCGTGAACGTGCTGCCTTGGTGAAGGCCGCCGCTCGCCGCCGAGATGGCGCCGCCGTGCAGTTGCACCAGTGAGCGGCACAGCGTCAGGCCGATGCCGAGGCCGCTCTCGGTGGGGTTGGTGGTCCGGCCTTCCTGGACAAACAGTTGAAAGATGGCGTCGAGCGCGTGCTCGGGAATGCCTTGGCCGGGGTCGCACACCATGATCGTGGCTGATTTGGCGTCTTTGGTTGCGGCGACTTCTATGGTGCAGCCTGGGGGAGAAAACTTGGATGCGTTGTGCAGCAGGTTGTGCACGACCTGTACCAGGCGGGTCATGTCGCCCTTGACGACCAGTGGCTCGGCGGGCAGTTCGCAGGCGATGCGCTGCCGGCGCGCATCGAAGTGAAAGCGCGACGATTCGATACTGCGTTCGATGACGGTGCGCAGGTCGATCTCGGCCAGCCGCAGATCAATCTTGCCGGACGTGATGCGGCCAATGTCCAGCAAGTCGTCGACCAGGCGCGACAAATGGGAAATCTGGCGATCGATCATGTCGCGCGTGATCGAGACATAACCCCGGAGTTTGTCGTCGTCGGCATAGACTGCCGTGACGGTCACGTGGGCCCAGAATAGGGTGCCATCCCGCCGTTGGCGCCAGCCTTCCTCTTCGGACCGTCCGCCCTGCCGCGCGCGCTGCAAGATATGGTCTGCGTTACTGCGCGCTAGGTCGCTGGCCGGGTAGAGCAGCGAGACGTGGGAGCCGACCGCCTCGTCGCGGCGGTAGCCGGTGATCTGGGAAGCACCGGTGTTCCAGCCCGTGATGACGCCATTGGCGTCGAGCATGCAGATGGCGTAACCCTCGACACCCTCGAGCAGGAGGCGGAAACGTTCTTCGCTTTGCCTGAGCGCTTCGGATTGTCGCCTGCGCTCGGACAAGTCCCGCGTGATCTTTGCATAACCCTTGAGCTGGCCGGAGGCGTCGCGCAGGGCAGTGATGACCACATTGGCCCAGAAGACGCTGCCGTCCTGGCGCACGCGCCAGCCGTCGTCCTCGAAACGGCCATGCGCGGCGGCTTCTTCGAGCTCGTAGGCGGGCCAGCCGCGCGCGACGGCCTCGTCCGTATAAAAGACCGAAAAGTGGGAGCCGACGATCTCATGCGCGGCATAGCCCTTGATCTTCGCTGCCCCGGTATTCCAGGTCACCACGTGACCGTTCGGGTCGAGCATGAAAATGGCGTAGTTGTCGATGCCGTCGACCAGCATCCGGAAGTTGGCGTCGGCAGCCTGCGGCGCGAGCTCCTCCGGGGGGCGGACTCCGGCTGAGTCGGCCTCGGGCCGGAGCCGGGGAGGGTCCGTGGTAGAGGAGGTCAAGGGGTTCACCTTGGTAGTACTTAGACGTCGAGTCTATACCGCCGCCGTTGGGCGCTTGTAACAAGGTGAATCGAGGCCGTCCGGGCTGGGAATCAATGGGAGGCCGTAGGCTTTCTGGGTACCCATTTCCAGAAGACGGCAGCCGCGCCCAGCCCGAGCGTGCCGATTGCCGATACGCCGACCGCAAGTGAGGCGATGGCCGTAATCCCCGCCAAGATGACCGGACCGACGCTGTTGCCGATGTCGGCGATGAGCCGCCAGATGCCGAGGAATTCGGTGCGGCCTTGGGCCGGCGCGGCATCTGCGCCCAGGGTCATGACGATGCCCGAGCTAATGCCGTTGCCGAAGCCCAGGATGAGCGAAAACAGCAGAAAGGTCGTCACGCCCGTGCTGAGCGGCGTGAGCATGAGCGACAGCCCCATGAGCAGCGCGGACGGGAGTGCGACCCATATGCGCCCGAAACGGTCCATGACCGTGCCGGCCGGGTAGAACACGGACATATCGACCGCCGCGACGAGGCCGTAAATGACCGAGGCCGCCGTTGCGCCTAGGCCGAGATGGTCGGCCCAGAGCGGGACCACCACCTGTCGCGACGAGCGCAAGGCGCTGACGAGCAGGATGCCCAGTCCAAGCGTGAGGAAGGTCTTGGCGTGGTCACGGGCGATATCTTGGACCCTGGGCTTGGCGTGGCGGTCGCTGCGGCGTTGGGGTGGCGCCATTTCGGGCGCCAGGTGGGCGATCAAGCCCGCGCCGGCCATTGCCGCCAGGCCGATCCAGTACCCCCCTTGCAATCCGATGAAATGGATGAGCGCCGCCCCGGCGAACGGGCCGACGAACACGCCTATGCGGTTGGTGCCTCCGAGCGTGGAGAGCGCCCGTGCCCGCATGTATGCCGGCACGGCGTCCATCAGATAGGTCTGGCGCGCGAGCAGGAACACCGACGCCGCCACGCCCACCAGGAATACGCCGGTGGCCAGCATCCACACGTGGACCGCGAAGATGCAGAGCACTAGCGACACGACGCTGAGGGCGGCGGCGCCCACCATGGAGCGCTTTTCGCCGTAGCGCGAGGTGATCAATGCGGCCGGAATGTTGCTGACCAGGGAACCGATGCCGATGAGGGAGACGATGAGTCCGGACAGCGCCACCGAAGCGTCGAGTTCGCGCGCGCTCAGGGCGATGACGGGCAGAATGGCGCCGTTTCCGATGCCATAGAGGATCGAGGGGCCGAAGGCCGGGACGGCAATTTTTCGGAGGCTAAAGGGGGTGGGGCTGCGTTCGCTGCTCGGCGTGGTCA
>NZ_JADGHH010000214.1 GCF_019689535.1 Pigmentiphaga sp.
GACTGGAAGGTCTACACCAGCCTGCCCGAAGCCCCCGGCCACCCGGCCCGCGCTCCCCGCCACGGGTTCGGGATGTACCAGGCGCCGGACTATGACGCGCTGGTCGACCACCCGATAGAAATGGGCACGCCGCAAGTGGCGAGCTTCGAAGCCCATGGCGCGCGCCACGAATTGGTCTTCACCGGCAATGTGCCCAACCTCGACCTGGAGCGACTGTCGGACGACATCCGCAAGATCTGCGAGAAACAAATCGCCTTCTTCGAGCCGCGCACGCGCCGCGCGCCGTTCCTCGACAGCACCGACCGCTATGTCTTCATGACCATGGTCACCGGCGACGGCTATGGCGGACTCGAACACCGCGCCTCGACCGCGCTGATGACCTCCCGCGCGGACCTGCCCGTGCACGGGCGCCCCGAGCAAAGCGACGGCTACCGCAATTTCCTCGGCCTGGTCAGCCACGAATACTTCCACACCTGGAACGTCAAGCGCATCAAGCCTGCCGCCTTCGCGCCCTACGACCTCGAACGCGAGAACCACACCCGGCTGCTGTGGCTGTTCGAAGGTTTCACCTCCTACTACGACGACTTGTTCGTGCTGCGCGCCGGCGTCATCACGCGGCAGGATTACCTGCGTACGCTGGCCAAGACGATCTCTGCGGTCCACTCGGCCCCCGGGCGTTTCAAGCAATCGGTCGCGGAAAGCTCCTTCGACGCCTGGACCCGCTACTACCGCCAGGATGAAAACTCGCCCAACGCGATCGTCAGCTACTACACCAAGGGATCGCTGGTCGCGCTGGGGCTGGACCTGCTCTTGCGGCAAGAGAGCCGCGGCCGCCACAGCCTGGACGACGTAATGCGTCTGCTCTGGACGCGCTACGGCCGGAATTTCTACCGCGGCGCTCCCGAGGGCGTGCCCGAAGACGCAATGCCCGGCCTGATACGCGAAGCCACCGGCATAGACGTCGGCGAGTTTTTGCGCCGCTACGTCTACGGGCGCGAGGACGTGCCGCTGGAGGCACTGCTGGCGCGGCAAGGTTACCGCCTGACATGGAAGACGCCCTCGCCGCTCCCCTCACTGGGAGTCAAGACGGCGCGCCAGGGCGAAGAGGTGCGCCTGGCCACCGTCTATGAACACGGCGCGGCGCACCGGGCGGGACTCTCGGCGCATGACGTGTTGGTTGCCATCGACGGCGTCCGCGTGCAGCACGGCAATCTGGACAAGCTGCTCGCACGTTACCGGCCGGGCGACGTGGTGCAAGTACACGCCTTCCGCCGGGATGAGCTGCGCTGCTTCACGCTGAAGCTGGAGGCGCCGGCGGAGACGGAATGCGTCATTACGCCGGCGAGCGAACCTTTCCCCGCCCGCTAAGGAGCGGCTCGCCGGCTCACCAGGCGATCGTGTCGCGCCCGCGCTCGGCCAGCCAGCGGTTGGCCCGGGCGAAATGCCCGCAGCCCACGAAAGGCTCGGGCGGGCGGCGCGCCGAGAGCGGCGAGGGATGGTTGGCCGTCAGCACCAGGTGCCCGCTTCCGGGCGGCAACAGCACCTGCTTGGCCTGCGCGTGCGCCCCCCAGAGCATGAAGACCTTGGGCCCGGGCTCGCGCGCCACGGCGGCGATGACCGCGTCGGTGAAAGCCTCCCAGCCCCGCCTTGCATGCGAAGCCGGCGCGCCGTCCTCCACGGTAAGCGACGTGTTCAGCAGCAACACGCCTTGCCTGGCCCAACGCGACAGGTCGTTGCCGAAGCTCGCCGGATCCCCGCCGCAATCGGCGGCGACCTCATTGAATATGTTGCGCAGGCTGGGTGGCCGCTTGCAGTCGTCCGGCACGGAAAAGGCCAGGCCCTGGGCCTGGCCGGGACCGTGGTAAGGATCTTGGCCGAGGATGACGACGCGGACCGACTCCGGCATCACCAGCTCGAGCGCCCTGAACGGCGACGCGGGATAAATGACGGCACCCTGTTCCCGGCGCCGCTCGAGGAAATCCTGCAAGGCCTGGAACGATGCACTCGCCAGCGCATCCTGCAGCAAAGACCGCCAGGCGGCGGGCAAGCGATCCACATGCGCACGCAGTGGCGCGCTCAGGCGGTTGTCCGGCGCAGCAGCAAATAGATCGCCTTGCGGTGGGGCAGCCTGCAGGGACCCGCCGCCGGTCATGCGAACAGTCTCGACAGCTCGGCGCCCGGCTCCGGGGCACGCATGAAGGCTTCGCCGACGAGGAAGGCGTGGACGCCGTGCTCGCGCATCCGCCGCACGTCGTCGGGCCCCAAGATGCCGCTTTCGGTGACGACGCGCTTGCCGGATGGAATCCGGGGCAGCAAGTCTATCGTCGTCTGCAGCGAGACCTCGAAGCTGCGCAGGTTGCGGTTGTTGATGCCGAGCAAGTTCGTGCGCAGTTGGAGGGCGACGTCCAGCTCCTCCTGGTCGTGCACTTCGACCAGCACGTCCATGCCGAGCTCCATCGCCAGCGCTTCAAGGTCCTGCAGCTGCGACGGCGCCAATGCAGCGACGATCAGCAGGATGCAGTCGGCCCCCATCGCGCGCGCCTCGACCACCTGGTACGAATCGACGATGAAGTCCTTGCGCAGCACCGGCAGCGCGCAGGCCGCGCGGGCCCGGCGCAGATAATCCGGCGACCCCTGGAAGAACTGGACGTCGGTCAGCACCGAAAGGCACGCGGCCCCGTGCACGGCGTACGACGCGGCAATTTCGTCGGGCTGGAAGTCCTCGCGCAAGAGCCCCTTGGAAGGCGAGGCCTTTTTGATCTCCGCAATGACTCCGGCTTTGCCCTCGGCCACCTTGGCCTCGATGGCCCTGGCAAAGCCGCGCACGTCCTGGCGGGCCTCGGCCTCGCGCCGCAAGTCGGCCTCGCTGCGCAAGAGGCGCGCGGTAGCGACCTCTTCGGCCTTTACTTCCAATATGCGTTGGAGAATGTCACTCATGACCCACCCGATGAAATTTTGCGATGCGAAGGCCTAGCGCGACGAGATCTTCTTGGTGAACGAGACGAACTCGTCGAGCTTGGCGCGCGCGGCTCCGCTGGCGATCAGATCGAAGGCCTTGCGCAGGCCGTCGGCGACGGATGGTACGACATTCCCGGCGTACATCGCCAGGGCGCCGTTCAGGGCCACGATGTCGCGCGCCGGCCCCGGCACGTTGGACAAGGCCTCGAGCACCAGGTCGCGGGATTCTTCGCGCGTGGCCACTTTCAGGCTGCGGTTCGACACCATTTGCAGCCCGAAATCCTCGGGATGGATCTCGTACTCGTAGATTTCGCCATCGCGCAGCTCGCCCACCATGGTGGCCGCCCCCAGGGACGCCTCGTCCATGCCGTCCTTGCCGTACACCACCAGCACGTGCTTGGACCCCAGCCGCTGCAGCACCCGCACCTGGATCCCGACCAAGTCCGGATGAAACACGCCCATGAGCTGGTTGGCCGCGCCTGCGGGATTGGTCAGCGGGCCGAGCAGATTGAAGATCGTCCGCACCGCCAGCTCCTTGCGGATGGGCGCGATGTTCTTCATGGCCGAATGGTGCAGCGGCGCGAACATGAAGCCGATGCCGGTGGCCTCGATGCATTCGGCCACGGCCTCGGGCGGCAGCATGACATTGGCGCCGAGGGCCTCCAGCACGTCGGCGCTGCCGGACGACGACGATACGCTGCGGTTGCCGTGCTTGGCGACCTTGGCGCCGGCGGCTGCCGCCACGAACATGGCCGCCGTGGAGATATTGAACGTATGCGCCCCGTCGCCGCCCGTGCCGGCCAAATCCACCAGGCTGTCGGGATCGGCGACTTTCACGCCGTCGGCGAACTCGCGCATGACGCGGGCGGCGGCCGTGATCTCGCCTATGGTTTCCTTCTTGACGCGCAGGCCCATGATGAGCGCGGCTGCCGTGGCGGGCGGGATTTCCCCGCGCATCAGCATGCGCATCAGCGACAACATTTCGTCATGGAAGATTTCGCGGTGTTCGATGCAACGCACCAGCGCTTCGGTAGGGGTAATGGGCACCTTGGACTCCTCGAAAAATCGTTGCCGCTGGTTCATGCGTCCAACTGCAGGAAATTGCGCAGCAGGGCGTGACCGTGCTCACTGAGAACGGATTCGGGGTGGAACTGCACACCGTAGACGGGAAGCTGGCGATGACGCACGCCCATGATTTCGCCGTCGTCGGTCTGCGCCGTCACCTCCAGGCAATCGGGCAGGCTGTCCCGCTCGATGGCGAGCGAGTGATACCGGATGACCGTATAGGGGGACGGCAAGCCCCGGAATACGTCGCTGCCCGTATGGGTGATGGCCGACGTCTTGCCGTGCATGATCTGCCGCGCGCGGACGATTTTGCCACCAAACGCCGCACCGATGGATTGATGGCCGAGGCAGACGCCCAGGATGGGAACCTTGCCGGCGTATGCTTGGATGAGGGGCACCGAAATGCCGGCCTCGGCCGGCGTGCACGGCCCGGGGGAGATGCAAATGCGTTCCGGCGCCAACGCTTCGATCTCGTCCAGCGTGATCTGGTCGTTGCGATAAACGCGCACGTCGGCACCCAGCTCGCCGAAGTACTGGACAAGGTTGTAGGTGAAGGAATCGTAGTTATCGATCATTAGCAGCATGTCGGTCGACCTCCGCGAAGAGCCCCCGCCCGCGGCGCGGAATTGGGGGAACGAACGCAGTCGGCCGTGCGCAAGCGCGCGCCCGGGACGTCGAGACATGCTGTGGTCAGGGAAGGTACTGCTGATGGCACTGGCAATCTCCTGGTTCTGGAGCCGCCGTGCCCGGGATCTGCGAGAGATTTTCGACCTGCCACCGGTTACGGCGGCAAGGTGCAGTTTTCGAACCGCAACGACGTGCCGCTTCCTTTAGCGGAAGCGCCACCACAGAGCAACGTTGGTCGAAGCGGTACGGATCATGTCGAAATAAAAGTGGGTTCGAAGAAGCCGGCTGCAGCCAGGACAACCAACGCAGTCGGTTCAGCGTGCAAAAAATCATACCACGCCGGCGAGGGATGCAACACACCCGGGGTCGTCCTACCCACCGTGTAGATATCTCCCGGGCGAGCGCAAATTTTGCATTTCTCCGGGCAAGTGCAATGCCCGTACGCGGCGGATCGCGCCACGGATACGGGTACGACGCTGCCCCTTCCCCGGGGATTAACCCTAGCCAGCTGCGGCACGACGATTGCTTGAGCCCCGGACCGGGCGAGGCGGACCACGGCCCATCCACAGGGGAGTCGTCAATGATCCACGACAAGGCTGGCATGCGCGACGAATGCGCGGTTTCCCGGCCAGGCACGAGCGGGGGCAACCCCGGTTCCGGCTGCTGACCGGCCTATCTCATGGACGCCTTGCTCCTGGCGCGGATCCAATTCGGGTTCACGATCTCTTTTCATATCATTTTCCCGGCACTCACGATCGGCCTGGCCAGCTATCTCGCCGTGCTGGAAGCCCTCTGGCTGCGGACCCGCAGGCAGGTCTACATCGACCTCTATCACTTCTGGCTCAACATATTCGCGGTCGCCTTCGCGATGGGCGTGGTCTCGGGCATCGTGATGGCC